>NZ_JARXYP010000001.1:0-359859 GCF_029893805.1 Streptomyces sp. SAI-135
AGGCGAGGCTGAGTCCGGTTGCCTCGGCTAGGTCGGTGGCCCGGTAGGGCGGCCTGACGTCGGCCAGGATGCGCACCAGGCGTTCGGCCTTTGAGCCTGACAAGGTCACCGCTGGCGAGGACTGCGAGGCGCTGCGTGGGGCTCGTGTCTGGCCTTCGGTGTAGATGAAGATGGCCGGCCGGTCTGCTCGGATCCAGACGTTGCGGGTCAGGTCCAGGTAGTTGATGCCGTGGGTGCGCAGGAGGTCCTGGGTCTTGGGGGAGATCCAGGGGGCCATGACCAGCAGCGAGGTGAACGAGTTCACCTGACGGACCAGGTGCAGCTTGCTCAGGAGTTCGGTGCTGACGGCGCGGGGTGTGAGTGTGGGCTTCAGGTCCACCACGTACCTGGTGGTGTGGCCCAGGTCGGTGGAGCGGATCTCGATCACGCGGTCCGCGTACCAGTCGGAGGGATCCTGGTGATGGCTGGAGACTGCCTCCACTGTCCAGCCTTCGCCGAAGAGGCGGCGCAGCTGGTCCAGGCCCGCTTCGAAGAGGTGCCTCGGCAACTCCTCTCCGTCACTTCTTAGATCCACATCCACTCCCACGGTTACTTAAAGTGACAACTTGCCTAGTTTGAAGACTTTCCTTGGTTAAGCAAGTTCCGTTTAGAGGCAAGTTAACTCTACTTGCCGAGTTTCCTTAGTTAAGCAAGCTCGAAGAACAAGCAAGTTTCCTCATTGGCGGGCGCCCTTGGACCAGCATCGACTCCACCGGCCAAGCGCTTCGCACAAGGCAGCAAGCACGTAGAGCGACCCGGTCCGCGGCAGGAATCTGTCTGACGAACTCCGCCCGGCGCAGTCCGGCCCTCGCAGTGCCCTGGTCACTGAGTGGTGCAGCCGCAGTGTGCCAGGGCGGTACCGGGTGCCGGTGGCGCTCGTTTGCGGTGCACCGGTGTCGGGAGGCTGGCGCCCCTGTGCGTGCTGCGGGATGTCGGCCGGTGGGGTGGTAAGCGGGAGGCGGTTCGGGGTGAGGGCAGTTCTGCGTGTGATGCCCGTGGTGGGCGAGACGACGTGGTCGTTCCTGAATCGTGTGGCGGCCACGTACGGGATGCAGTCCGTCGATCTGACCGCGCAGTGGCGGTCGGCGAACCGGGTGCAGCGCAAGGACCCGAATCACGGGGCGCTGAGGTGCTGCTCGATGTGGTGGCGCAGGAGCAGTTGGCCGGGTGGTGTGGGTGCCGGCGGGGCATCTGGCGCGGGTGCTGCTGTCGTGGGCAGCCGGGCCGGCGGCGCCGGCCGGCGGGGAGGGCGACAGCCGACCGCTGGGAAGTAAGGCGGGCGAGATGGCCGGAGTGGATGAGCAGGGGCTGTTCACCGAGGGGTGCCTACTCGGGCTGCGCGCCAAGCTGTGTGCCGACGTCGACGCCCTCGACAGGTACCTGCCGTCGCAGGCCGCCGCGCTGGTCCGGAAGGTCGCCGGGGTGCTGAGGGTCCCGTAGCCCGGCACCCGCGTGACGGTGAGGTTTTGCCGTCGTTGGACGGTACGCCCCCGACGGGGCCCCGGGGCCGTTTCTCCGGGGTCCTGTTCGGGACCCTGTTCGGGGCCGCATGACCCACGGCAGCGCTTCGACGACTGGGCTACCGCAGCTGGCTGCCTCGCCGACCTTGTGAGGGCCATGACCGACGACGTTGCTGGCGCGGTCCCCTTCGATGTCCCTGGCCGTGCTGGGGTGTTCCGCATTGCTCCCCTGGCCGGGGAAACGACCGCCTCGCTGTTGGGCCGTCTCGCGCACCGCTATGGGCTGGAGGCGAGGGCATTGTGGTCGTGCTGGCAGTGGGGCAACGCTCCGCCCCCGCGCCAGGGCGGCGGGGTGCCGGCCGATGCCGAGGTCCTGCTGAACAGGACGGGGCGTGCGGTCCTGGCGTCCTTGTGCGGAGTGGAGCAGGAGGTGCTGGCGCGGGCCTTGCCGTCCTGGGGGCGCCGGGACTCAAAGCTCCTGGAATGGCACCAGACGCCGGCGGCGGTGTGGCGTAGGGCGGGTGCGGTGGCCGGGCCGGTGGCGTTCGGCTGCCGCCTGTGCACCGCCCGGCGCACCGGGATGGTGGTGCGGGCGGTGCGGTACGTGCCGCGGCGGGAGCGGGTGTGTGCACGGCATGGGCGGTGGCTGTTGGATGCGGACGCCGACCAGCCGCTGGAGTATCTGGAGTTGCGTGCCGTGCCGGAGGTGGCACTGGCGCAGCGGCGGTGGGCGGGTGTGGCGCGGCGGGCGGTGCGGGCGGGGGCGGATCCGTGGCAGGTGTTCGTGCTGGCGCATGCGGTGGTGTGCCGGTGGTGGGAGCAGGCTCTTTGCTGGGAGCGGGAGACGATCTGGCCGCGGCGCCTGGATCTCGTGGCGGGCGGCAGTGTCGGGGCTGATGCGGGGCGTTGGCGGGTGGTGGGGCGGGACGCGGTCGTTTTTCCCGAAGTGGTGGCCGTCGCGGATGCGTTGCTGGATCCGGTCATGGCGGAACTGGTGTGGCGCGGAGGCGGTACGGAGCAGTTGCCCTCGCTTTTGGTGGGCGCTGAGGTGTGCCGTCGGCTCGGTGAGCGGGTGGGACGCCCCTGGCTGGGACCGCTGGCCGCGAGCGACTACGGGGGGCCGCTGGCCGGCTGGATGCGCGCGGTCATCCGCCGGCGCAGCGGCGGGGCCGGATCCGGTGCCGTCGACCCGTGGGGGGTGAGTCCCGGCCACCAGGTGGCAACCCTGGCCGAACAGGCGCGGATGCTGGGCCGGGAGAACAAGACGCCTGGCTGGCGCGGAATGTGGCGGGCGGCGGTGCCTTCCGAACAGCAGGCCCTGATCACTGGCACGGCTGACAAGGCCGCCGAACACCTGGCGCAGGTGCGCCGGACCCCCAACGGGCCGACCGCGCAGGTAGCCCAGCAGCTGGTGCGCACCCTGCGCCACAGCACCGACTTGATCGACAACGCGCTGCAGCGGACCGTCCTGGTCGCGTTGAACGCCGGCGTGCCCCCGGACGAGGTCGCCCAGTGGACCGGCATGTCCGCTGAGGCTGTGCAGGACCTGCGCAGCGGCGGCCGGCACGACGACCACTGACGCACACGCTGCGGCATGCCGTGCGGTGAGCTGTAGCGGTGGGTGGCCGCCGCTGCGGACGGGACCGGTCTGCGCGATCGCGCGGCAGGTCTTGTCGGGCCCGGGTGCGACGACCACTGGCGCACGAGCGCGGGGTGCATGGGTGGCGCTTCGCCTCTCGTCAACGGGCAGGCACATGCGCGACCCGTTCGTGGCCCGAACCGCGGAAAGTGTCCTGGTTGCCGGCGCAAACGGCTTGGCTGAGGAGGGGTGATCGCAGGGGCGGTCCGGCCGGGAAGCCAGGTGAAGCCAGTGAGAGCGCACGGCGCTGCCGGATTCGAGGCGCTGTTTGTGGATCCGGTCGGGCAGTTGGTGCAGCAGCGGTGGCAGGAGGCGGCCGCGGCGGTGGCCTTCGAGAACCTGGCGCCCGTTGCGGCGTTCCCGGCGGTGCCGGGGCGCAGATGGGGGCCGGGTCTGTGGTGGTCGGCCACGACCGGACGGCATGTGGCTGCCGGTTCGAACGCGATGCGCGCCCAGTTGATGGTTCTGGACCGGGATCCGGAGGTCAGCGGGCTGGCGGGGCGCCCGGTGCGGCTGTTGTGGCATACCGGGCGTGGGCAGGTACGCTCGTGGGTGCCGCAACTGTTCGCCCGCTACCGCGACGGCACAGCGTTGCTGGCCGACTGCCCCAGCCATGCGGATGCCGGCGGCGACCGTGCCCGCTACGCCGCGCAGGTCGTGGCGCAGGCCTGCGCGGACGTCGGCTGGACCTACCGGAGTCTGTCCCCGCTCGACGACGCCCTGGCCGCGAACGTGAAATGGCTGGCCGGCTACCGCCATCCCCGCAATGCCGGGCGGGAAGACCTGATGCCCACCGTGCTGGCAGCGTTCACGCGGCCGCGGCCCCTGGTCGAAGGCGCCCGGGCGGCCGGGCCCCGCATCGAGGTCCTGCCCGTCGTCTTCCACGCCCTGTGGCACGGGATGCTCACGACGGCGCTGGATGTGCCGCTGCACGAGCGGGCCCTGGTCGGCCCGCAAGGCTGGAGCAGCCCAGGAGACGGGCCTGGAGCACCATCTGGAGCCGAGCCCGGAGCACCGTCTAAGGCCGATCTTGGGGCTGGGGCTTGGGCACCATCTGAGGCCGGGCCTACAGCGCCGTCTGGGGCTGGGTCTGGAGCGCCGCCTGAAACCGGGGCGGGGGTCGGGTCTGGGGCGCCGTCTGGCTCTGGGGCTGGGTCTGGGGTGGTCGGGTACGGCCGCGGCCGTCGGCGGGCAGGTGCGCGGTGAGCGTGCGGCGAGATAGCCGGCCGGTGGTGAAGGTCGGAGCGCAGGTCCGCTTCCAGGGCGTGAGGTGGCAGGTGGTGGCCCTGGCGGGGCAGGAGATCAGTCTTCTCGGCCCGGACGGCGCCGGCCAGGTGGTGCTGGCCGGGCATCTGTTCGCTGATGCCGGCTTCATGGTCGTCGGGGCTGAGGTGCCCCAGGCGTGCCCGCGGTGGGGGCTGTTCGAGACCGCTCCCGCCGCGGCCCGCCAGAAGGCGCTGGCCTGGCAGCGGCATGTGCGGGAAGTCGAGTGCGGGCGGCCCGACGGGCCGGGCAGCGACGATGCGGTACGTGAGCAGTACGACCCTGCGCGGCACACGCTGGCCGAACGGGAGCGGGCCAAAGCCGCAGAGCTGACCGCGCTGGGGTTCGGCCGGGTCTCGCGTACGACGGTGCAGCGGATGCGGCTCGCCTACCGCAAGCAGGGTTTGTGGGGTTTGGTCGATCACCGCGCCACCCGCGCCACCCGGCCTACCGGGCGGGCCGATGAGCGGGTGGTGGCCGCTGTCCGTGAGGCGCTGCGTCGTCGGCGTGGCCGTTCCAAGGGCACCGTCAGCGGCGTGTTCCCCCTCATCCAGCAGATCCTCGAAGACCGGTACGGCCCCGGGGTGGTGCCCGTCCCGTCGCAGGCCACCTTGTACCGGCTGGTGGCGGCTCTTGCCCGCCCCGGTGAACTGCCGGCGGGGCGGGTGCGGCAGGTGCCGGCCAGTTGCGAGGGGCGGGCTTTCACTCCGGCCACGGCTTTGCGGCCGGGCGAGCAGGTCCAGATCGACACCACCCGCCTGGACGTCTTCGCTCTCTTCGACGACGGCATCCCCAGACGTCCCGCTCTGACGATCGCCGTCGATGTCGCCACCCGCGCCATCCTGGCCGCCGTGCTGTGTCCGAGCGCGACCAAGGCCGTGGACGCGGCACTGCTGCTGGCGGAGATGGCCGTCCCGCACCCCGCCCGCCCCACCTGGCCAAACATCTGGCGCATGGACCACCAGCAGGGGGCCCTGCCCCACCAGGAGCTGGCCGCACTCGATGAACGTCTTGAGCAGGCGGCGGCCCGGCCGGTCGTCCTGCCGGAGATGATCGTCATCGACCGTGACCACGTCTTCGTCTCCGCCGCGTTCACCGCCGCCTGCGAACACCTCGGCATCAGCGTCCAGCCCGCCCCGCCCCGCGCGCCCACCGCCAAAGGCATCGTCGAACGCGCTTTTGACACCATCAACGCCCTGTTCGGCCAGCACCTGCCCGGCTACACCGGATCCGACACCACCCAACGTGGCCCCGACGCCGAACACGAAGCCTGCTACAGCGTCCCCCAACTGCAAGACCTCCTCGACGAGTGGCTGGTGCACTACCACCACCGGCCCCACGGAAGCCTGCGCCACCCGCTCATGCCCAAGAAGGCGTTGAGCCCGAACCAGATGTGGGCCGCGCTGCTCGCGGTCACCGGCTACGTCCGCGTCCCCCTCACCCGCAACGACTACCTCGAGCTGCTGCCGGTGCACTGGCGGTCCATCACCCCTGCCGGAATCCGCATCCAGCACCGCACCTACGACGCCGACCTCCTGGCCCCCTGGCGCGGCCAGCGCTCCCCCCACCCAGCCCGCGGCGGGAAGTGGGAGATCCGCTACAACCCCCACGACGTGCGCCAGGTCTGGGTACGGCTGCCCAACGGGAAGCTCACCGAAGTTCCGTGGATCCACCGCGACCACATCCACGAACCGTTCACGGGCGACGTCTGGCGGCACATCCGCACCACCACCCACCACCACTACGACAGGGGCAGCGAGCAGGAGGAAGCCGCCCTTGCTGACGCCGTCGACCAGCTCATGCGCCGCATCCACACCGGCCACGCCACCAGAACCGAACAAGCCGTGATGGCCCGCACCACCCCGCTCCCCCTGCCCCGCCACCCCGAACACCACAACCACAGCCACAGCCACGGCACCAGCGACAGTGCCGAGACCGGGGCCGGCACCGGGGCCCGGGCCGGGGCCGGGGCCGGGGCCGGGGCCGGGGCCGGGGCCGGGGCCGGGGCCGGGGATCTCGCACCGTGGGAAGAGGACGACAGCCTCGACGACCTCGACCACGACGACCTCGACCACTTCGACGAAGCCGACGAGGACGACGACCTCGACCAGGACGACCAGGACGACCAGGACGACCAGGACGACCAGGACGACGAAGCCGACGAGGACGACCTCCTCGACCAGGACGACGAGGACGGCCTCCTCGAGGACCTCGACGAGGACCACGGCGATGAGCTCGACGAGGACCACGGCCTCGACGGCGTCCATGACCGGCCCGGCAGTACGACCCCGCCCGAACGGCCCGCCCCGACCACCGGGTTCGGGCTTTACAACGCGCACGAGGAAGCCGACACCTGGTGAACACCCGTCCCGCCCTCGCCGAAGGCGACGAGCCACCCGAACCGTCCTGGCCGCTGACCACCTGGCAGGGCTGGCACCGCTTCGCGACCACCGACCCGCCCGCCCCGCCCCCACCGGGCGGACCACCGCGCCCCCGTGCAGAACGCCTGGCCTACCACTCCAGCTTCGTGACTATCCGCACCCCCGCCATCAGCGACCTGGCCGCACAGACCCGCACCCTGATGGTCCTGGGCCGCCACCAGGAGGCCACCGCACGTCCCTCACTGATCGTCACCGGGCCCGCCGCCGCCGGGAAAACGACCGCTCTGCTGTCCGTGGGCCGCACCTGCCACCTCGCCCACACCCGCAAAAACCCTCCCCCGCCCGGACGAAGCCGCCCCCCAGTCCCGGTCGCCTACGTCCTGGTCCCGCCCGGCGCCACCGCGAAAACCCTCATCACCGAGTTCGCCCGCTACCTCGCCATCCCCACGACCGCCCGCATGACCCAAAACCAGATCACCGACGCCGTCTGCCACACCTACACCGCTGCGGGTGTCCAACTCGTTCTCATCGACGAAATCCACCGCCTCAACCCCCGCACCACCAACGGCGCCCAGGCAGCCGACCTCCTCAAAGACCTCACCGAAAAACTGCCCGCCACCTTCATCTACGCCGGCATCAACGTCACCGACACCCCCCTGTTCTCCGGCGTCCGCGGCGCCCAGCTCGCCGGCCGCGCCTGCCTCATCCCCTGCGGCCCCCTGCCCGCCCGCCACGGCACCCGCGAACCCTTCCGCGACGTCATCACCGACATCGAAAACCACCTCGACCTGCAGCAGCACAAACCCGGCACCCTGCCCCGCCTCGCCCCCTACCTCCACCACCGCACCGCCGGCCGCATCGGATCCCTCACCCGCCTCATCCGCCAAGCAGCCATCACCGCCATCACCGACCGCACCGAACGCATCACCAAAACCGCCCTCGACGCCATCCGCCTCGACCACCTCGCCGAAACCCACCACCACCCCCGCCCCAACCCCTAACCCCACCCCCGCAGGCAGGCACCACAGCCAGCCCCACCTCGCGGCACCACGGCGCCCATCGCTGCGCGTGCGCAGCTAGGCGGCGGCGAGGTGGAGGAGCTCCGGTACGCCGTCCGCGCGGGCGTAGGGCTTGAAGCGGGGGAGCAGGTCGTCGACGAGGCGGGCGCAGCGCGGTGCTCCGATACGGCGGGCCAGGAGCAGGGACTGGGCCGCGGCGGCCGCGGCGGGCTCGGGCTCTTTCAGATCGAGGTAGCTCGCGGCGCGGTAGGCGAGGAAAACACCCTTCGTCTTGTCGCGGGCGGGCGGCAGCAGACGTTCACCCTCGCTGATCAACTGGTGGGCGCGGCGGGTGTCCCCCAGGTCCAGGAGGGCCTGTCCGGAGTCGACGGCGAGGTCGGCCTCGGACACCCACGCGCACCAGGCCGGCCGGTCGACGCCGGCATCCGAGAGGTGGTGCTCGGCCGCCGCGAGGGATCGCAGCACGGCACCGCGGTCACTACGGTCCCCGCGCGCGGCGAGCGCGCGGGCCAGACGCAAGTGGATGAGGCAACGGGCGGCAGGACTCTGCGCGCGGGCCAGGGCGGAGTGGAGGATGCCGGCCGCCGCGGTGTGATCACGGCGCCAAGCAGCCTGATAGGCGAGGTCACCCAACAGCCCAGCACCCAAATCGCGGTCCCCGGCCGCGTGCGCATGGCGCAGACCCGCAATCCAGCTCCGGCTCGCGTGACTGTGGCGGCGCACATCGAAGGCGTGCCAGGCGACGGTCTGGGCGAGGGAAGCCGCCAGGGTGTGCAGGCGCAGCCCGAGGGCCGGTGCAAAGCGGCCGGTCGCGAGGAGCCCGGTCACCGCGGCCAGGTGCGCCTCCAGGAGCGCGGGGGTGTGCTGGCGCTGCTCGGTAGACAGGCCCGCCAGGCGCCGGGTGGAGTCCTCCAAGGAGGCGACGAGGTCTTCACCCACGGGTGTACCGCCGTGGGCCCGGGCGAACACGCCTGCATGGCCGCCGTCCCCGCCCACAGCCCAACCAGACAGAGCAGTGCCGGAGATCGTCAGGAAGGTACGGCGTTCCATCACTGCTCACTCAGCCTCTCTCCAAACGGCACCAAACGGTGAGACCCGAGACAAGCCACCCCATCAGCCGCCCACGGCAGCCCGTTCAGCCAGACATCGACGCGACCCCTGTCCACCAGCCAGCCGAGCGCACCAGCGATAGAGACCTGTGATCCCTCGCCGGGACGAACGCCACGCTCACGCACCCCTGCTTCACCGACCCCGCAACACCCATGCCACCTGCACGACGGCGGCACGGACACCACAGACGCGTTCCCCATCGCCTTGCCGACCGCACAACGCCCCGCCACCCACGGGTAGAAGGTGGCCTCTTCCACACCCCCATCCAATCACCCAGCGCACACGACCGGTAACACCCTCACGGAGACAGGGCCCACGAAAACCCCTCAACTAGCGGGCTAGCTCGTAGAGTTGAACCCCACCTCGATCCCGAGCACACCGAAAAAGGGCAGCGGCCGTCACCCACGACCCCAGACACCACCCCCCGCAACCCAGTCCCCGTCCCCACGCCAGCCCTCCCCGCCAGCCAGGACCAGCCCGCTCACCACGCGAAGACGAACCACCCCGCCCCAACCCCACCCCAACACCTCTCACCAGCACAAACACCAACCAAGCCTTAACACCCCCACCCAACCACCAACACCCCACCCCCTCACTCAACAAACACCACACAACCCCAGCCCACCCACCCCCACCCCACTACCCCCAACCACCCCCAACCCCTCTCAACCAACCCACAACACCCCACCCCACACACCACCCCCCACACCAACAACCCCCCACCAAACTCAGGGAGCCGCTGACCAGTACGGAGTCCGCGTATGGGCCACGAGGAGCCACCGCCGCCGCCGAAGCACGAGGTCGTCGCCAACGATCTGCGTCTTCGACTCGACAACGGCGAGTGGGCGGTTGGGGAAAGACTGCCCTCCCGTGCGCGGCTCGCCGAGGAGTACGAGGTCGGCGCCAACGTCGTGCAGAAGGCTCAGGAAAGGCTCATCGCCGAGGGACGCCTTCAGGGCCGCGCAGGATCCGGAACCTTCGTCACCGAGCTCCGCGGGCGCCGCCGCATGATCCGCTCCCGCCACCGGGAACACCGCGGCGGCAGCCCCTTCCGCGCGGACATGGCCGAACTCGGCCGCACGGGCACCTGGGAGGCACACTCCGAGGCCCGCACACCCGCTCCGCACCCCATCGCCCAGCGGCTGGGCATCGAGCCCGGCGACCCGTGCGTCCGCACAAAGTACGAGTTCCTCGCCGACGGACGACCCGCCCAACTCTCCGTGTCCTGGGAACCGATGGCAATCACAGGCAACACACCCATCCTGCTGCCCGAAATGGGCCCGCTCGCCGGGAAAGGCGTCGTCGAGCGGATGCGCTCCATCGGCGTCGACATCGTCACCGCGCTGGAAGTCCCCCACCCCGCCCGCGCCACCCAGGAGCAGGCCAACCTGCTCGGAATCGGCCGCGGGGACCTGGTCCTCGTCATCGAGCGGACCTACTACGACGGCGACGGCCGCGCGGTGGAGACCGCCGACATCACCGTCCCTGACGCCCGCTGGGAGATTGCGTACGAATTCGGGGTGGACGCCCGGTAACACCGTACGGAGCGCCACGATCTCACCAGCCCCTGCCACGGAGGACCCCCTCCCGCACGGACGGCGCATTACGCGCATGACGCAGAACCCGCAGCTCGCCCACCAGATCGGCAGGCACCGCCACCCGCTCCGGGCACCGTTGCGCCACGGTCTCCAGGGACTCGCACAACGCGGCCGCGAACGTCAGCCCCTGCGAGCGCTCCATGAGCCGGCGCGGTCTGGCCGGCGCCCCCTTACCGCACGGGGACAACACCACCTCAGTGGATCCGCGAGCGCCAGGCAGAGGCGGCCTGCAGCCGGCGGCATCCGCCGGGACGAGGAACGACACGGCGGCCGCGCCCGGCATCGGATTCACGCTGACCGCACCGGGCTCAGTCAGCCGCTCCAGCACCTGCAACGCGAGGAACCGGCAGATGGTGACGACGCCGATCTCGCCAGCCGCGGCCATGCCACACCCGCTCGCCCGAGCCGCCCCGCCGCACCCCATCCGGTTACCTCCGCCACCCGAGGCTCACGTGAAGGTAGAACCGGGAAAGGAGCCGTGGGCGAACTGACAGTTCGCAAAAAATCGCGGATCCCCCTCTCCCCCACTCACGGCGCGGTGACGGTTGCTCAGTTCCCTGCGATCGCACGTGCAAGAGACACGGAGCCTGCGGCGATGACCCCAGCTCCGCGTCTAATCGTGTGACTCACACGATTTAGTTCGTCCATGGTCAGGGCCGGTGAGTCGATTAGCAACGCCCCGCATACTGGGCGCAGTGTCACTGCGAATGTGCGTGAACCTGCTTCCGATCCGTGGGGTCGCAGATCAGCGGCCGGAATCGGCGTCGCGGATGTTTTCGTACAGAGCGCGCACCCGGGAGTGGTCATCGGGACTCAGGCGCATGTACATGTTTGCTGGCAGGTCTTGTAACTGTGTCACGAGTGGTAAAGGTAGCCAGGCGCATCCCACTCGTGATCTTGTTGTGTAAATCGTCACCAACCGGCGTCCAGAGTAGGCAAGTTGGTCGGAACAACCTCACCGCCTCGACGGTCCGCGGCATCCCGAGGCGAGCACGATCCGTTCTGTTGGCTCACCGTGACCGTTCCCCGAACGCCTTCCTTTCAGCCTCTACGAGTCGCACGAGACGGCTATGTGTTGCGCCCAAATCTCAGGCTGAGGCTGGGCATCGCCAAAACCGAGGCCATCCCGGGCCCCGCATCCAGGCACAGCGACTGGATGCGGGGCCTGAGGCTCGGCTGAGCCCGTGCCGGGACCCGGCTCGATTGGCAGCCTGCTGCATCACGCTGTGCAGCCGCTTCTCCGCGCCGCCGCGTCGAGGGCGCCGCCGGTCCGGCGCCCTCCCGTCCACAAGCCTCTGATTCCTGGAATTACGCCGCAGGCCTGTTTGTCTTCCGTGCCGCCGAGACCTCAGGCGAATTGGAGGCGGCCGGCGAGGGCGTCGACCTGGCGGCGGAATGTGCGGCGTACCCGCTGTTGCAGGTTCAAGACCATGGTGCAGGCCAGCGGGCTGCAGGAGAGGTCCTGGGGAGCGAGATCTTCCAGGCTGAGCAGGTGCACCACAACGGCGGCGCCGTCGCGGCGCAGGTCGCAGCAGCAGGCGACCTCGACTCCGAAAGTGAACTGCCGCTACCGGCTGGACAGCCTGCTGGTGTCGACCTGATCGGCCAGCCGCAGGCCTCCAGCCGCGTCACCGGCGAACATCTCAATGCTCATCGCGTGCAGGGCCACGTTGGTGTGGCCGAACACCGTCCACTGAATATTGCCCTCCCTCACGGTCCGGGCGAGCGGAAGGGCTCGCTGTTCCAGGCCCCAGCGGGCTTGCGGCCAGTCGCGGCGGCGGGCATCGGAGACGATGGCGACCAGTTCGAGAGCTCCTTCGACGGCCTGGGAGGCGGTGTCTGCCGGGAGGGCGTGCAGTTGCTCTACGGCCTTGAACGCAATCTCCTTGGCTTCCTCCACCGCGTCGGGTTCGTGGTGGGAGAGCAGGGCGTGGCCCAGGCTCCACGAGGCTGCGGCTCGCCGCACGGGGTCGTCGGCTTCCTCTGCGGCCTGCATGGCCCATTCGGCGGCGAAAGAGCGAGGTCGAGGCGGCCGGCCCTGCGGCAGTATGAGCGCAGCAACCCGTGCAGATCAGCGGCCACTCGCAGTACCTCGCGCCGCTCCTGAGCATCGTGGCCGTTTCGGTGGCGGCGTACAGCGTCGTCCACGTCCGTGATCAGGTCCGGCAAGAAGCGGGCAGCATGGGTGAAGCGGTCTCGAGGTCTGCCAGGAGTGCCAGGCCCGCTCGACACGCTCACGCAACCGCGCCGCGTCCCACGTACCGCAAGGCCCGCGGGTGGGGATCAGCAGGGCCCGGACAACCGCCGGCGCCGCGCTGCCGGGAAGCGAGGGCTGGCTGATCGGTTCCCCGGCCAGCAGAGCAGCCGGGGCTACGCCCAGCACCGCGGCGATCCGCTCCAGCACCTCCAGCGACGGGACCTTCTTCCCCTCCTCGATCATGTGCAGATAGCGCGGAGTGATCCCGCACAGCCCAGCGACTGAAGCGACCGGCCGGTCCCCCTTCTGCTGCCGGTAGCGCCGGAGGTGTTTCCCACGGCCAGGTTCCGCGACGGTGACGTCATCTGTGTCGCCCCCTTTCCCGGGTCGTCCTTGTGGCGTCAGCGTAGAGGCTGGTACCGAGCCCGCGCCTACGATCTGCTCATACTCATGTGACACGCTGTGACCCAGCTCTAGCTGGGCAGTTGGGGAGGCACTCAATGGCCGGACTGGTCCTGTGGGACGTCGACCACACCCTGATCGACACACGCGGTGTGGGCCGCGAACTGTCTGCCTCCGCGTTCCTGCAGAGCACCGGGCAGCCCATGCGGCAGCAGGCCGCATCGACGGCATCACCGAGCCGGTGATCTTTCGTGAGACAGCGAAGCTCCACGGACTGACTACAGACCGCGCGGACTTCGAGCGGTTCGCCCGCGCCCCGACCGCCGCGCACCTGGAGCGCGCCGCCGAGCTGCGGGAGCGCGGCCATGCGCTGCCGGGCGCGGCGGCGGCCCTCGGTGCCCTCGCCGAAGCAGGCGTACGGCAGACCGTGGTCTCGGGGAACATCCGCGCCGTTGCCGAACTCAAGCTGCAGGTCTTCGGCCTGGACGCCCCAATCCTGTGGGAGCTGGGCGCCTACGGGGACGACCACGACGTACGCGCCGGCCTCGTCCGCCTGTGCCTGGAGCGCGCCGACACGACCGCGGACGACGCCGTGCTGATCGGGGATACCCCGGCCGACATCGAGGGAGCCCACACCAACGGCGTGCGCGTGATCGCCGTAGCCACCGGCCGAAGCGACCAGGCTGCCCTCCGCGACGCCGGCGCCGAGGTGGTCCTCCCCGATCTGAGGGACACCGACCTGCTGGTCAAGCTCGTGCGCCATGGCGGTTGACGGTGGGAGGTCGTCCCTCACCTAGTGGACGGAGCCGAGGAGCACGCCGACCCCGGCTCCTGTCAGGAGAAACGGTCCGAGCGGGAGGGCCGTCGTGCGGTGGGCACGGCGCGCGGCCATGAGGCTGAAGCCGTACAGGGTGAAGAGCACGAACCCCGCGAAGGTGCCAGCTAAAAGGATGTCCCATCCGTACCAGCCGGTGACGGCCCCGATGGTCAGGGCGAGTTTCACGTCTCCGAAGCCGAACGAGGCGGGGCTGCTCAGCAGCAGAATCGTACAGAAGGAGACGAGCGCGACAGAGCCGAGCAGGGCTGTCCGCCAGCTACCGTCGGTGCCGGGCAGCTGCGCCGCCACGGCGAGCAGGCCCAGCGAGATCACGGCGAGCGGGAGGGTGAGCACGTCGGGCAGTCGCTGGACCATGAGGTCCACAGTGGCGAGCAGCACGCCGATCGGGATGAGCAGCAGCCAGACCACCAGTTCCGGGTGGTCTCCGACGGCGGCCGCCAGGACCGCGCAGACCGCGGCCGAGATAGCGGAGAGGGCGGTCGTGCTCGGGCCGTACGCGTCGCCGTCGGTGCAGCGGGCCCGCCCCAGCCAGCCGTTCGCGAGACCGGTGAAGGCGTGTCCGGCGGGACACGTCGTCCGCGAGGCCGCCTCGGGCGGAACGGAAAGCCGGTAGGCGGCGCGCGGTATGAACAGACCGGTGCCTGCACCCCACAGGACTGCCGCCGCGATGATCCAGAACTTCTGCACCCAACGGAGCCTATTCCGGTACAAGTTCGAGCAGCTCAGTGCGGAGCGACTTACGTGGGCCCAAAGCGTGCTGGCCGTCGCCGAGGCGCCGGCGTGAGGTGCTACGTCACGCCGTTGATCCCGTACTCCGGTAGAAAAGCCGCCGCGATGCGACCTGGCGCAGATCGCGGCGCTCCTCAACGACGTCGACGACCGGGGTTCTCTCCCGGCTGGCTCACCTTGCCGGGCCCGAAGGTGATCACCGCTTGGTCCGGGTCAGGGTTTCCAGGTGCGCAGGAATGAGGCGATCCGCTCGGCGGTGCAGCGGGGGTTGTTGAGCTCGTGGGCGAGTGCGGTGAGCTGTTCCCGGGTGGGGTTGACGGGAATGTTGCTGGCCTCGAGGTACATCACGGCGACGGCGCAGGCGACGGTGAGGTTGGAGCGCTCCAGCCACCGGCAGCGGCCCAGGGTGTGCACCAGGGCGGCAGCGCGGGCGAAGACGCCGTCGTAGACGGGAGTGTCGAGGAGTTCTCCGCGGTGGCGGGCGACGGCAGCAATGGGCACACCGTAGTCGTCGGCCGCCGGATCACGGTGCCCCGCACGCTCCGCTACTTCGAGAACCCAGGACTCGTCGACGTGCAGGATCACGCGGCCGCGCCAGGCTGTTGCTGGCCGTACGGGGCGTCGAGTCGCTGCTCCAGGTCGTCGAGGAACGTGCCGTGCTCATCGATGAGCCGCTGTGCAGCTGCCATGCCGGCGGCACGAGCACCGGTGGTGTCCTCGATAATGAGCCGCTCCACGTACTTGTTGAAGTCGAGTCGACGGGAGCGCGCGGCAGCCTTGCCAGCCTCCAACACGCCCTCGTCCAGTCGGACCTGCGTCTGCCTATTCGTAGCCACACCTCATGGTAGCAGGGTGGTAGCAGTCGCGGGCTGGGAACGAACGGCCACCGTCTGCCGGTGTCGCGCTTGGAGCCACCACCCCCATTGAGTGGAGACCCACAGAACGGCATCTCGTTACGTCCGGGCGGTTCTGATGTTGTCGCCGATGGCTTCCAACGCGAAGGACCCGCGCTGCATCGCCATGGCCGAGGCCCTGGTCCCGTTGCTGCGCCGCTGCAGTCCCGAGAACGCTGGCGGCTTCGGCGGCTCCTGCCAGGTGAACCTGGGCGACGAGGAAGCCGTCAGGCTCGGCGGAGTCGAACTGATCAGGGCTGCAATGCGCAAGGCGGCCCGGCAGCTGGACGGGAAAGCCGAGACGATCGGGTGGATCGGCACGCGATTCGGCACGATGGTCGCCGTTCCGACACCCGGGAGGTCCCCGAGGAGCATCGGCCCGTCGTGGACGCCGCGATGTACGAGCGCAAGAGCGCTGCGGTGACCAGGGTGTCGTCCGAGTCCGGCGACGTTCCTGTGCAGCGCGGCTCGGTCACCCTGATGACCCAGGAGTTCCGCGCGGCTGTCGCTGAAACGAAGGCCTGACCAGACGGGCCCAGGTCTGAGCTGGCGAGGGTTTCGGACAGCTGCCGTCGCCTCTGATGCCGGGTCCCCCGTTCGTGGCCTTGTACCGGTAGACGTTGTTCAGCGCCTTCTGGGTTCGGTCTACCGTTTCGCCCCATGACCATTTTGATCATCGGTGGCAGCGGCTTCCTGGGCGCCGAGCTGGTCCGGCAGGCGACCGCAGCCGAGCAGGTCACGGCAGCGACGTACGCCACCAGGCCCGGTGACGCTGCCCAGGTCGCCTGGTGCTCCCTCGATCTGCGGGACGTCGGCCGTCTGGACGCCGTCTTGAGCGAGGTCAGTCCGCGTCTTGTGATCAACGCATCGAGCGGTGGGGCCGACTGGGCCGTGACGGCACAGGCTCCCATCCGGCTCGCGACGGCTGCTGCAAGACAAGGTGTGCGCCTCGTCCACGTGTCCAGTGATGCCGTGTTCTCCGGGACCCGGGTGCACTACGACGAGTCCAGCCTGCCTGACCCCATCACTCCGTACGGAGCGGCGAAGGCTGCGGCGGAGACGGGAGTTCTCGCTGTGTATCCGGAAGCGGTGGTTGTCCGCACGTCGCTGATCATCGGCGACGGGGGATCCGCCCACGAGCGCTTCGTACACGAACTCGCCGCCGGAACCCGCGACGGCGCCCTGTTCACCGACGACATCCGCTGCCCGGTGCACGTCACCGACCTGGCCACCGCCCTCCTGGAACTGGCTTCGGGCGACGGCTCCGGCATCCACCACGTCGCTGGGCCCGACGCGGTGAGCCGCCACGAACTCGGCACCCTCATCGCCAAGCGGGACGGTCTCGACGCCTCCCGCCTCCCGACCGGCCTGCGAGCCGACAGCCCGCTACCCGGCGCCCTGGACGTGCGCCTCGACAGCCGGGCAACACAGCGCAAACTGAGCACCACCCTGCGCGGCGCTCGGGCAGCCCTGCGCCGGGCCATCGTCGACCCACCACACGGCAGCTGACCGAGCGGGTCCGATCCCGCGGCCCTCTGGACGGCACCGTCGTCGAGGTCCGTGACGTTCTCTGAACCGTCGCTGTGGACTGGGGCTTTGAGATCGTCAGCGAGCACGGCCCAGCACGTGGGCCTGCGTGCCGAGCGTGACGGCTAGGGGCTTTCGTTTGGATCAGCGGGCGGACCACAGAAAGATGCCCGCGATGTGGAGTCCGGCCAGGTAGATCGTGGCTGTCTGCTCGTAGCGGGTGGCGATGCCGCGCCACTGCTTGAGGCGGTTGATGCACCGCTCGACGGTGTTGCGCTGCTTGTAGGCCTCGCGGTCGAAGGCTGGCGGCCTGCCGCCCCGGCTGCCTCGACGCAGCCGGTGGCCACGCTGATCTGCCGGGACCGGGATCACCGCCCGGATGCCGCGCTTGCGCAGGTGGCTGCGGATCGCGCGGGAGGAATAGGCCTTGTCCGCCAGGACCACGTCCGGCCTGGTGCGAGGGCGTCCGCGCTGCCGGGGAACACGCAGGCGGACCATGACGTCGGTGAAGGCCGGTGCATCGCCTGCCTGTCCGGCGGTGAGAACGAACGCGAGAAGTCGGCAGCGGGCGTCGGCTGCTAGGTGGATCTTGGTCGTCAGCCCACCGCGGGACCGGCCGATGGCGTGGTCGCCCGGTTCGCCGGCCGGGGCCCCTTTTTGCGGGCCCCGGCCGCGTGCTGGTGAGCTCGCACGATCCTGGAGTCGACGGACACGGCCCAGTCAAGGTCCTCATCGGCGTCGGCCTGGGCCATCAGCACGGTGAACACCCGCTCCCAGGTGCCGTCAACGGCCCACATCCTCAGCCGGTTGTAGACGCCTCGCCAGTTGCCGTACTTCTCCGGCAGGTGGACCCACTGCGTTCCGGTCTGGAACTTGAAGGCGATCGCGTCGATCACCTCACGATGATCCCGCCAGCGACCACCCCGCTTCGGCGTGCGGTCCGGGAGTAACGGCTCAATCCGCGCCCACTGCGCATCTGTTAACGGCACACCCGGACCAACGACCGACTGATCCAAACGAAACTGCCTAGCCGTCGGCCTGCGTGATCGACGCCCAGAGCGTCAAGACCTCCACCAGCGTTCATGTCTCCAGCCAGGGCATCGACGCTGGGAAAAAGTCGTGGGAAGGAAGCGGAACATCGTCACCGACAGCATCGGTCTCCTGCTGGCCGTGCTGGTCACCGCGGCCAGTGTTCAGGACTCCGTCGCCGGCACCCGACTCCTGGACCAGGTTGCCGCCGACCACCCCGGCATCCGCAAAGTGTGGGTGGACGGCGGCTACCGCCAGCACCTCGTCGAGCACGCCGCCACCCTCGGCATCGACATGGAAATCACCGCCCGCACCCTGGGACCAGGGGCTTCACCCCGATCCCGAAGCGCTGGGCCGTCGAGCTGACCTACGGCTGGTTCATGCTCCACCGACGTCTCGCCCGCGACTACGAGACCCTGACCATCCGTTCCGAAGCCCCGATCCACCTCGCCATGACCGACCTCGTGGCCCGCCACCTCTCCAGCAAGCCTACGGAGATCTACCCAAATCCGCCGTTTCGCCCATAGGGCTCGCACGGAGTCACTATCGTTGAATACCGACAGTAGGACCTACTAGTACTGACCAACGCGTGCTGGGTGAGAGCCGTCAAAGTTCGGGGGAATATGACAACTCAACCACCTGGTCTACCTCCGCCCTTCGGTCCCATACCTCCAGCTCCGCCACCAGATCCCGCGACCTTGGCTGCTGCGGAGCGAGAGCGCGAACGACGACTGCTGCGGACACAGTGGGCCATGGTCAGCGCGACTTCACTGCCCGGCATTGCCGCCGTCATCGCATTGATCTTCTCCTTCGCCAGCGTCCAGCAGGCCCATGACACTCTGCGTCTGAGTGAGCAAGGACAGATCACGGATCGGTACACCGATGCGGTCGCCAACCTCGGGTCCGACACTGTGGATGTGCGCCTGGGGGGCATCTATGCTCTGCAGCGGATCATGACCGACTCCTCCCGTGATCAGTCCACCGTCGTGCGTGTGCTCAGCGGCTTTGTTCGCGTTCATGCCCCCCAATCAGCCAAGACGACCAGCGTCTACCGGCCGGGAGGCCCGCCGTCAGACGTCACGGCTGCCCTCGAAGTCTTGGTGATGAGGGAATCCCATAAGGACGGCACCGCCTTCGTCGACCTCCATGAGGCCGATATCCGAACGACGGACTTTGCCCGGTTCTGGCGTAAAGACCGCAGGGCCCCGGACCTGTCGGAAGCGGACTTGCGCCAGGCGGATCTCACCGGATCCGACCTCAGTGGCGCCGACCTCCGCGGCGCCAATCTTGAGAGCGCAGTACCGAACCAGGTGAATTTCACCGGTTCGAACCTCAGCCATGCAAATGCCTCACTAGCCGACCTCCGAGTTTCGGACTTCACTCGCGCCAACCTGACCGGCGCAGACCTCCGCGCCTCGCAGCTCGTCCGAGCCTCGTTGTTCAACACGAACCTCACTGGGGCGCGCATGGACTCAGCGGACGTCCGCGACACAAGCTTTCTTGATGCGAACTTGCGCAACGTAAGCCTTAGTGAAACCGACCTGACCGAGGCGCGGGATCTCACTCTGGAGCAGGTGGTGAGTGCGCGGCTGTACCCCACCACCATCCTTCCTGAAGCCCTGGCCTCGAACCCGAAGGTCCAAGCACGGATAGCTGAGGTGGCCGCGATGAAGAAGCAAGACTGAGCATCGCTGCGTAGCAGCGCCGCGTAATCCGCGATGATTGCGGCCGTAACACCCCTCCCCCGGCGTCGGATGCGCGCCAAAATCACCCTGCTTTGCGGGCGCCCACCGCAGGCCGGTGGGCGCGGGCGATGGTCGAGTAACCGACACGTCCCAGGTAATAAGCCCCTGGGCGTCGGCCCGGGCCTGCAGCTACTCGAAGATGCGGCGCCAGGTGCCGACGCGCTGCCACCGCCGGAACAGACCGTAGGCGGTCTGCCACGGGCCATACCGCTCGGGCACGTCCCGCCAGGGAGTACCAGCGCGGGTGCACCAGCGTATGCCGTCTATCAACTGCCGCCTGGTGTGCACCGGCGGTCGTCCGGGCTTCCTCCCGACCCGGAGCAGCGACTCAGGCTTCGCCCACTGCGCATTCGTCAGATCACGCCGACTCCTTCCTCGAAACGCTGACTGGCCCGGCCCGCGTCGAAGCAGAGCAAGCCCTTGCCGAAGCCCCGGAGTGGCTGACCGGGCATGAGGATTACCAGCAACGGGTCTTCGCCGGCCTCGCGCAGGCCGTCTCCGAGAGGCGGTCCTGGGCCGTCCGCTCCCAGTTGCAGACCGCATCGACCCTCACCCGGCGTGGTGCCAGCCCTTCCGAGCAGCGTGTCCTGGCCGCAGCCCGAGCCTTCCTCCGTCAACAGGACCACCCGTCCGCCGGCAACGCGGGCCGGACCGTCGTCTATCCCCCTGCCCTGCGCTCCCGCCGCAAACGCAACCGGCCCCGCCCGCCGCAGGAGGCCCCCAAGCCGCAGCCGCCGCGCAGGCAGCAATCGGCGAAGGAAGCACTGGAACAACATCTGGAAGGTGCACGCCAGGAGCGCCGGCAACGCCGAGCAGCGTTACGGGAAGTTCGAAGCATCCTCCACCAACTCGGCGCCGCCGACGTGTCCGTCGCTGAGGAACGCCGACTGGTCACTCAGCTGACCGCGGAGGCGAGCGCAGCCGGCAGCTCGCTCTCGGGCAGCGATCGGCGCACCGCCCAGGCCTGGATGGAGAAGCAGCCGCCTCCGGCGCCGGAGAATTCGCCTCTCCCGCACAAAAGGCCCCCAGCACGACCGCTCCGCCCCCACCGGGAGCTTGAGCCGGAGGTACTGGCTTCAGCGGCCCTGGCGGTACGCGGCGCCCTCAAGAAGGCCACCCGGGCCCAGACCACCACCAGCTGGGGGCAGCTGGAACGGCAGCTCGGCTCTGCGCTGCCCCGCACCTCACTCGCCGACCGCGTTCGGGTCCTCATCCGCGTCGACGAGACCACGCCCGCCGACCAGGACCTGCTGTCCACTCTGGTCGCCGCGGGCGACCCGGGTATGACGATGCCCTACCGGGAGGTCGCCGCCGCACTCGGCCTGGACCTTCCCCCGGACGATGACGACCTCCGCGACGTCCTCGAAGCCGACGTTGAGCAAGTCCATAGCTATTGGTACCGCCGGTAGTTGCCCTGTCAGGAAGGGCAGCGCGCACGGACCAGCAGCGTGTCTGCGGTGCGTGGTCCTTCGGTCGCGGCAGGCAGCACGACGGTGTTGATCCCGGCGAACCCGGCCTCGTCGAGCAGCCTGGTCCACACCTGCGCCTGCAGCACCCAGCGGCGCAATCGGCCCTGCTCACCGTCCGGCCTGTTGGCCGGCACGTCGGCCGCGATCACATCAGGCTGAGCGGTCGCCCCGCTCACGTAGTGGGCGAGTGTCGAGAACACCAGTCGTCCGCCTGGCCGCAGCGCGGCGGCGGCCGCCGGCAGCAGCTCGCGCGGGTCGGTGAAGTCGAGGGCTCCGAAGACGCTGTACAGCACGTCGTACGCGCCGCGCATCGTCTGCAGGTGAGGCACCGCGTCGGAGTGCACGATGCGCAGGCGCGGAGCGAGATCGCCGTACAGGTCGGTGGCCATCGCGTACTGGGCGGGCGAGGCGTCGACCGCGGTGACCGGGCCGGCTGGTGCTGCACCGCCAGGTGCGCGGCATGCCGGGCGGCCCCGGCTCCGAGGTCGCCCACGCAGCGGCCGCCCAGGTCGCCCAGAACTTCCACGCCGGGCCCCGCGTCCTGTCCCCAGGCTCAGGAGAAGCGGTCAGGAACAGTGCGGTCCGTGGCGGCGCGGGCACGGCCGTAGTGGTGCCAGAGGTCCGCGGTGCTGGTGGTCACGCGCCTCATGTCCGCCCCTCCACTGGACTCTCGATGCGGTCGGCCCGGGCCAGCGGCCCCCAACCACGTACCGACTTCGCCTGCCTTCCCTCACCCGAGGGCAGGCATCCCTCTCGATTCGCGCACCCTCCTGGTCACGGCGCAGGCCAGGACATTCCGGTCGTCTTCAGCTCCTCGTGCAGAGCGAGGACGCGTGCGCCGGCACTGCCGTAGGTCCGCAGGGCCGCCTCCCGCCCCGACAGCTGCGCAGCAACCAGCACCAGGTCGGGGTCACTGGCCACCGCCTCCCGCAGCAGACTCAGATCCCACGCGTCTACCGGCACGTCCTCCACTTGCGGGTACTCCACGTAGCCGTTTCGTGCGAACGGATCCTGCCGGATCTGCTGGGTGGCTTGTCCGAACGCTCGGTTGGGCGGCACGAATTGCTGCAGAGCGTCGTCGTAGTCGGGGCCCTGAGCCGTCTGCCGCTCGGTCTCGGCTCGGTCCAGGCGGTGCAGTGCTGCGGCGATCACCCGGTGCGGGAACCGGGGCCGCCACCGTGCCATTCCGAGCTCCTGGCCTAGGTCACGCAGCCACATCAGGATCTGGGTGTCGAACCAGTTCTTGGCGACTAGGTCGAGCAGCACCCATGAGAGCTGATCGTGTGTGGCGCCCTGGGTCCAGTTCACCAAGGGGCGGACGTGGACAGCGAGGCGCCGTGCCCGGTCGATCCGCTCGGAGGTGATCCGGTACCCGAGGATGGTCAGCGTTCGTTTCTTGCGGCGGGATGTGGCTCTGGCTGGCCGCGCTCGCGCGGTAGAAGAGTCTTTACCACCCGCTACCTGACATTGATCCACTTTCTTAAGCACCATGAGGGAAGGGGTCTCATCCTGGCCTGAACGGTGCTTGTCCACGGGCGAGTTATCCACAGCCTCCCTGGCTCGGACCGGGTCCTGGACCTGGTCGCGGCGGTCGACAACGATCCGGGCGGTGTAGCCGGACCCGACGACGGTATGGCCGAGCGCGCGGTCGTACGCGGGCGGGATCACCGCCCCGTACACCGTCGACGTACGGGCGTACCCGTCCAGGCCGCTGGCCCGTCGCACGTTGGTACGGCTGCCGCGCTCCACCCACGCCAGCGACCCCATCTCCCGCAGGTACGCAACATGCCGGCTGACTGTCGCGCGTGACAGCCCTAGCCGACCCACCATGTCCTTGAGGCAGTACCGCACCTCACCAGTGTCGAAGTCCATTCGCGTCGCCAGGTCCTGCGCGACCAGGAGCGTCGTCGCCGACGCCCGTGCATGCACCCCCTCGCCCACGAGCCAATCCAACGACCGCAGCCACCGCCGCGGCCCCGACCGTCGGGAAGCCGTCCGCGACATCACCTGATCGTCACGAGGGACCACCGCGTCTGCCAACGCTCTTACCGGAGCCCATGGCGACGGTGGTGAAGACGAGGGCGCGGTCCTCATCGGATTACACCGGCTGACTGCGCGCGGAACCCGGTCAGGGACCGTCCGTGGGACGGAACCGCCAGGGAAAGCAGAAACTGTGACCCGACAGACCGTGCAAAGCTGGCTAATCGGGCATGGATGGGCTGACAAAGGGCAGCACGATGCTGCAACATTGGGTCATGCCTCGCTTCAACCTCGAGGTGGGCATAACGAAGGCCTCTTTGGCACTTCGTGGTTCGCTCCAGAACCAAGATCGAACTGTCCGGCCGGCCGCTAACCGGAAGGACAGAACCTTCGGGAGGGCCCGCTAAACCCGCCCGGCGGCAGATCGGACGCCCTCGCCAAGGTGACCGCTAATCACCTCGATGGCCGGGCGTCCCGGCGGCTGAAACCCCTTCACTGGGCGCCGCCGCAATCGATCACACCATCGCTCCTCCTCTCGGAGCGCAGGTGTGCCCGCAGCCGAAACAGCGCGGGAAAACAAAGAAGGCACCCAGCCGGAGCGTCATCGCTGCTACGGAGGGTGCCTTGTTGCGCGTCTGGCAGTGGGTACGGGTACTCTCGTGCACGTCGAGACCTTCCCTGGATAGGTCCTCGGCCACGGGATCCGGAGCGCCAACTCCTGGGATCCCACAGGGTCCGCGAGGTCGCACTCGCGGGCCCTTGCCTTTTCTCTACGTCTGTTGCCTGAGGGACACCGTACCCCCCTGCGATCACCCGCCGACAGCCCGGTACAGCATCTGTCGCCGGTGACGCTAGGCCTTCTGACAGGGCGACAGAGCCGCGTACGACTCGTCAGGGTTCCAAAGGTCACGCACCCCTGGCGAACCCGCCCCATCTCCAGCTTCGCCGTCCCGCGTGCGAGGCAGCGTGGCGCCAGCGCCTGCCGCCGCGCCCACAGCGATGCCGCAGACGACCGTGGCACCGCATGCGATTGCACCGACGATGCCTGCTCCGATAGCGGTGTACGTCAGTGCCCGACGCCACCAGCTCTTGCCGTCGAGTCGTACTCGATGAGCTGCACCTGGTGTTTTACCCGCGCGACAGCGAGGCAGGGCAGGACGCTGCCGTGCGGGCACTCGCGCACCAGATGCTGGCGGGCCGGCTGACACCGCGAGAGCTTGCTCTGCGCATCCACCAGCGGTTCGGCCACCAACTACCCCTGGCCAAGCGTCTTGCTGAGCTTGATGATGAGTACGACATCGTCGAGTACGGGAACAGGACGTTGGCCCAGCTCGATACCGAGGTCACGGCCGAAGCTCAGCGTCTGGCGCGTGGTCGGCCCGACCAGAACCGACATTCGTAGACCGGCCCATCGGCGCGGTTCTCCATGATGGCTCACTGGGTGGATGCCACTGTCGCGTTGGGCGGTTCCCGGCTGCTTGCGGGTGCTGCTACCGGAGTTCGACGGAGTAGGAGCCGCCGGGGAATTCCCAGCCGTCGGTGCCTTCGCCGATGTCCTCGACGATGACGTCGTCGATGAAGTGGTCTTCGAACTCGTCGTCGGTGAGTTCGCCGGCGAGCCAGAGGGCCTCGATCGCGTCCCAGTGGCCCCGGCTGCCGTCGATGCGCAGGGGTGCGGCGTCCGCGGTGCCGCGGGTGCGTTCGTCGTCACCGGTCTGGACGACCCCGCTGATCTCGTACTGGCCCCGCTTGATGTGACGGGGGATCGGATCGGCGGGGACGACGGCGACGTTCTCGTAGGCGGTGTGGATGAGGTCGCGGTAGGTGCGGCGGATGTTGTACTCGGCGTCGGACAGCCAGTTGATGAGGGTCTTGGTCGTCACGTTCAGGCCGGTGTCCGCGAGGGCCTGTTGGCCGCGGTGGGTCGCGGTGAGCTGGGACAGTTGGGCGTGCCAGTGCTTGGCGTTGTAGGAGGACAGCCGGCGGCGTGGGGTGACCTGGGAGTGCAGGAGGTCGTTGAGGGCGGCGCCGAGTGATCCTCCGCGTCCGGTGGGGCCGGCCATCAGTCGTCACCTTCGAGGATGGTCTGGCGGGCTTGACGAACTTGGCTTTGACTTCGCCGAAGCCGGTGCCGATCCGGTAGGTGGCGGGCGCGGTGACGTCCGGGCTCCAGAAGACGGCCGCGTCGACGTTGCGCAGGGCGAGGAGCTGGTGGCCTTCCTGGACGGCGCGAAAGGCGACGCTTGTCAGTCGTCGTGGAAAGGACGCAGGCTGACGGGCTCTGCGGGGGTGTTGCGGGAGGAAAGTTCAGACAGGGCCGCCTGGCGCAGGTGTTCGGCGAGTGCCGGCGTCGCCGTCGACGCGGTGCTGTCCTTGACGCCCCAGGCCAGTAGATGGTGGCGGCGAGCCCAGGGGTCCTGCAGTTCGCACACGTCGAGGGGCAGGTAAGGGTCGATGGCACGACGTGGTACGACGCCGAGCCCGACGCCGGCGGCGGCGAGGGCGACAAGGACGCTCAGGTTGGCGACAGTGGTGCGGTGGCGCACCACCGGTGCGTGGGGCCCCAGGTGCTTTTCGATCCAGCGGCGCAGCGAGGAGTCGTCGTTGAGCCCGACGAGAGGGTGCTCGGCGGCCTCGCTGTAGGTCAGCGCGGCCCGTCCGGCAAGGATTCCTCCAGTCTGGCCGATCACGACGAGGGAGTCATCGCCGAGGGGCTCCGTGCGCAGGCCGCAGTCGCGGGCCTCGTCGTCCAGGACGACCCCCAGGTCCGCCTCGCCGTCGGCCAGCATCTGCACGGTCTGCGGGGTGCGGCTCTCGGACACCCTGACATCGATGTCCGGGTGTGCGCGGAGGAACGAGATCAGGGCCTGCGGCACGAGCCGGTGCATCGCGGAGCCACCGCCCAGCAGGGTCAGCGGAGCGGTCGGGGACCGGGTGTAGCTCGCGACGGCGCTTTCAAGCCGCGCGGTCTGGGCGAGTACCTCGCGCGCGTGGCGGGTCAGCGTCGTCCCCGCTGGTGTAGGCCGCACGCCTCGTCGACCGCGGATCAGCAGTGCCACGCCGGCGTGGTGCTCAAGGGAGCGCACCCTGGCGCTGGCCGAAGGCAGGCTCAGATGCATGCGGCGAGCGCCCGCCGTGATCGACCCCTCCGTGACGATGTAGAGAAAGAGCCGCAGGTCGTCCAGGTCATAGCGCACCCGCTTACCCTAAGGCTCAGACTTAGGCTGGGTACACCGATTACGCATTGTGGACCAGCTCATCACCGGGAGATGCTCGGCGTGTGTTCGAGTTATCTCTTGTTCTGCTGGCCGGCGTCGCCGCTGGAGTCCTGAACGCCATAGGTGGCGGAGGCACGTTCGTGGCGCTGCCCGCTCTGGTCGCGTTCGGCCTGTCACCGGTGACGGCGAACGCGGTGTCGCGGGTTGCTCTCGTACCCGGTGCCGTGGCCAGCGCATGGGTGTACCGCGATGAGCTCACCCCGGTTGGGCCTACGTCCACGAAGGCGCTGACAGTGATCAGTGTCGTGGGCGGTGGAGTCGGTGCCGGTCTCCTGCTGGTGCTGCCCGCATCGTCGTTCGACACCGCGGCGCCGTGGCTGCTCGCCTTCGCCACGGTGATCCTCGCCTTCGGTCGGCACCTCTCCAGGGGGCTGAGCAGCGTGCTGGGCCGCTCGGTCGATATGAGTTCACGAGCCGTTCTGGTCGGACAGTTCTTCCTCGCTGTGTACGGCGGATATTTCGGCGGTGCCGTAGGCATCATGATGATGGCCCTGTGGAGCATCGGCCTCGGCCTCGATGCCGCAGCGAGCAATCCGATGCGGATCGCCCAACTCGCGGCCATCTACCTCAGCGCGACCGTGCTGTTCCTCATCGCCTCGGATGCGCTGAGCGTTCCGTTTCTCCTCGCCGCCCTGCTGGTCGGCGCCGTGGCCGGGGGCTTCGGCGGCGCCCACCTCGCCCGCCGTCTGCCCGCCTGGCTGCTGCGGGGCGTCATCCTGGCGACGGCCGTGACCACAACCGTCCTTTATCTCCTGCGCGGCTGACCCCCTATGGGGAGTCGCGGTGATCATCGCCCATCGTCGGGATCTGAGGCTGACTGACATGACCGAAAGTGACGCGGGAGCCACCGCACCCTATACAGAGGCAGCGCGAGCGAGGCTGGTGATGGCCTACGAAGCCTGCGAACTGGCCGACCTCGCGCGTGCCGCCGTCCCGATCGGTGAGCATGAGCTGAACCCCGACGGCACCACCCGCGCCCCAGGTGCCGTGCTGGCCGACGCCGCCCGAGTCCTCGCCACCGCGCGGCGGTTACTCGAAGCCGCCGCCGTGTTCGAGCGAATGGGTGGCGCCGACTGGCAGCTCATCGGGGCCATCCTGGACGTGTCTCCCCACACCGCGCGGGTGCGCTTCGCGATGTCCGAGGCCGCATTCCGGGAAGAACTGCTCTCCCCCGAGGGGACTCACTCGGGCGGAGCCGCCGAAGAGGCGAGCCGCCTGCGGGCCCACATGGCCAGAGAGCCGCTGGAAACCGCCCTCGACCTCGACGACTGGGTGCTGCGCCACGAGGACGGCGACAGCGACCTCGGCACCGCACCGGTCTCCGGCGGCCTGGCCCGGCAGGGTCTTCAACGACGTACCGAGAAACACTCCTGACCCGGAAATGAGGAGAGACAACGTGGACACATCGTCATCCGACGTGGCACGGCTGCTGCGGTTGCTCGCCGTGCGCGCCTTGACCCTCGCACTTCTCGTTGGCATCACAGGCGAAACGCTGCCGACAGTTCTCTTCGCGCTCACCGGTATCTGTCTCCTCCTCGTACCGGTCGAGTCGGCGGCGGACCGCCGACCGGACCAGAACGCCGCAGTTGAGAGCACCCATGGGCCTCAGAGCACCAACTCCTCCACCTCGGCCGAGACCGGTTCGAAACGCACCGGCAGGCTGCTGATCCCGGTGAGGAGGTTGGAGTAGATACGGCGAACCGGCCCGGCGATCTCGAACTCGGTGGTGAAGTCGCGGAGCGCGAGCAGCACTTCGGAGATCTCCAGCCTCGCCAGGTATGCGCCGATGCAGTAATGCGGACCGTGCCCGAACGCGATGTGCTTGTTCGGCGACCGGTCGATGAGGAACCGGTCCGGGTCGGCGAAGACGCTCTCGTCGCGGTTTCCCGAGACGTTCCACACCGTCACTACGTCACCTGCCTTGATCGGGGTGCCGTGGATCTCCGTGTCCTGTACCGCGGTGCGGCCGAAGTGCATGGTCGGGGAGGCCCAGCGCAGTACCTCTTCGGTCGCCTGCTCGACGGATACGTCGCCCCGCTTGAAGGCCGCCCACTGGTCCGGATTGGTGCCGAAGCTGTGCACGGAGTCGATCATTGTGAGGCGGGCGGTCGCGTCCCCGCCGAGGATCAGGCTGTAGCAGTTGAGGACGATCTCGTCCTCACTGAGGAACTCGCCGTCGATCGTGCTGCTGGCCAGCACGCTGACCACGTCCTCCCGTGGCGCGACGCGGCGCTCTTCGACCATGCCGAGGAAGTACTGAAGGATTTCGTTGCGGGCGGCATCGGCCGCAGCGGAGTACTCCGGCTGGTCGTCCGAACTGATCGCGGACTTGGTCAAGCTGAGCATGTACTCCTGGTCCTGGCTCGGCACGCCGAGCAGGTCGCAGATCGTGATCATGGGAATCTTGCTCGCGACATCCAGCGCGAAGTCGCACTCGCCGCGGTCGACCGCCGCCGCCAGCCGTGCCCGGGCATGCCGGCGGACCTGCTCGCCGATCCGGCTCAGGACGCGCGGCGAGAATGCCTTCAACAGCACATTGCGCAACTCCTTGTGCCGCTGCCCGTCGGTCACCGGAACCATCAGGCCAGCCGCCGAGTCACCTTCGCCGAGCAGCGTGATCAGGACGTTGCCGCCCTCCGAGGTAAAGGTAACGTTGTCCCGGTAGAAAGCCACGATGTCGTCGTACCAGGCGGGGTTTGGTCACATGCCCGACCTCCTCGGGCACTCCCGCAGCCGTGTGCCGCGAAAGGTCGTGGACCCATTCCTCGGGCAGGAACAACTCCCACTCCAGCGGGCAGGAAGCACGGTCGGTGGCGGCGTGCACGCTGACCGCGACCTGGCAGTTGGCCCGCTTGCCCAACGCTCCGCAGTACTGCCGGGCTACCCCCACCGAGGCCCGCCCGCACTTGGGAAACGACACATCGTCGATGACCCACACCTCGGGTTCGACCACCTTCACCAGGCGCTTGGCGATCCGCCGCCGCACCCCACGGCCACGGCGACTGGTTCACGAACTGCTGCAAGGCCTGCATGTCCCCGTCCGGCAGCCGCTGAGCCATCGGCTGGATCGACTTGCGCCGGCCGTCCAGCATTCGCCCCCAAGCTCATGAGTCCGACGGACGCGTCGTGCCCAAGGGCACCGTGGTCGACTTGTCGTCTCCGGCGGCGGCCCCGGCGTCGACCGCGGCGGACCTGGTAGTCGTCCAGGTCGCATTCCTGTTTCGCGCTCTGGAAGCACTCCTCGACCGCCCACCGGTTGCCCGCGATACGGATGAGCTCGTCCAGCGTAGTGCCGGCGGGCCGGACGAGGTCTTCCGCATGTCATTCTGAGCGTTCAACCTTGCGGCGGAGGATCTTGCCTCTGGGGCCCTTGGGGAGGGCGTCGACGAGCCAGACCGAGCGGGGATACTTGTACGCTGCGAGACGGTCCCGGACGAAGTTCTTGAGCTCCTCCGGGTCCACCTCGACGCCCGGCTTGAGGGCCACCGCGGCGCCGACCTCCTTACCGAGTTCCGGATGTCCGATCCCGATCACCGCGGCCTCGGCCACCCGGGATGCTGGTAGAGGGTCTCCTCGACCTCGCGGGGGTAGACGTTGTAGCCGCCGCGGATGATCAGGTCTTTCTTGCGGTCGACGATGGTGTACTAACCGTCCGCGTCCTTGGAGGCGTTGTCGCCGCTGCGGAACCAGCCGTCAGGTATGGCTGCGGCCGCGCAACCTTCTTCGTCTACTTCTGGTTCGCTTCGATGGCGGTGGCCTCGATGATGCTGCTGCTCGACGACGCCATCGGAAGCACGCGGTTGACGTGGAATCCTGCCCTGCGCAGTAGCGTCTCGAACTGCTCGCGGGTGCGTTCCTGGCCGCCGTTGAGGACGAGCATCACCATGTCGAGGATCTTGCTGGGCGCTGGATCGTTCCCTGGCTCGATCACCGACTCCACGACGAGCAGTGTGCCGCCCGGGGACATCGCCGCGCGTACACAGGCGAGGATCTCGACGCATTTCTCATCGCTCCAGTCATGCAGCACCCACTTGAGCACGTAGGCGTCGCCGCCCTCAGGGACGGAGTCGAAGAAGTCGCCGCCGACGGCCTTGGTGCGGTGGGCCAGTCCTTCCGACCGCAGCAGTACGTCACTGACCACGTGCGGCTGGTCGAACACGATGCCGTTGAGGCCCGGTGTGGCGGCGAGTATGCCCGCGAGGAGCGCGCCTTCGCCACCGCCCACGTCGACCACGGTGCCGAATGGGCTGAAGTCGTAAGCGGCCACCAAGTCGTCGATCATCGCCTCGGATTCGCGCGACATCACCTGGTTCATCAGGTCGTTCGCCTCGGGCCGATCGGCGTGGTACTGCCACACCGGCTCACCGAACACCTTGGTGAAAGCTTCCTCGCCGGTGTGGATCGAATGCGCCATCTCGCCCCAGGCGGGGTACAGCACGCCGAGGGTGTGCAGCACGAACGGTCGCAGTGAACCGGGAACGTCGGAGCGCAGCGCGTTCGCCTTCGGCGTCGCGGCGAACGTGCGCGGAGCGGTCTCGGAGAACAAACCGACGCTCGCGAGCAGCCGCAGCAATCGATACAGCGACGGTTCGTGAGTGCCGGTGGTCTCGGCGAGCCGGGCGCTGCTTGCGGGGCCGCTGGCGAGGTGATCGGCGATCCGCAGTTCCGCGGCCACATGCACCGCCCGCGCGGTCAGCAGGTTCAAGGCCATGTCGAACAGGCCCGTGCGGTCGATGGTCACGTCGCTCATCGCGTAGCTCCAGGATCAAGTGCGTTTACTGGGAAGGCGCGTGCCAGCTCCGCACGCAGGAGTGCGGCGAACGCGTGCACGTGCCGGGGGCCGATCATGGTGTAGTGCTCGCCAGGCACATCGACATACCGCGCATCTTCGCGGGTGTGCTCGTCCCAACGGCGCAGTTCTTTCTCGACCCAGTCATGACGGGTGCCGCGCAGCGGATCGGCGCAGAACACGGTCATCGCCCGCACCTGGCCAGTGGGGTGGTAGGTGCGCCCCAGCGAGGTGAGACCGTGTGCGAGGTCGGCCCACGCACTGAGCCGGGGCAGGTCGAGGTCCAACTGGGCGAGTCTGCCGGGCGGGGCGGAGTCCAGCAGTGTGGCGATCTGTTCGGTCTTCGGCAGCGACCGCAATCGTCTGGGCAGCCGCCCCGCCTCGTCGGCGTCCACCAGCCCCAGGAACATCGCCAAATTGACCGCGGTCTCGACGAAGTCGAGTTCCTCCATGCGGTACTTGATGTGTGGCGGGAGGTTGAAACTGCCAAGGAATGCCACACGTTCGCCATCGGCCTCCAGGACCTTGGCGATCTCGAACGCGACGGCCGCGCCGAAGGAGTATCCGGCGAGCGCGTACGGGCCGTGTGGTTGCACACGGCGGATGGCCGCAACGTAGGACCGGGTCATTTCGGTGAAGCTGCCGAAGGGTTTCTCTCCGGGGTTGAAGCCGCGGGCTCGCAGCGCGTGAAACGGCCGCTCCCCCGCGAAGTGCTTGGCCAGGTTGACGAACACCAGAACCTCGCCGACGCCGGGATGCACGCAGAACAGCGGAGTTCCCTCACCACCTGCCTGCAGCGTCACCACAGGGTCGTAGGCCACGCCGGCCCTGGAGGGCGCGTCGATCAGCCGGGCCAGCTCGCGCGCGCTCGGGGCACGCAACACGTCGAGCACTGCCAGTTCGACGCCCAGCCTGGCCCTCACCGTTCGCGCAAGCCGCAGCACGTCGAGTGACGTCCCGCCCAGGTCGAAGAAACCGGCCGTGGCACTGATCGCGGTGAGGCCGAACAGTTCGGCGTAGATCTCGGCCAGGGCCGTCTCGGTCGGTCCTTGGGGATCGCTGTGCCCACCAGCCGTTTCGGCGAGCAGCGCGGCAACCTCCTGTTCCCGTGCGGTGTAGCTCCCGGCTTCCCATCGGGCACGCAGCACGCCGCGCTGTACCTTTCCCAAGCTGGTCTTCGAAAACTCCGAGCGGGGCAGAGGGAGAATCACCGCGGGCCTGAACCCCCAGTGTGCGACCACCCGGTCGCGGACCCTGGCGACCGCATGAGGCAACTCTTCGTTCACGACCGTTGCGGCGAACAGGACGGCCAACTGCTCGGTGTCGCTGCCGGATGGCCGTACGGGGAAGGCTGCCACGAAGGATGGGGCGACGCCTTCGACCTCCGTCAGGACGGATTCGAGGTCGTGGCTGTAGTAGTTGACGCCATTGACGATGATGCTGTCCTTGCCGCGCCCGGCCAGCGTGAGGCGACCGTCTTCGAGCAGGCCGAGGTCACCGGTGCGCAGCCAACCCTCCGGCGTGAGCGCGGCAGCCGTGGCGGCGGCATCGCGATAGTAGCCAGTCGTCACCATGGGGCCACGCAGCCACACTTCGCCGGGTGTGCCTGCGGGCGGCGTTGCGCCGGTCGCCGGATCGGCGATGCGCACCTCCAGCCCTGTCACCGCGCGGCCGACCGCCGCGAACTCGCCGTCTGCGTCGGCGCCCGGGAACTCACGGTTGTACAGGGACCCCGCGCAGGTCTCGGTCATGCCGAAGGCGGGCCACAACGCCGTTCGGGCAAGCCCGTGCGGCGCGAGCAGTTCGAGGAATCGCTTCCCGGTTGCAACCGGGTTGGCCTCACCGCCGGAGATGATTCGGTGTACGTGGGACAGATCGAGCCCGTCGTCGAGGGGGCCGGCACCGAACCGGGTATTGATCAGCCCCAGAAGGAAGTTGGGGGTGAACGTTGCCGTGACCCGGTGGGCGGACAATGCTCGCAGGAACACCACCGGGTCGGCGAGCACTGCATGCGGTGGCATGTGCAACTGCGTCGCACCTGTGGCGACCGGCAGGAGATGTCCTTCCAGTACCGCCGCGACGTGGTCGTAGGACACCCAATTGAAGGTGATGTCGGCGGGCCCCGCGCCGTGTGCTTCGGCCTTCGCCCGCATCGACGCGACAAGGTTGGCGTGCGTGAGTTGCACCGCCTTCGCCGTCCCGGTCGATCCCGACGTCAGCACCAGCAGCGCCAGATCCTCTGGTCGTGCCACGACGTCCCCGGAGAGCCGCGGTATGTCCCCGGTGGCGAGTTCGGTCAGGTCCGCGACATCGAGCCTGACTTCCGCTGGCATCTGCGCGCGTAGCTCCGGCGTGGTGAGTACGAGGGGATCGTCCAGCAGAGCGGCGACGTGGTGGAGTTGGGCCGCCCAGCGCTCAGGGTCCCCGCGCAGTGGTGTCAGTGGACAGGCGGTGAGTGCGCCGAGCAGGCATGCCCACAGGGCAGGCAGAAAGTTTCGCGGCTGTTCGAGTAGCAGCACCACTGGTCGGCCGGGGCGTGCTCCTCGCGCCCGCAGTGCGTGGAGCAGCCGGGTCGCTTCGGACAGCAGCTGGGGGTAGCGCATCGTGTACGGTGCTGCCTCGGGGTCATCGTCGAGGCAGCCGATTCCGTTGTCGGGATGCTCGTGTGCGGCGCGCAACAGCAGTTCCGCCGCGGTCCTGGGCGAGTAGCGCTCGTCCTCGGCAGCAGAGGGGGTGTCCTGCACGCTCATGTTCTTGCCCCCGTCGTGCTGGGGGTGGTCCGTCCGGGAACAAACACGATGCGCGACATGAGTCGGGCTGCGTCCTGCCATGACTGCGCGACGTCGGCCAAGGGACGAGGCTCGGCCTCAACCGCCAGTTCGCCCGCCGCGACCGGGCCGGCCAGGTCGGCGAGCCCGGCCACGATCGCGTCTGCGTTCAGTGCCCCGCGGCCGCTGCCGAGGATGTCGATGCGGCATGAGCGCAACGCCGCTGACGGCAGCAGCGCACCGGGACCGGCAGCCGAACCGATCTCGACCCAGGTGAGCTGGTGCCCTGGGTCGCGCCGGTGGGCGGCGATGGCGGCCATGATGGCTGCGGTCGGCGTTCCCCACACGTAATCGAGCACGATATCGACATCAGCCGCGACGGTGCCGAGCAGTCGGGTCTCCCCAATCGCTACGACATCGGTCGCGCCCAGTGCAGGAAGTTCCGCGAGCCTGCCGGAATCGCGGCCGGCGGCGATCACCTTCCGGGCACCGAGCAGCGCCGCGATCCGCACGGCCATCCGGCCGGAGGCGCCGGTGGCACCCAGCACCAGCACGTCTTGGCCCGCGTGGAGCTGAGTGCGTGCGCGCAGTGCGAGCCACGCCGACATGGCGGGGTTCATCGAGGCAGCCACGGCAACCGGGTCGGCGTCGGGTGGCAGCGGCACGGTGTGCCGGGCGCTCATCACGACCTGCTCCGCCATCGTTCCGCCGTCTTTCGAGCCGAGGGAAATGAAGTAGCGCAGCTCTCCGGTTGTGTCGTAACCGACGCCGTCGATTCCCGGAATGAACGGCACTGCCCGCGGACTCGTGTAGTGCGATCCGTCCGCTTGAGCGCGCACGATCGGGTGCAGACCGACGGCGAGGACATCGAGCGACAGGTCATGGGCGCCCACGGTCGAGGGGGCGGGCAGGTCTACGAACTCGGGGGGTGAGCCGAAGGAGACGACTGAGGCAGCCTTCATCGTGCGTTCTTACATCCTCTCGGAATGGGGGTACCTGTTTCCGGGGGCGCCGGTCCCAGGGACGTGAGGCACCTCAGGCCTTGGAAGCGGTCAGCGCCACACCCTGGAAGGTGCAAGGCGCCTACACGCGAACGTGGTGAACCCGTCGGTCTCGTCTGCCTGGTGAGCAAGACGTGCCGGAGTTCATAATGCTGCCCGTCGGAAGCGAGGGTGATGTGCTGCCGAGTGGTGCAGCCGTGCGGACCGTACGCCTCCGTTCAGCACCTTGGCGTGCCCGCTGGTCGGCAGCTTCCCACGATGGCCACGTCCCTCACGGACGGCACCAGCGTCCATTACGTCAACGACCGCTGAGCGGGCCATCAAGGCGTGCATTGCCGCCGGCGCCGTGCTCGGACTGGGTGCGGATAGAGACGAGTCGACCCGAATGGGACATCGATGTCGGGTGTTCGCTTTCCCTCATTGCCTAGCGGCCAGGCGCGGCGCCGGAACCGATCGCGAACGTGAGCACCATGCGTCATCGTTGCGGTCCGAGTACATGGCGATCGCCCATGGAGCGGCAGACCGAGTCGGCGGGGAGTGAGGGCACAGCGTGGCTCGCGACCTGCTGGTCCCGCACATTGCAGACCCCGACATGCCATCGAAACCCCTCGGCTGGACCAAGCATTCTAACGTGCCCCATCGTCACTCTTCGAAGCCGAGTTTGTCAAGACCGAACGTTCTATCTGCGGCCCGGATGACCCTGCCCGCCCTGCCGCGGTGGAACTGTCCACCGGTCCCTGCGCTGTCCGTGCGCTATAGCTACGGGGCCAGCCCCACACAACTCGCGGCGCCGACCGCATCACCTTCCCCGCTCCCGCACGCCCGACCGACGGCATGCCGCCGCACCCCCGGCCTGTTCGACGTCGCCTACGGCGAGGCCACCGCACCGGAGGCGGCAGACCGCATCCGCACCGCCAAGGCACTGTGCAGGCGCTGCCCGGTTGCCGCTGACTGCCTGCGCTGGGCTCTCACCCATCCCACCGCCACTCCACCAACATCTGGGCCGCCACGACCGCCGGAGAACGCACCCGGCTGCGCACCCGGCTGGAGCAGCGCTTGGGCCCGGCCTAGTACTCCAGTCGCGCTTCTCCATTTTCCCTGGTCAGCCGCCTGTTTCGAGTCTAGTGAACTGATGCTGCATCAGGACGATGGTGGTTCGTGACTCACCCGATCGAGGTGCGTGCGGCGCTGGTAGTGGCAGTGGCGGGCGACGGCTTGATGGCGTCGGCGCCAGTGCGACCAGCGGAGCCGGTGCCTCGATAGCCAGGTTGCGGGGGAATGGGCAAGGTCCAGGAGCCGTCGCACTTCTGCCACGGTGAGGGGAACGAGGCTGCTCGGACCGTTTCTTCGGCCCCCCCGGTGGGGAGCCTGGCGGCGGCCTCGTCTTCGCGGACGAGGCAGGGCAGCTGCTGCGGCCGCCGAAGGCGTGCACCTGGTCCCCGCGTGGCTGTCCGCCCCTGGTCAGGGTCCGCGCGGCCGGCTCGGGCCGCATCTCCCTGGCGGGCCTGGTCTGCCAGAAGGCCGAACAACGCACCCGCCTGGTCTTCCGGATGCTGGTGCACCACGGCCGCAAGGGCGAGAAGAAGGGCTTTCGGGAGAAGGACTTCGCCGCGTTATTGGACGCCGCCCACCAGCAACTTGGCGGCAACATCGTGCTGACCCGGCCCAGAGTGTATGGGCACACCTGAAGCAGAGCCTGGGCAACCTCGCCCCGTGCACCATCGATGGCCTCGCCGGGCTCGTCCGCACCCGCCTCAAACGGATGCAGTACCGGCCCGACCTACTCGACGGGTTCATAGCCGAAACCGGACTCATCACGACGCCGCCATGACGTCACCCCGAACCAAAAACCTCAGTAGCAGCTCGGCCGTCTCTGCGGGCTCCCGCCCTCGTTCCCTGGGAGATCTGCCTCGGTGCGCATCTTCTCGTACAGGACCGGGTCGTGCGCACAAACGATCGCGAGGCCAGGGTCCGCCCGCCGGTACAGCTCAGTGAGGCGGGCGTGGTTGTCACGGACCTTCTTCAGATCGTGGGCGACGACGGTTTCCATGACGCGGAGGCCAGCGGGCACGGGGGTACGGGGATCCAGTGTGCCGTGGTGGTAGAAGGCGTCGCCGGCGTGCAGGATCCAACGGGCGCCGGTGTCGACCGCGACGCAGGCGTGCCCGCGGGTGTGGCCGGGCAGGGAGACGAGGACGATTCCGGGGGCAATGGCGGTGAGTTCCCTGGCCGCGGCGAAGCCACGCCATGCCTCTCCGTCAGGGCTGTGCTCGACGAGATTCGGGCCGTGCGCCCACTGGGCCGGGCGGAAGCGGAGCCGTTCCCGCCGGGACGGAGAGTGGACAGCCCCGCGTACCTCGGCTGCGGTGACGTGAACCTGGGCCTGGGGGAAGTCGGACAGGCCGCCGATGTGGTCCGCGTCGAAGTGCGTGAGGACGATGTGCCGAACGTCGTCGCGACGGAAACCGAGCCGTTCGACCTGGCAGGCGGCCGCCTCCTGAGGGTCGAGGACCGGCCGGACGTACCAGCGTGACGGCCCGACGCGCCGTCCGGGGTGTGCGATGTCGTCCAGACCGTAACCGGAGTCCACGAGGACCAGGCCGCTGTCGGTTTCGATCAGGAGCACGTGGCAGACCAGGTGGGCGCCGCACGGTCGCATGGTGCCGCAGTTGAGGTGGTGGACCCTCACGTGTACCTCTTGGGAGCTCAGTCTGTGAGAGTGGGGGGAATGGTGTTGACGAGGCGGGGGTCCGGCCGACCACTGGACATCCTGAGAAGGCCCCTGACGCAGCGGGCGGTCAGCAGCCAGTTTCTAGGATTCTTCATGTTCAGACCGCCGACGAGTTGCTTCAGCAGCGTGAGGCTGTCGAAGTACACGCGCTCGCAGACTAGGTTCTCGTCGGAGTCGAAGATGAAGTAGGCGGTCATGCGCACGCGAAAGCGGTTCCCGGTGGGCGGGATGGCGCCGAGCGAGCCGAGGTGGGTGCCCAGCAGCCAGAACTCCACGATCACCGCGTCGTCGCTGTGGCGGAGGGCGATGATCTCGTGGTCCTGGTCGGGGAACGCGACGCGGCTGGCGTGGTAGTAGCCGCGCACCTCCTGGTCGCCATCGTGGACCTCCATGGTCGGGATGAGCTCGTAGTGGGGGTGCGGGAAAGTGGCCAGGACATCGTCCCAGTCCTGGCGGACCTCGTCGTGGAAGTGGTCCAGGACCACCTTCTGCCGGGCTTTGCGGATGTCATCGGTCAGCATCAGTGAGTCAGCACCTTGTGGGTGAAAGTGGGCTTGGTGCCCGGGTTGCTTTAGGCCGCCGTCAGTTCGCTGGAGGGGAAGAACTCCAGGAACCGAGGGTCGGCCCGGGACCGGTCGACCAGGGTCTTCTCGACGATCAGTGAGTGTACTGCTCGGCGGCTGTCTCGATGATGTTGGCGTTCAGGACGACTTCCCGCTGCCAGGTGCGGGCCCAGCGGGCTATGCCGGGCATGCGGGAGTGCTCGGGACTTAGGCACTCTGCAGCGATGGCGTTCTCGCTGCTGGCCCAGACACCGGTCGAGGTGTTGAGTATCAGCGTCTGGTTGCCGAAGACGTGGCCGGGGGTAGCGATGACGGCGACGCTCGGGCCGAGAAGCACGGAGCCGTCGACCGCGAGGAACGACTCGGGGCGTCCTGACCGTCGTCGACGAGCACGGTGCACGCCAGTGCCTCTACACCCCCGCGGGCGACCAGGACGACAGTGACCTGCGCTGGTTGCGCCTGCTCGCCTCGCGCCGGGACGCCGTCGTGCCTCGTGGGCGGAGCCACCCAGCGACCTCCCGCAGCAGAGGCAGCTGCTCAGCCAGCGGTAAATGGATCAGGGCGAAGGAGGAGACGACGCTGCCGAAGCTACTGATCTTTTCGTAAGTTCGGTGGGTGTGGTGGCTGTGTGGGTGGGAGGCTGTCGGGGTGGCTTATCACCCTTCCCCTTCGGTTGCCGGCTCCTCCCTTCCTCCTTTGTCGCGGCCTCAGTTGGCGGAGGCGCGTCGTGTTCGGGCAGTCGAGTTGTTCGAGGGCGGCGTCTCGAATGCGGAGATCGCGAGGGCGGTGGGGGTGTGTGCCGAGAGTGTGCGGCGTTGGCGGCGGGTGTGGGAGCAAGACGGTGCTTTCGGGCCTGCGCAGACGGGCAGCCACCGGACGGCCACCCAAGCTGGACGACGCCCAGGTCGAGATGGTCCGGGCCGCGTTGGAGGAAGGTGCCCAGGCTCATGGTTTCGAGGCCGACCTGTGGACCCTGGAACGAGTCGGAGATCGCCCGCTGGATCGCGCACGAGTGGCCGCGCACCAAAAGGGGGCAGTGAACACACGTGCCTGGATCGTCTTCCTCGACGAATCAGGCGTCTCCCTGCTCCCTCAGATCCGCCGCACCTACTCGCCCCGAGGGCGGACTCCGATCCTGCGGCACCGGCTGAACTGGAAGCGCGCGTCGATGGCCGGAACCCTGGGCTACCACTCCACCGACCCCGAACGCGGCGTCCGCCTGTGCTTCCACCTCAAGCCCGGCAGCTACGACACCGCAGGGCTCATCGAGGTCCTGGAACAGGTGAAGGTGTTCTACCGCGGCGAGCGGGTGGTCCTGGTCTGGGACGGCCTGTCCGCCCACTGGAGCCGGCCGATGCGGGCCTGGGCCGCCGGACAGGACTGGCTCACCCTGGAACGATTACCCGCCTACGCTCCCGAACTGAACCCGGTGGAACTGCTGTGGTCCTCGCTCAAGAAGCGTGAACTCGCCAACCTCGCCGGCGACCACCTCGCCGATGTCGCCGACGCCACCGAACAAGGCATCCACCGCATCAACGCCAACCCACAACTGCCATGGTCATTCCTCGCCCATACCGGCCTGACCATCCGCCCACCACACCCACCGAACTTACGAAAAGATCAGTAGTGTGATGCGCCAGAAATCCTGAGGGTTAGTTCTGCTCTGTTTTCTGACCTGTGGTTCCGTGTTTGGTGAGGTAGTCGGCGAGGGAGTTGAGGATCTCGTCGGCTGTTTTGGTCCAGGTGAAGGGCCGCGGGTTCTCGTTCCAGGTGTCGATCCATGCAGTGATGTCGTCCTCCAGTGCTTTCACGGAGGTGTGGACGCCGCAGCGGATGAGCTTGTCGGTGAGCAGGCCGAACCACCGCTCGACCTGGTTCATCCAGGAGGATCCGGTGGGGGTGAAGTGGACGTGGAAGCGGGGGTGTTTCCCGAGCCACGTCCTGATCTCGGCAGTGTTGTGGGTGGCGTAGTTGTCACAGACGAGGTGCACCTCGAGTCCGGCGGGCACCGCTTTGTCGATCCGGGTCAGGAACTTCTTGAACTCGATCGCCCGGTGGCGGCGGTGCAGTGCCGATATGACGGTGCCGTCGGCCATGTTGGAGGCGGCGAACAGGCTGGTGATGCCGTGCCTCAGGTAGTCGTGGGTGCGGCGTTCGGGCATGCCCGGCATCATCGGCAGCACCGGCTGCGAGCGGTCCAGCGCCTGGATCTGACTCTTCTCGTCCACGCAGAGCACGACCGCCTTTTCGGGCGGGTGGTGGTACAGGCCAACGACGTCGACGACCTTGGCGACGAACTGCGGATCGGTAGACAGCTTGAAGGAGTCCTGCAGGTGGGGCTTGAGGTGCTCTGGACATACTTGTTCAACCGGTATGGGTCACCACGGCATCGATAAGCTCGGGCCAGAGTTCACGCGGGCGATCGTGGCCCATGTCGGGGACCAGCAGGAGTTCGGCGCCGGGCACCAGCTCCGCGGTGCGTTTCCCGCCGCTGGGGTCGATCAGCGTGTCATCCAGGCCGTGGATCACCAGCGTCGGCACCCGCAGCTCACGCAGTGCATCCGCACGTGAACCGCTGAGGATTATCGCGCCGAGCTGCCGCCCGATCCCCTCGGGGTAGTAGGCGCGGTCGTAGCCCGCGGCGGCCAGCTCACGCAGCGCCGAGGCATCGCCGTATCGCTTGGAGGCCCACACCAGTTCCCGCTCCGCCGCCGCAACATATCCCTCGCGGTCCGCGGGCTTGGGACTGAACAGCACCGCCTGGGCCTCCGGGCTGGGCTGGCCGTATTCGCTCTCGCCGGTCGAGGACATCATCGACGTCAAGGTCAGCACCCGCTCCGTGCAGGAGAGGGCCATCATCTGGGCGAGCATCCCTCCCATCGAGGCACCGACCACGTGGGCGCGTTCGATACCGAGCGCGGTGAGCAGGCCGAGGCCGTCACCCGCCATGTCGAGAAGCCGATAGGGAACCATGGCGAGGGCTGCGGAAATGTCTCCAGAGCTGACGGTGGCGATGAACTTGCCTATGTCCACAGGATGATCGTCGAACTTGGTGGACAACCCGCAGTCCCGGTTGTCGTACCGGATCACGTAACGGCCGCGGTCTGCCAGCGCTCGGCAAAAGTCCTCGTGCCAGGCGAGCATCTGCGCGCCGAAACCCATCACCAGCAGAATTGGTGGGTCTCCAGGGTCGCCGAAACTCTCGTACGCGATGGACACCTCAGGGGACACGTCAACGATCGACATGCACGGAGAGTGTCATAGTCATCCACGGAGCACAACCAGAATATCGCCCGGTGACCTGCACATACCTTCGAGTGTGACGAATCGCGGTCAGCTCTCCGGCTCTGTCATCTTGAGTCCTCATCCCAGGTTGGCGAGTCAGCTACGCGCCCGAGGTCAGAGCCGGTCAGCTCGTACGGCTCGCCAAGAGGGTACGAAGTAGCCCCTTTTTGCACCATCGCGCGAATGGTGAAGCGTTCGCCAGGAAAGAGCGCAAGGAGTGCCACCTGCGAAACGAGTGACTTATGGATGAGGCTGCATTCGAGGTCAGCTCCCGGTGAAGCGTCCTTGATTTCCAGATGACTGACCTCCTTATCCACGAGCAATTCAAAGAAACGCAGCAGTTCAAATCCTTCGTCGGCCTGAGGTCGGCCAGTGAACAGCTCCGACTCGGATTCACCGAACAGCACCAGGGCTCTACCGCTCAGAATTCCTGCGATTTCCCGGGTGTTGGTCGGATCGATTCCCATGGCGCCCCCAGAAAGGTGCTCTGCTACTGCCCAAGACCCATAGTCCAGTCGGGTCGAGAAGTAGATTTCTTCTGCGAATCGGGCGTCTTTGCGCCGGTGAAAGAGGAGGACGGAGCCGAGGCCGTCGCGTATGCATATGTCGGCGACAGCAGCCTCGGTCGTGCTGTCGAGGCGGGTGGGCACGGCGTGCGATGCGGCACCGCCCGCCGTGTGCCCGGCGGTCAAAGCTGCGTGGGCGAGTTCTGCCAGATTCTTGGGCATCCTGGTCCTTGCGCGAAAGCGGTTTTCTATGAGAGCAATCCGAGCCGGGGTGGCCCACCCGCCTGTGGTTGGGCCACCCCGGCTATGCCGCGTACCCATATTGTGATCATGATACGCGGCGCTGGACTACGCGCTGGCCTTGCAGACGGAGGAGACGGCGGTCACGAAGCCGTTCCACCCGAGCACGACCCCGTTGCCGTGGGTCACGATTCTCGTTCCGGGTTTCACTTGGATGTTGTAGTGAACCTCCCACTGCTTCTTCCAGGGCGTGTACCAGCTGGCCTTGCCTTGAAGTTTGCCCATTCTTCTCTTGCCCGGCCGGGTTCCCCAGGTTTCCGCGTATACGGCGTTTCGGGACAGGTACCGGTTGGCAAATCCCTTGATCTGGGTCTCCACGTAGTACCCGATGTAGCGGTGGCCGTCCTTGGTCACGCCGCCGCCGCGGCGGCTGGTGATGATCTGCAGGTTGTAGCCGTTGGTCTTGTGCCTTTTTCCGCACTTGGGGATCAGCCCGGTGGTGTCGGAACTGTTGCACGGGTCGGCGTTGGCGCAGTCGTAGGCATTCGCTGATCCGCCGGGAACCGGATCAGCCTGGAGGAACCGGCCGAGCTTCGGGTCGTAGAGGCGTACGCCCATGAGAGTGAGCCCGTTCAAGGTGTCGGCGGAGCGCTGCTTGGTGCCGAGCCAGGCGTAGCGGGTGCCTGCCTGGCCGGGCCGCGGATTGCCGTACTCGTCGTAGTCGAGCACTAGCGGAGCCGTCGCGTCGTCCAGCGGAAGCTGGAGAGCGATGTCACCGTGCGGGTTGGCGAGTTGGAGCTCCACGCCGCCGGTCTTGGTGCTCGTCGCGGTGAGATTTCCGCTCGCGGAGACGATGCTGCGGGTGACCGCGCCGGTCCCGGTGTCCTCCACCACCCACCTGGGGTTGGCGGAGTCGCTGTCATAGTGATTGATCCTGGATGCAGTCTGCGTCCAGGTGGTACCTGAGCCGCTTTCCGTCGTCCAGGAGCGCACGCGCAGTTCGGGGTCACGCTGCCAGGTCTGGCGCTTGCCATCGACTGTCTGCCGATAGACAAGATCGTTGGCGTAGTAGGAAAGGGTGCCGTGGCCCGGAGCGGTGGTCGTCCGGCCGAACGCGTCGCCCTTGCACTCCTTCACGCGGACCCGTACGCGCGGCGCTTGGTCGTCGTTGACCTCCATGGCCAACGTGGACACGTTCGCGGGCTCGATCCAGCTCTCGCCGTTGGCCCAACGGCCGCCCTCTGAACTCCACTTGGGCTCCTGGAGATCGGCCAGGCGCAGACGCATCGACAACATGTAGTCCCCTTCCGATGTCGTGCGGCGGGGCGGGGCCGCGTACGGCCCCGCCCCGCCTGGCGTCAGCCCTGGATCACTTGCTGCAGTGGTCGCCGTTGTTGTCGCCGCCGCCCGGCATCTTGTCGAGCAGCGCGGCCTCGACGGCCGGGACGCCGGTGATCAGGTCGCCGGTGAACAGCTCGTCCACGTTCATCGTTTTCTCCCTTACGGTTTTCAGTGGACTCCGCGGCGGATGCTGCGGAGTTGGACCCGTCCGGCTGCCGGACCCTTGCGAAGAAGGCAGCCGGACGGGGTGCCCACCGCTTCCGGCGGCGGGCCCTCCCTCGTCACAGGTGGGGAGCCTGGACGCGTGACGGGGAGGAGTCAGGTGGGTGTGGATGCGGCGGCGACACCCAGGACGAAGCCGACCGATCCCGAGATGGTGATGATCAGGACTGGTCCGGCGTAGCGGCCGACGGCTGCGGCCAACCGGTTCACAGCCGCTCTCCGCGGCTGCGCTGGTTGGCTTCGCGTACTGCGACGCTCAGCTTCTCCGCGCCGTACTCGGGCGTGGCAGTGCGGTGCTGCGGGCAGAGACACGGCGAGAACCGGTTCGAACCCGGCGGCAGGTCCGCGCCCTCGTAGGTGTTGATCCTCAACACCCCGTCCATGCCCCGTTCCTCGGTCATCCGGGCCAGACGGGCCCGTGCTTCGCTTCTCATCCCTCAGCCCCTCATACGACGGCTGCGGCGAGGTCTCGCCGTTCCCTGCTGTCTCTACGCAACCGCACGACCACGCTCAGCGGTACCGTTGCCGCAGCACCAGGGCTTGAAAGCCTTGAAAGTTCGCAAGGGTACGGGGAGTTGAGGCATGGCCAAGCGTGAACCGAACGTGGCGCTCGGGCGCCTGCTCGCCGAGAGCCGTTGGACTCATCGCCAGTTCGCGCGGGCGGTGAACCGCGTCGGCACCGAGACCGGAATCCCTCTGCGCTATGACGAGTCGGCGGTGAGCCACTGGCTGGGCGGCACCGTCCCTCGCGGCGCGGTGCGCGGATGCATCCTCGAAGCTCTCTCCCGCCGCCTCGGCCGCCCCGTCACCCATGCCGAGGCCGGGCTGCCCGTTCCACGCGATCGCTCCTCCGCGGCTGCGGATACCGTGGAAGGGGTGATCGACCTGGGGAGGCTGGATATGGACCCGTCCCGCCGCAGTGTCCTGGGTGCCGGCCTGTTCTCCGTGGCCGTCACCATCCCCGGCTGGCCTGATGTAGTCGGGCGTGCCGATGCCATTCAGTCCGGCCGCACAGCACGCATCGGCATGAACGAAGTGAACATGGTCATCGCCATGACCGAGCGTGTCTCGGAACTGGACGACGAGTTTGGCGGCCGTCACGCACGCCCCATGGCGGCCTCGTTCATAGTCAACACCGTGGCCTCCTACCTGCGCGCCGACGCACCCGAGGACGTACGCAAGGCGATGCTGTCCGCCGCCTCGGACCTGCTCTACCTGACCGGCTACATGGCCGTGGACGAAGGGCTGCACGGTCTCGCGCAGCGCTACTACATCAAGGCCCTGGAGCTGGCTGGCGCTGCCGAGGACCACCTGACGTACTGCACCACCCTGCGGGGCATGAGTGTCCAGGCAGTCGACCTCCGTCACGGGGCCAAGGCCATGGAGCTGGCCGACGCCGCTGCCGCCGCCTCCCCGAAAGCCGGCCCTCGGATGCTGGCCTTCCTCGTCGGCCAGCAAGCGCACGCTGCCGCGCAGACCGGCGACCGTGCGGGCGCGCTGCGCTACATCCGGGAGGCCGAGGCGGCCATGGACCGTGCCGAGTCACGCGGAAAGGCGTTCGGCTCGTATGACCCCTCTTCGCTCAACTACCACGTCAGCCAGGTCCGTTACGAACTCGGTGACAAGGCCGGAGCCGTCGAAGCCATGCAGCAAGCGGACCGGCTCCGCCCCAGCGTGTACCAGCGCACACGAGTACACCGTCGTGGCCTATTGGCAGAGCGGCAGTTGGAACTCGGCCACCTGGAAGCGGCCTGTGCCACCTGGCACCAGGCCCTCGACGACTACCCCAAGGTGCAGTCCGGCCGAGCCGACGAGCGTGTGAAGGCGATGTTCGGTCTCTTGCGCCCTCATCTGAAGAACGCGACGGCCCGCGACCTGTACGACCGAGCACGGACGATCGCACCACCCTCGCTGGTCACCTGATCCCGCACCGCCTTCAAGCTCAGCCACAGAAAGTCAGCCACGACGGCGGGCGCGCCGAGAGAGCACCCGCCACGTGTGCTTCCAGTAACCCCGCGCCGGCCTCAGCCCCGCCTCTTCGTTCCGTCTCGGCATCCGCCCTCCTCCGGCCTAACCGCTCGGCAGCGGGATGGCCTGCTCGATCTGCGGTCTCGCCTGTGACCGCACGCCGACGACGATCGCGGCTTTCGGCTGCCACGGCCTGACGTGGTGCTGTGTGGCGTTCGGCGCAGTCGGCCTGGCGCCGCCGCTGCGGACCGATGCGGTTGCTTCCGGGATCAGGGTCACCTCGCTTGCCTGCCACCGCGCGCCGAGTGGCCGGTGGGCGTCGCCAGCGGGGCGGCAGACAGGAGCGGGCGGCGGCCACCGGCCGCCGGCGCGCGGCGGCCCGCGCAAGCGGGACGCCCTTCTTGATCAAGCAAAGAAACTCTGAACAGCTCACCGTCTGGTCGATCTGTCAGACTGTCGATCAGGGGCGCTGCTGCCGGCGCTTCTTCGACTCGGCCAGTGCGGCCTCCAGCTTCTCGCTCGGCGACACGTCCGGATCGGTGTCGTCGTGGAGGGGTGGCAGGAACAGGCCGCGGCGGCTCTTCTCGCGTTTGATCTTCCGGCGCTCGTTGAAGACTCGCTGGTGTTCCTCGCGGATCGTGACCCATCGCTGGTCCAGCTCGGCTTCCCGTTCCAGCAACTCGTCATCGCTGAGGTCGGCGAACTCGGCGGCAGCCGCGCGGGCCTCGCGGGCGATCTCGTCTCGCAGTAGGTAGTTCGTGATCGGCCCGTGGTGCTTGCCTGGCTCCGGGGTCTGGCGTACGAAGACGCCGCGCCCCTTGACCGCGTACACGAGTCCGGCCTGCTTGAGATACCGGTAGGCGGCTCGCTCGGATGGCCGGGCTGGCAGTCACCGACAAGACGCCGGGCCTGCTCGCGCAGATCACCGCGCAGAAGGGCAGCACGCCACCGCCGCGCGTGCTGACTCCCCGGATCAAGGTGAAGTCGGACCGGTTCGGCGTGATCGTCCGGGCGCGCACGCTGCCGCAGGTCGGGCTGGAGGAGTACCAGAAGGCGGCACGCTTCCTGGCCGACGCCTGGCGCTGCACGCGTGTGTCCGTGCTGCCGGACGGGCCTGGCAAGGTGGTGATCCGGGGCGTGCGCTCCGACCCGTTGACCACGCCGACTGAGCACCGGCCCACCGGCCGCCCTCCCACAGACCTGACGCGCTGGGAGCTGGGTGTGGACGAGTACGTCGCCCCGGTGTGCGTGTCCCTGGCCAACGTGCCCGGGGTGACCGTGGCCGACGTCCCCGGCGCGGGCAAGACCTCGGGGATCAACAAGTTCGTCTGCGACTTCGCCCCGTCGGCTGCCGTACAGATCGCGACTGCGGACGGGAAGGTGTCGCGGGCCTCGGAGGGCGATTACGCGGACCTGGTCAAGCGGATGTTCACGTTCTGTGGTGACGACCTGGACGAAGCGAATGCGCTGTTCAAGCGGCTGGTGGAGCTGCGTCGGCAGCGGTCCTCGGTGATCCGTGACGTGCTGGGCGTGAAGAACATGTGGCACGTCGGCCCCTCGCCGCAGTGGCCGCTCACGGTCCTGATCATCGACGAGGCACACACGTTCTTCCGCGAGTACAAGGGCAGCGACGCCGAGACGAGACGTTTGGCCGCGCTGACGGCGGAGAACACCCGCCTGGTGGAGGACCTGGTCAAGAAGGGTCGCAGCGTCGGGATCCTGGTGATCCTGATCAGCCAGAAGACCACCGGCGACGCGATTCCGACCTTCATCCGCGACGTGTGCCCGATCGGGCTGTCCGCGCAGAAGACCGTGGAAGCCGCGGTGGCCGCACTCGGTGACGACATCCGCAACTGGCCCGACGCCAGCCCGGTCACCTTGCAGGACCCCGCCTACGTCGGCGTCGCGGTGATGGCGATGCAGGGCCGCCCCGGCTACACCCGCATCCGCACCCCCTACGTCTCCGACGCCGACGCCGCCCGCATCGCCGAGGACACCTCGCACCTGACCGCCGACCCCGCCTTCCTCCTGGACGCCCTCCTCGACACCGCTGGCCGTACGGCACCCGACGACACCCCTGTTCCGCTCACCAAGTAGCCCGGAACGCCCGCAAATTGGAAAGGAGGTTGAGATCATGACGGAGGAACGGTTCACCCGGCGCACCGTGACCGTGGTCATGGCGGTCATCGCGGCCCTGGCCTTCGTCTTCTCCTTCGGCAACGTCTGGGCGCTCGCCCTGCGCCTCGATGTTCCGCACCCGATCGCGCCGCTGATCGCCCCCATGGTGGACCTGTCCGTCGTCGGGCTCCTGATCGCTCTGCGCTTCCTGGCCCTGCGCGGCGTGTCCAAGGCAGAGTTGCGGGCCGGCACCCGCCTGCTGCACCTGTGCGGACTGCTCACCCTCGCCCTGAACACCGCCGAGCCCCTGCTGACCGGACGCTACGGCCGCGCCTGCCTGGACAGCGTCGCCCCGCTCCTGCTGCTCGGTTGGGGCCACGTCGGCCCCGCCTTCCTCGCCCAGTTCCACGCCCTCCCCACCCAGAACCTGGAGCCCGCACCCACCCCCATCTCCGCGTCGGTGCCCACCGAAGCGCCCGCCCCCGAGCCGATGCCTGCGACGCCCGCCCCGATCGTCGTCGACTCCCCTGCCGAGGAACCACAGCCCGCTCCGACTCCGGCCCCAGCTGCTACTCCGCCCATCACTGTCGCCAAGACGACCCGACCCGCCTCCGGCCCGGCCCTGCCTGCCGCCCTGCTGGACGCGGCCCGACGCATCGCGGATGCCCACCGTGCCGAGCACGGAACTTCGATCACAGCTGCCCATCTGGGAACGCGCATGGGCGTTGCCCTTCCGGTGGCCACCGCCGCGCTCGCTCAGCTCTGAGCCCCCGCGCCCACGCCACCCGCATCACCCCTCCCTGAACCCACGCTCGCCCATGGGCCTGATTCGTCATGCCCCCAGCAGCACCAACACGCCTTCCTGCCTGGCTGGTTGCTGCTCGGGGCCACCACCCGACAGAAGGGACACGCCCCGAATGGTCACCCTGGACCTGCGCCACGTGGCAAGCCCCGCCGTGCGGGACCTGCTCCGCCTCGTTAACCACCCCGACTTCGACCGCGCACAGCAGCAGATCGAACACCTCGGCGGCTGCACCGAACCCGTCCGCCTGACCGGCCGCACTGCCACCGTCGACACCACGACCGGTGAGGTGCTGCGCTCCTACACCACGTCCGAGGAGCCCAAGGGCAGCCTGCTCACCGCGTGCGGCAACCGCCGCGCCTCCCGCTGCCCGGCCTGCTCCCGCCTCTACGCCGCCGACACCTACCACCTCATCCGCGTCGGCCTCTCCGGCGGCAAGACCGTCCCCGACACCGTCCGCACCCACCCACGGGTCTTCGTCACCCTCACCCCGCCATCCTTCGGCCCCGTCCACAACCGCCCCACCACGCCCGGCGGCGACATCCGGCCCTGTCGCTGCCGCAAGCTCCACGAGCCCACGGACCCCCTGCTGGGGACGCCGCTGAACCCCGCGACGTACGACTACGCGGGCGCGGTCCTCTTCAACGCCCACGCCGGAGCCTTGTGGGCCCGCTTCGCCACCCACCTGCGCCGCGAGATCGCCGCCCGGCTCGGCATGACGCAGAAGGCTGCCCGCGGGGTTCTGCGTGTGTCCTTCGCGAAGGTCGCCGAGTACCAGCAGCGCGGCCTGGTCCACTTCCACGCCGTCATCCGGCTCGACGGCCCGGACGGCACCAGCCAGCCCCCGCCGCCGTATGCCACCGTCGCCGTGCTCACCGACGCCGTACGTGCCGCCGCGGCACGGGTCCGCATCACGGTCAATTCAGACGCGGTCGGGGAACGCCAACTCGCCTGGGGCGAACAACTCGACGTACGCGAGATCGCGGCCTTCGGCACTGACGCCGAACTCAGCGATCAGGCGGTGGCCGCCTATGTAGCGAAGTACGCCACCAAGTCCGCCGACGCCTCCGGCACCCTCGACCGCGCCCTGTTCTGCCGTCCCTGCCAGGGTCGCGGCGCCACCCTCCTGCCCCACGGCACCCCGCTCCCCTGCACCGCCTGCGACGGCACCGGACAGGCCCGGCCCCTGCCCCGCCTCGCCGTCGCCCGGCACGTGCGGCAGATGATCCGCACCTGCTGGGAACTCGGCAAGCTGCCCGAGTTCGCCCACCTCAAGCTCTGGAAGTGGGCGCACATGCTCGGCTTCCGGGGCCACTTCTCCACCAAGTCCCGCCGCTACTCCACCACCCTCGGCGCGCTGCGCGCCGCCCGCCGCGCCTGGCGCACCGAACAGGTCCGCGCCCACGCCGGCCTGCCCGAGCCCAACCCGGAAACCACTCTCGTCGTCGGGCACTGGGCCTACCTCGGCACCGGCTACAGCCCCGGCGCCGCACTCCTCGCCGCCGCCGTCTGGCACCGCCGGGAACTGGAACGGCAGTTTGCGGCAGAAGGGGGCTGCTGATGACCTCGCCCCCGTCCATCGTCCTCCATGCGGAGGCGGGCCCAGCGCCGGCGCTGCTGCTGACGGTTCCCCAGGTCATGGCCCGCCTCCAGCTCGGCCGCTCCGCCGTCTACGACCTGCTCCGAAGCGGCCAGCTCGCCTCGATCACCCTCGGCCGCGCCCGGCGCATCCCCGCCCACGCCCTCACCGACTTCATCCGCACTCGCCTCGAACAGGAAGCCGCCGCCTGATGACCACTCCGCGCCCCGCCCCATCTCGCCGCGCCCGCTCCCGCGCCAACGGCGACGGAACCGTCTACCAGCGCAAGGACGGACGCTGGGAAGCCGCCGGGTACGTCCTCGCGCCCGGCAACACCCGAAAGCGCGTGCGCGTCTACGGCACGACCCGCAAGGAAGCGCTGACCAAGCTCACCGAGAAGATCGCCGCCAGCAACCTTGGTCTGCCCGTGGCGACGGCCGACAGCACCGTCAGCGCGTACCTGACATACTGCGTACGGCGCTTGTGCGTAGGTGGAGCTGGGGCTGTTGGCGCTGTCGTAGATATCGACGTAGGACTCATACGCCAGGCCTCGGCTGTTGTAGCGGGTGTCGGTCAGCACGCGGCCGCCGTGCACGGCCGGTTCGCTCAGGCGCCGAAAGTCGTCGGCGTAGAGCTTGACCTCACCTGCCTGCTGGAGGGTCAGGAAGGCGGAGACGAGTTCGACGTTGACGTGCCGGTCATCGAAGATCCAGAAATCCTCCACCGGGGGGATCGCGCTGCGGTCGGTGTCGCGGGGGATGATGCCAATGCTGACTGAGGCCAGGACGGTCGCCTCCAGCAGACGGCTGAGCTGCTCCACCATGAGGGCGGCCGGTCCCACTCGCCTGTACAGGACGATCTCTTCCAGCACTTGGCGAACTGTCTGCCACCCTCGGCGGTCAGGAACTTCTGTTTTCCCGTCCGGGTCTCCAGGGCGGCATCGACGTCATCGGGAAGTCCGCGCCGCTGGCGGATATTTGTAGGACGGCTCGCGTGTAGGCCTCCGTCTGCAGTGGGCCGGGAACGAGGTTTTCCGCCAGTACGACACGGAAACTGGCCGCTTCAACCGGCCCGACCCCGCAGCCCCCGAACCGCAGCAGCCCTTACGTGTCGGCGTACGCCTACGCCAACAACACGCCCACGCTGTACACCGACCCGAGCGGCCTGACGCCCGTTGCGGGCGACGACGGCAAGGTCGACAGTCTCGGCGAGGGGCTGAAGATCTTTGGTAATGGCTTCCTTCAGGGCCTCAAGGCTCCCTTCGAGTTCATGGGAGACGCCAAGGACGCTCTGACCGGAACGAACGGCGACGTTAGAGCCTTCGTCGACAGGTACCTTCCCGTCCGCCCCGCTTACCGTCTCTACCGAGCCGAGTACCTGCTCCGCCAGCAGGGCTGCGACGCCCTCGCGGACCTGTACGCCGACGCGGCGGACGAACTCACCCAGCAGATCGCGGTCACCGGAGTCGGCGGCCTTACCGGGTGGCGCAGGAACGCGGTGGAGCCCGAGACGTCCGTCCTGGGGTCCGAGGGACTGCCTAAGAGCTCCACAGGCGGCGGATTGTTCTTCCACGGTTCCGACGTGAAGTCATTGGTCGACATCCTCAACAAGGGACTGGACGCATCCGCAGCAACCGCAGGCCACACCGACGGGCCGGGTGGGTTCTTCCTCGCCACCCACTACCTCGACGCGGAGTTCTTCGCTCTCCGAAGCGCAGGACAGAGCGGAGTCATCAAGGTCAAAATCACGGACACGGCGATGAGCAAGCTCGAGGAAGCCGGAGCCGTGACCCGTAAGATCCCAGAGTCACCGAAGTCACCGAAGTTCCAAGGGTACGAATTTCACATTCCCCCATCGGCCTTCGGCCTCTTCAACCGACTCAGGCAGGAGGGCGGCATTGAAATATCACCCTGACGATATCGCCCCTCTGGACACGATGGCCCACCTACAGAAGAACGAGAGTCAGTTCTTCCGCTCAGGTAACTACGACGCCATCGAGCTAGCGGGCATGATCGCCACAGAAGCTCTGACCCTGGGCGCGCAGAAGGTCCATATCCAGTCCTCTGGAGAGTGGCTGACCGTAGTCGCCGACAATGACTGGCTAAAGCGTTACGGGGACGAGGCGTTCCACGCGATCACCCCGTTCCCGGAGGCCGGAGTCAACGGCATGCTGGCAGAGGTTCTAGCCCTCGCCTTCTCGGCAGGTGTGGCAACCGCCACGACTGCCGAGGTCACAATACTCAAAGGGGAAGGTTCTCCTCTCGCCCATCCGCTCGACCAAGGTATGGCCAGGGCTGTCGCCATAAGGCGCCAACGCGGACTCCAGCCTCTCGGATAAGTGCCAAGGCCGCATGAACCGCGACTGGTTCGTGCGGCCGTGCACCCTCGTAGTGCGCAACACGACTCGGAAGACCGCGAGATCGCCCAGTCAGAGATCGGCAAGAGTTACGAGTACGCCAGGGACCAGGACCAAGTCGTGCCGATCTCGGATGCTGATCTGCGGGACCTGCCGCTGCCCACGGCAAAGGCGATCGAGATCAAGGCCTTCGTGCCGCTAGAGTTCATTGACCCGATCCAGATCGGCGACAGCTACTACCTCGCCCCGAGGGCCAAGTAGCGGCGAAGCCCTACAAGGTTTTGGTGCAGGCGCTCAGCAACCTGTGGCTTCGCCGATCTCCGTCACTGTCTGGAGCCCGCGGCCTGCGCTCCATACGGCCCTCCGTGCAGCCTCCAACCAGCGCCACCGTGCGCGCATTCACCCCGCTGACCTGGGCCCTCGCACGCACGTGCGCTATCGTCCATGACCCGGCAGCATCCAGCTCCAGCAGCCGCGCGACCAGCACCGGCCTAGACACCCTCAGCCCCGCCGTGATCTCACCCCACGGGCGATCAGCAGCGCTGTCGGCGATGCGTCGGTAAAGCGGTGTAACGGCCACCTGCCCAGGAACCGGGCCTCATAGCCGGGGCCCGGTGAGCAGTCGAACCTACGCCTCCAAACCACCGGACCCCAGCCACCCCGACACAGCCCACCTCGCCGCGATGCTCTGGCGATTCCCCGTGCGGCTGCCGGCTGTATCCCGCTGGTCGAGGCGACGAGACGTGGCCCCACGGCATCACCCTCTTACCGCGGGTGCGGGAAGCAGGGTCAGTCGCGGCGGTCACTGCCGTTGTGGTGTCGGTGTCCCCCGAGGCTGCTATGTCGTGTCAAGCCGCGAGTTCCTCGACGTTGCCGAGTCGGCTCCGTTTGGCGCGCTCAAGGATCTTGAAGATCTGGCGGCAGATCACCCGCTTGAGGCATCGCTGCGCGTCACGGGAGGTCTTCCCTCGGTGATCTTGCGTGCGACGTACGTCTTTGTAGAGGGATCCAGTCGCATCCGGATCAGGGTGATCGTGTGCATGGCCCGGTTGAGCTGTCGGTCGCCGCTGCGATTGAGAGGGTGTCGGTTGGTCAGCCCGGACGAGGCAGGGATCGGCGAAACACCGGCGAAGGAGGCGAAGGCGGCTTCCGAGCGGAATCGTCTCTGGTGAGACCAGCTGACCAAGATCTGGGCGGCGGTGATCGGTCCGACTCCGAGCAAGCCGAGAAGCTCGGGTGCCTGCTGCTGCACCAGGGCGAGGATCTCGTTCTCGAGTTCCTTGGCCTCGGCCTGCAGAGCCTGGATGCGCTGGGCCGTGGACCGCATGGCTCGCACCGTCATCCGGTGCTCGAGGTCCTGGGCCGGGCAGTCGCGAAACTGAGCGCAGTAGGCGATCTGGGCCGGGCGCTTGAGCTTCCCCAGCTCGGCGCGGAGTTCGTCCGGCGCAGAGACGATCAGGGCCTTGAGCTGGTTGATCGCGGCGGTGGAAGCGAGGACCGCGCCGTGGCGGGTGGCAAGCAGCACCCTCAGTGCCTCGCGTTCGCCACGGCGGCGAGGCCGGAGCAGGTGCTCGGTGGCCAGGGCCTCCTTGGCGGCCCGGATGGCGTCGAGCAAGTCGGTCTTGCGGCCCCCGCGGTTGGCCGCTCGTTTTGGGCGGCAGACCTCGACGACCTGCTCGCCGGCCTGGTCCAGGAAGACCGCGAGGCCAGCGCCGTAGCTGCCGATGCCTTCCAGGGCCCAGCAGCGGCGGCCGGGAACCTGCTGGCGGGCGAAGTCCAGCAGGCGCCGGTAACCGCGGGCGTTGGCCGGGGAGTCGGTACTGGCCAGGACGGCGCCGATGGGGCTGACGGCGGCGGCGGCGAGGGTGTCGCGGTGGGTGTCGACGCCGATGACGCCGTCGACGTGTTCTGCGAGCATGGTCATGCGGTTGTTCTCCTCCGGGCGGACGACCGTGACGGCGTCGGCCTGGGTGGAGTCACCACGTGGCGGAACTGCGATGAGTCACGCCGGAAGGCGGACAAGCTGCTGATCAAGCCAACGGGTGGGCCGTGCCGACGCCCGCGCCCGGACAACATCTCGGGAGCGGCAGTCCCTGACGGGACGCCAGTTATCTGCCCTGTCATGCCGGATCACGAGCGCCGAGCCTGGCAGCAACCCATGCCGGGCCGCAGAAGAACTCTCACAGCAGCTGCTATAAGAGTTCCTAACGGAATGCGGTTCGCAGGCGGCGCCAGCAGATCAGTGAGCAGGCGAGCTTGAGGAACGCCTCGTGGATGTCGTCGCGGATCTCCCAGCGGATGCGCAGGCGGCCGAACCAGTGCAGCAGCGCGATCGTCTGCTCCACGACCCACCGCTTCGTGCCCAGGCCCGAGCCGTGGTCTGTGCCGCGGCGGGCGATGACGGGCTTGATGCCTTTCGCCCAGACCTGGCGGCGGTAGCAGTCGTGGTCGTACCCACGGTCGGCGTAGATCTCTTTGGGCCGCTGACGGGGCCTGCCGCGTTTGCCGCGGATGGGCGGTATCGCCTCCAGCAGCGGCACGAGCTGGGTGATGTCGTTGCGGTTGCCGCCGGTCAGCGCCACCGCAAGTGGGATGCCGGTGGCATCGCAGATCAGGTGGTGTTTGGAGCCCGACCGGCCGCGGTCGACCGGGCTCCGGCCGGTTTTGGGCCGCCCTTGAGCGCCTGGATGTGGGAACTGTCGATCACCGCCCTCGACATGTCCAGGCGGTCCGCTGCCCGCAGTTCCGCCAGCAGCACCTCGTGCAGCCGCTGCCAGACCCCGGCGTTGTTCCAGTCCCGCAGGCGTCGCCAGCAGGTCATTCCCGAGCCAAAGCCCAGCTCGGCGGGCAGCCACTCCCAGCGGATGCCGGTGTAGAGGACGAACAAGATCCCGCACAGCACAGCGCGGTCATCCAGCGCCTTCCTGCCCGGGTACCGGTGTCGGCGCTGCCGGACCGGTAGCAGCGGCTCGATCCGCGCCCACAACTCATCATCCACCAGCCACGGTTGGGGATCGCGCTTCCTCACACCCAAGCAACCGAGTCACTTCCTCAAAGGTCACGGGTATCCCGCATTCCGTTAGGAGCTCTAAGACGCCGGCCGTCATCGAGCAACGCATGCGCACCGTTGGCGAAGCTCTGCACCTCGGCCCCGCCACCACACCCCCGCCGGACATCGGGCCACGCCTACGTCTGGCGGCGGCCTCGGCGGAAACCCTGCCGTGCAGGATCGCCGGCAGCGGCGGCGCTTCTTGGGGCGGACGGTGCTTGACCACCATGATGCGAGGATCCGCGTCCACAGCACGGCGTACTGTCCCATCGGGAGCGTCCGCGAGCCACACCGTTTCCGGGTACTTGGCAGAGTCGCGGATGGTCTTGGAGACGGCGCCCCGCACCAGCTCCTGCAGACAGTCGATCAAGACGCGAGTGTCGCGGAGGGCTTTGGGATCGCTGCCATCTCGTACTGCCGGGCGGGCCATCACATCCCCCAAACGCCTGCCAGGGTGGCAAGCCTTTCAGGATCCCTGGTAGCCGCACAGCGGGCAATGTGACGGGACTTGTGCACAACTATTTCCAGACAGGAGGGCCCTCCAGAGACCGGGTTCCCTCTGACGGGCGGCGAGCCGCTCGTGGACCGATCTATGTCGCTGGCACTGTCCACGACCCGAAGGTGCACCGAACACCGCTCTCGCGCGTCCTCGACGGATTCAGGCGCTCCACGCGCATTCGTCGGTCTCACCGGAGGTCACCGGGCAACGGAGCCTGAAAGTTCTCATGGCCTTGCTGGACATCCTGGACTGCCCGATGGACGACCTTATCGAGCCGGTTGCCTCGATACATTTTGCTCCCACCGCAAGGCCGCCTCCGGGGCCACTTCTGACGAACACTCATTTCACGATCAAGCCCATGGGGCCACCGGACTCGTGCCGCCGAGGCCAGAGCAGTCGTTCAGAGCCATCGCCCTGTTCTCCTCGCAAGAGAACCTGCGTCGCCCCGCACATGACTAACCCGCCAGCGCTTTGGCCTCCTGCACGAGCTGGTCGGTGGGAGCGAAGTCTCCTAGCTCGACCGCGAGCGCCGCTCGCACGAAGGCGGCGAGCGTGACGCCCGCGGTGATCACCTCGAAGTGGCGCAGCGCATTGTCCTTGTACTCGGGATGGTGATGGCACCCGGCGTGTATGCAGTGGGCTTTGACGGCCAGGGCAAGCCGCTCGAGGGCGCCGTTCTTATCGTCAGTGAGCCCTTCTCGGTAACGGCTCGTCACGGTTGGTGATCTTCGTTCAGGTGGTTCGGCCGCATTCGAGCTGGAGCAGGACGAGGGCAGCGCGGGCGATGCGGGTGATAGCGGCGGGGTCGCGGCTGACCCGGCGCAGAGCCTTGAAGGATGCCCTCATCGGTCTCGGCCCGCTTGCCCCAGCCGGACACCTCTAGCCCCAACAAGGCAGTGATCTCACGGCACTTCCATCACGGTCCGTCGCCCCCGCTTTGGAGCCGTCCGGTGCGTGGCGCCGCCAGTGGTCGCGCGATCACCGCTGATCCCCGCCCGGCGAGCTTTAACAGGGCCTCCGGCGAGGGCGATTCGGGCCGCGACCTGGGGATTCCGTCAGCTTGATCAGCTACGCCACTCGGGGGGACGCCCTTCCAAGGGCGAGACCCGTCGCACCACCGCCCGGGAATCCACCCAACCTCCTCAACCCAGAAGGCGATCTGCAGCACCGCTTCCCACCCTCTAACAACATCCAAAAGATTCTGTAACGCACCCAAATGGACACTCGACACCCTGACGGGCCACACGATTCCTTCACAGAACCCCGGCCAGATCAGGTTGCTTATATAAGTAACCTGATCTAAGGTCCCTTACATAAGCCTCAAGCCTTGGAGAAGAGGGAAGCGATGAGCAAACCGATCGCAGCCGGCAGTCTGCGCCCCACCCGCACCGAAACCGCCACCGTCCACGTGAGTTCCCTCGGCCCGGTGGACGTGACCGTCCAGGACCGCGACCGCACCCGCCCGTACCTGCTGCTCCACGGCGGGGGCGGCCCGGCGACCATGGCAGGATTCGCCGACCTGCTGGCCGAGCGCACTCATTCCCGCGTCTTCCTGCCCACGCACCCCGGCTTCGACGGCACCCCGAGGAACACCGCCCTCACCAGCGTCTCCGACCTCGCGAAGGCTTACATCGCGATGCTGGACACACTCGACGTCAGCGACGTCACCGTGATCGGCAACTCCTTCGGCGGATGGCTGGCCGCGGAGATCGCCCTCCAGGGCAGCCCCCGCGTCAGCGGCGGAGTGATCATCAACGGAATCGGCATCGAGGTCGACGGCAGCCCGATGGCGGACCTCAGGGGCCTGACCCCCGCCGAACTGCACACCCGCTCCTTCCACGACCCGCGCAAGGCACCCACCCCGACACACACCGGCGGCAAGGGACCAGGACCGGACGTCGCCGCGCTCGTCAGCTACACCGGCCTCACCATGTCCGACCCGACACTCGCCAAACGACTCGCCGACATACACATCCCCTTCCATGTCGTGTGGGGAGAAAGCGACCGCATCGTCACCACCGAATACGGCAGGGCCTACGCGGCAGCGCTCCCGATAGCCAAGTTCACGCCGCTGCCCCGCTCGGGCCACATGCCGCAAATCGAGACGCCCGAAGAGTTGCTGGGCACCCTCCTCGACATCGGCAACCGCTGACCGGCAATCACTGATCGGTAATCCGTGATCGCTGATCGGTGATCGGTAACAACCACCCACGCACGCCCCTCAGGCAAGGAGACCCACGTGAAGACCCCACTGAAGGTGACCCGCATCGATCACGCCTGCCAGCTGATCGAGTTCGGTGAGATCCGTGTACTGACCGACCCCTGGTTCACCCAGACCGCGACGTACTACCCGGGCGAACCGACTCATCTGACCGTCGAAGAACTCGGTCGCATCGATGCCGTCGCCATCAGCCATGAGCACTACGACCACTGCGACCTGGACGCCCTCATCGCCGGAGGCTTCGATCTCGACACGCCCCTGATCGGCCCCGGTACCGTGGCATCCATCGCACGGAGCAAGGGCTTTCGTGACGTCCGGGCCATCGAGCCCTGGGAAGAAACCACCGTCAAGGGCCTCTCCGTGACCGCAACGCCAGGCCAGCACGGCGTCCACGAGGTCACCTTCGTCCTCCAGGCCGGCGGACGCACGGTCTTCTTCGGAGGCGACTCCCTCCGCGTACCGGAACTCGACACCCTTCCGGAACGGTTCGGCCACTTCGACCTGGCCCTCCTGCCAATCAACGGCCTGTGCGTCAGGCCGCTCAACCGTCAACAGATGGTCATGAACGCCCAACAGGCCGCAGACCTGACGGCCGTTCTCAAGCCAACACTCGCCGTCCCCCAGCACTACGCCTTCCACAGCGGTCACCTCGGTGACCAGATCATGACCAAGACCGACCGCGACCCCCGCCACTACGCCGACGCAGTCGCCCGCATCGCACCGGAACTCGACGTTCGCATAGTCCTGCCCGGAGTCGAGGTGACAGTTGCGTGAGACGCACGGGCGCAACGGCATGAGTGCAGGTGCGCCCGTACCGCCACACCTGCCATAGAACGGCGACCACTCAAGCCGGGCAAGCGAACGATGACCGATACCAACCGGCCTTCGGCCGATGAACCAGCGGTCGCGTCGCCCACACCCGACCACTCAATGTGCTTGTCAGTCAGCCATATCCGTCAAGGCGGAGACATGCCGACTGCTGCAGGCCACGGGCAGGGAGTCGCGATGGTACCCATCCGAGCGGACGTGGCGTCCGTCATCACTCGGATAGATCACGCCCTGCAGACAGCCGACCTGACGGCGGAGAACTTCGCCGACGCCGGCGCTCGTGATCTCAATGGGTCTCGCGCTTCCTCACCTCGGTCACATCACCCCACTGCCATCGGCGGTGACCGCAGCTCACGGAGGTGCCAAGTCACTGCTCCTCATAGGATGAGGACATATAGCTAAGGATACTGAGATTGAAGGGCATCACCATGACTGCCGTGACATTGCAGGACGTCGGACTGGCGGTCAAACGACTGCAATGGCACCACCATCGCGCGGCGAACATCGGCTTGGGCGAGCTCGGCCTGTCCCTGCCACAGCGGGATGTGCTGAGGCATCTGCACGCCCAACCGGACGCGTCTCTGCATGCGCTCGCGGTGCTGACGTTCCAGACGGACCAGTCGATCGGCACGCTGGCGGGCCGGATGATCGGCCGAGGGCTCATCGAGCGGGTCTCCGCGCCGGGCCGCGCTGTCCGACACCGCCCCACCGAGGAAGGAGAACGGCTACGACTCGAAGGGGCCAAGGTCGTCGAACGCGTCATGCAGCACACCCTCGGCGCACTGACGCCGGACGAACTGGCAACCTTGCACAGACTGCTGCTCAAGGCGGACCCCGGGGACCCGGCATAAGTGAGCGTTTGATTCTGGGTTGTCTGTTTCATTTGGTTTAGCTGTCGCGCCAGTTGGGGGTGGCTTCGTGGGTGAGGCGGCGGGTCATGAGGTTGATGGCGGCGAGCTGAATCATGGCGGCTGATCGGTGGGGGTGGGTTTCGTAGTCGCGGGCCAGGCGTCGGTGGTGCATGAGCCAGCCGAGGGTGCGTTCGATGACCCAGCGGCGTGGTTGGACGGTGAAGCCGCGGACGGCTGGGTCGCGCTGGACTATTTCCAGGTCGATGCCGATTTGGGCGGCGTGTTCGACCGCCTTGGTCTTGTAGCCGTTGTCGGCCCAGGCTTTGGTGATGGTGGGATGGCGTTCGCGGACTCGAGTCAGGAGGTGGGTGCCGGCGGCGGAGTCGTGGACGCTGGCGGCGGTCACGGTGACGGCCAGGAGGAGTCCGAGGGTGTCAGTGACGATGTGCCGTTTGCGCCCGATGATTTTCTTGGCCGGGTCGATGCCTTGGCCGGTCAGGTGGACGGTGGCGGAGGTTTTGATGCTCTGGCTGTCGATCAGGCACGCACTGGGCTCGCTCGAGCGGCCTTCGGCTTGGCGGACTTTGCCGCGTAACAGGCCGGTGAGCTGGTCGAAGATGCCGTCGGCTTCCCAGAGGGCGAAGTAGCCGTAGACGCTTTGGTGGGGCGGGAAGTCGTGGGGTAGGTAGCGCCAGGGAATGCCGGTGCGGTCGACGTAGAGGATGGCGTTCATCAGGGCGCGCAGGTCGTGGGTGGGCTTGCGGATGCCGTTGCGGGCCTGGCGCCAGGCTTCGAGGGTGGGGCGGATGAGTTCCCAGCGGGCGTCGGACAGGTCGCTGGGGTAGGGCCGAGAGGGTTGCATGATGCCTGGGTATGCGGTGGCGGTCGGCCTGAGCAGGGCATGTGCGGGGGTGTCGGTTGCACCGGGGGCGTGCGTTCTCAAGCTCGCGTGAACCGGTAGATTTCTGAATGAGACAGGAGCTCTTGTGTGGAAACCGGCGCATAACTGGCTGACTGATTGCGACAGAAGTGATGTTTCCGGCGAATCGCTTCACTAGGCGCTCGACCCGGCTCCTGAAATACGCCACAAACCATCCATTACCAGAATCAAACGCTCACTAAGAGGGCGTTTTCATCTCTAGTGCGGTTATAACTCCGCTATTGCGCCCGCCGATGTACTGGTGCGGGTGGGGCTGCCGAGACGGTCTTGCTTCCTGAGGCCGATGGTGTGGAGTCTGGGGCACGAGTCGGCTTACGCCTGTCTCATTCCAGGATGCCCGGATCTGTTCCGTGCTTCCACCAGGCAGGATGCACGCCTGGGCGCACGCCCCGGGACGGCGGTACGTCCAGGACATGGCCGACCGACGTGCGTATCCGAGTGATCTGTCCGATGCCGCTGGAAGTTGCTCGAGCCGGTCCTGTCCGCATGGCGCTTCGAACGCCGGCGTCGGGCCCTGGACTTCGGTCGGCCGCCCGAGCATGACCTGCGCGAAATCATGAACGCGATCCTGTACGTGGACCGCACCGGGGTGCAGTGGCGCTCTTTGCCTCACGACTTCCCGAACTGGAACACGGTCTACGGCTACTTCGCCACGTGGCAATCCGACGGCATCTTCGCCCAGCTCAACGGTCTCTTACGGGAGTTGGTGCGTCAGCAGGAGGGCAAACACCGTCATCCCTCTGCCTGCGTGATCGACGCCCAGAGCGTCAAGACCTCCACCTCCGTCCCCGCCAAGACGCAAGGCATCGACGCGGGCAAAAAGATCGTGGGCCGCAAGCGCAGCATCATCACCGACACCCTCGGCCTGCTGCTCGCAGTGCTGGTCACTGCGGCTGGGGTCCAGGACTCCACGGCCGGCCGCACCCTGCTCGAGCAGGCCGCCACCGAGCACCCCACCCTGCGCAAGGTCTGGGTCGACGGCGGCTACCGCAAGCACTTCGTCGAACACGCCGCCACCCTCGGCATCGACCTCGAAATCGTCCAACGCACCCATGGGACCAGGGGATTCACCCCGTCCCGAAACGGTGGGTCGAGCGGACCTACGGGTGGCTCATGCTGCACCGGCGTCTGGCGCGTGACTACGAAACCCATCCGCACCGCTCCGAAGCCATGATCCATCTCGCCATGACCGACCCTCCAAGCGGAAACATCGGCGCGCGGAACGTCCAGGGCCCCACCCAGTTCCTGCAGGAGGGCGTGGATGGCGGGGTCGTCAGTCAGGACGCGGGTGCCGGCCGTCCAGGCGCGCAGGGTGCGGTCGGTGACGGTCAGCCCGGCCGCGCGGGCCGCCGCCAGGGCGTGGGGGGTGCGGGTGAGGTATTGCAGGCGGGCCAGGAGGCCTCGCCGGGCGGTGACGGGAGTGGCGATGTAACCAGCCAGCGCGTCCAGTTGGCGGGCGACGGCTTCGTGGCCCTAGATGCCGCGGGCACCGTACTTGCCGAACTCGATGTTCCGCTCAGGCACTTGCTGGTCCTCCCTTCCGCGCCGTAACAGGGCAACCTACCGGCGTGCGCGGCGTTTGGGGCGCCCGTCCGGCTGGGCACGTCCCCACACGGGAGAGGAAAACCTCATGAGCACCGAACGGGCTGGCGCCAACGCCTGGCTGAAGGAGATCGGCGAGCAGGCGCGCACGTCGACGGCGAAGGTGTTCTCCGTGAGTGTGCCGCTGAACATTCCAGAGCACAGAGAGACCCCGGGCCGCAGGTGCCCGGGGTCTCGTACGGTCTATAGGTTCAGGCCGTACGTTTCTTGAAGACGCCTCAAAGCGGTCGAGGGTGTCGTCAACCGTTGCTTCGTACCCACTGTGCGGCGTGGACAGTTTCCTGCTGGATGTCTTGCCGGGGCAGTTGAAGGCCGAGTGCGGTTTCCAGAGCGTGGAAGTACAACTCGAACTCGCCGGTCAGCTCGGGGTGATCCAGCTCGGCGCGGCGTATGGCCTGGTTGAGGAAGTCGAGCTGGCCGCCGCGGTAGTAGGGGGCGCGGCCCCGCTCGTACCAGATCAGCTCCAGGACACCCCAGTCGTCGTCGATACGGCGGCCGTCACGCATGTAGTCGAAGGTGTAGATGGCCTTGGCGGCGGTGGCGCTCAGCCGCACGGTCTCGGTGACTCCGAGCCGGGAGAGAGCCGCGTTGTCGGCCCGGCTGCCGGGTGGTGTCTCGTGGTACATCACGAACGCCCAGTCTCCTGCCTGCCCGAAGCAGCAGCTCTCCCAGGCGATGTCCCAGGAGTCGCGGCCGGTGCCGTCCATGCTGCACAGGTCCGACAGGCGTGTCCCGGCGGCGACCTGTTCGGGATTCGCCCCGTGGAGCAGGGCGATCTGCTCGGCGCTGATGCCCTCGCCACGGAAGAAGGCGAGGTTGGTGTAGGGGTCCTTCTCGCGCCATGTGCCGGCGATCCAGGCGAGGCGTTCCAGCGGGTCGCGTTCGCACGGCTGTGCCGTCTGCGGACCATCCATGCCGCCGCTACGGAATCGGCTTCCCCAAGCGGGGTTGATCCGTCCAGCATCTGGGCTTGGCCAGTGACGAGGCTGGTGACCGGGCCGTGGCCCGGAGTGTGAGCCACGATGTACTCGGCGAGACCACGAACCGCTTCCTCGGCAACGAAGTACAGCACCTGGTCGAGGTCCTGAGTGGTGAAGATTTCCCGGTAGGGGCTGCGGTAGCCGCGCACAGTGCCGTCTTCGTCCAGGACGAGGAAGAGGCCACCGGGATCGCCTGCGCGCTGTGTGTACTGGTCGCGTGAGCTGCCGGTGGGCGGGAACATGGCGTCATCGAGCAGGTCAGAGCCTGCCACTGTCTGGCGCCAGGCCCGTTTGAGTGCGTGCTCCGTCATCTGCATGGCCGCCAGTATGCGGCGAGGCACTGACACCACCAGGCCCAGATGCCACGGCCGCTGTTCCTCGCCTTGGACGCCCTCACCAGCCAGCACCTGACCACCTCTGCCCCGCGCTCGCTGCACCGCCGCCGCGTAGAAACGCGAAAGATCAATCGGCCCGTCTGGCCCGCGTCCTCGGACTCGTCAGGCGGGCGGGAGCTGGGTTGCGGCTGCGTCGGTGTCACCCCAGAGCCTGTTCGTAGGAGGCATGGAGGTCTCCCGTCGCACGGCCCAGCCGGGACCGCTGCAGCCAGCACCACCGGCAAGCCCGGTCCCCGTTGAGGGCAACCGAGCGCCCGCACCATGCGCAGGGGCCGTCCGGGCCCTGTGAGGAGAATTTGCGGTGCCGGCCCAGGCAGCCCCAGCACCGCCACCGCGAGGCCGCGCTGGTCCCCCAGGCAGAGCAGTCCGGACACAAGTCCCGACGGTCCGATGAATGGGGGTGGCAGCCGGTGCACAGGCCCTGATGGAAGAAGAAGCCGCTGCGACCGCAAGCCACACACGGCGGCGGTGTGTGCGGGCCGCCAGGCAGACAGACGAAACAGACGTCGATCCGCGGGAGGGTGTACGCCACCGGCCTCACCCCACAGCCCGAACCCAGCCGGGGACGGCCCCAGCCGCGCACCAGCCCTTTCAACTCCCCTGCGAGAAAACGGCCTTGACGGCCCGCCTGGCTGGGCGCCCTGATCTGTCCCGTCCCGGCAGGCATCGATCGACCAGACACCAGGCCCCGCCGGCGGATGCGTCAGCAGCGGCCGCGGCGGGTCCGCCTCCAAGGATGGCGGGTGCGCTGGCAGGGACAGCGGAGGCATTTCGGGGCGTCACAACGGCGGCAGTTTCGGCCGCACCGGGCGCGGGCCCGGCCACGCCTCTCCCCCGCCCTCGGCCCACTCGAGGGGTGCTCGCCGGATCCGGTCTCGGGCGGGTCGGCGGCGGTGATCCAGCCGCCGGACACTCGAGATCGTCGAGCCGTACCGGCCCCGGGGCCATGGTGGTGGACCGCAGGGCCGACATCTTGCCCGCGCAGACGGGCAGTCCGGCCCTGCGCCAGCAGGCGGCGCATCTCGAGGGCTTGGAATACGCCTCGCTCGGCGGCCCGCAGCCGCAACTCCCACCGCATACTGCCCCGCCCTCTCCCTCTGCCTTGTCCGTCGCCGCTGCCTGCCGGGTTCTGCTGCGGGCTGTCTAGCCCGGCAGCGTGCGATTTCGACGAGGTCGACACCCGGGTGAGAGCCGCGCCGTCGCCGATGGCCTGGATCGCCCTCATCGCGCCCGGCTGTGCGGACTTCAGCACGGCGTCCAGGACCTCGGCCGGTTCGTGCGCACGGCACCCCTGCTCGCGGGTTCGGAAACCGATCGGCCGAGCAGGCGTTGACTTCGGCCTCAAATGCAGCGGTCACTAGCTTGCTTGCGTCATCGGCTGCGTGCACTGGTCTGCTCGATGACCGACATTCGATCGCTCATGAAGGTGTGCCCAGGTCACGCACGACCGCCCACCGTTGTGTACCAACTCGTCAGGACACCTGCACCTCGTAGAAGCAGAGATGCTCCTTGATCTCGGCCACTTCCGGTTTCGGGTCGAGGTACGCCCAGGCCAGGTCGGCCGCATCCGGCAGCGACCAGTATGAAGCGTCACCTTTGAAGGGACAGTTGGTGCGGGTGTCGGACGGATCCAGAAGGTCGAGGCGTACGTCCTGGAACGGGATGTAGTACGCGTCGGGACAACCCGTCTCGCGCAGCACCAACGCCTCGTCGCTCTCCGCCAGCACTGTGCCGTCTCGCACCGCACGCACATGCCGATCGCTCGGCTCGACGGTGATGCGGTGTCCCCTGCGCTTGGGAAGTCCATCAGTCACGGTTGCTCCTTAGTAGTTGATCCTCATCCAGACAGCACCGTGGGACACCGCACACTTCCTGCACGTGCGAAAGCACACGGCCGCCCCCATGAACATCCACGTTCTCTCCTAAAACTCATACGGAAACCGGCCACTCACAGAGGTCCCTCCACTGGCGACAGACGTCACGAGCCATTCACCAACGCACAGGCAGGCTTCGCACTCCGCGCATCAGCACACCCGGGAGCCACTCCCGCGGCGGGCCATCGAGGGCGAGATCCGGGGCACGCTCCAGGAGGGATCGGAGCGCGATGCGCGCTTCCAGACGGGCCAGGGGCGCGCCGAGGCAATGGTGGATGCCATGGCCGAAGGCAACGTGACCGCGGGTGTCCCGCCTGATGTCGAAGCGTTCGGGGGCGGAGAAGCGGTCCCCGTCGCGGTCGGCGGCCGCCAGTCCGACCAGTACCCACTCACCCTTCGCGATCGGCACTCCGGCGATCTCCAAAGGCTCGGCGGCGAACCGGTACGTCGCGGTCTCCACCGGGCCCTCGTACCTGAGCGCCTCCTCGACGGTGCCGTGGAGGAGGGTCATGTCGGCGCGCAGGGCAGTCAGCTGATCAGGGTGGGTGAGCAGGGCGTGGACGGCGTTGGTGATGAGATTGACCGTCGTCTCGTGTCCGGCGACCAGCAGGACGTAGGCCATCCCGCGCAGTTCGTCCGGAGAGAGCCGATCGCCGTCTTCCGCCGTGGTGCGGATCAGGTCGCTCAGCAGATCGGTGCCGGGCCCGCCACGCTGCTTATCCTCGATGAGGCGATCCAGGTAATCGGCGAGCCGTACAAAGGCGTCTCGCATGCTATCGAGGTCAGCCGGCAACACTGCGTCATTGGAAATCTTGCGGAACTCGGTGCGGTCCAGCTCGGGGACGCCGAGCAGCTCGCAGATCACCGTGATCGGCAGTGGGTAGGCGAAGGACTCGATCAGGTCGGCGCGGCCCTGCGGCAGCATCGCGTCGAGGAGTTCGTCGGTGATCTGCTGAATCCGAGGCTGCAGTTCCTCGACGCGGCGGGGCGTGAACGCGCGCGTGATCAGGCTGCGCAGCCGGGTGTGCTGCGGTGGGTCCGCGGCCAGCAGATGTTTGCCGATCAACTCCTCGTCAAAGGCTGTGAACCCGTTCTTGCTGTCGTCCTTGGCGAGTCGTGGGTCGGCGAGCGCCGCGCGCGCCTGCTCGTACCCCACGATCAACCAGACCTCCGGGCGAGGATCCGGCTCCGGCAGCCGCACTCGGTGCACCGGGCCGCGTGCTCGCAGTTGCGCGTACACGGGATGCGGGTCCCTTCGGAACTCCTCGCCGAACTCTCCCAGGTCAACGATGTCCGTCACGTCATACCTCTTTCATGTGGTGGTCCGATGCGGCTCGACACTCGCACCGAGCGGCCTTAGGCATCACGGCTCCGCCAGGCCGCTTCGTGGATCAGGTAAGGACAGGGCTCAGCAGCACGACGGATGTGCTGCACGGCGTCGGCCTCAGGTTGCGTAGTGAAATGCGGCGCTGCGCTGGAGCCAGCCCGGGCCGGCTGCTCCATCGACGTGTCGAGTGCGGTCAGTTGCACTCGCGGCACGCAGGTGCGGAGACCCACGGCTTGAGCCGTCGACAGGTAGCCGCTCGCAGGTTCCACCGCGACGTTGCCGAACCGCTCCGGGGTGGAGAGGGATTCAGGCGCGGTGCCGCCACTCCCTGCCGTCAAGGAGGTGGCTGCCGCACAGCAATGAGAGCCCTCGGTTCGGCGTGACCGCCCTCAACTTAGTCGGTCTGAAGCCAAAGGCGTGCGATTCACGGCCAGGAGAATTGGAAGGCATACGGCGAACCACATCCGTTCAGCAAGACTGATCGTTCTGCCGCAGGTGACGCTAGCCAATGTTCCCCATATTGTAAAGACAGAACGTTCTACCACTCTCTCCTGCCTGCCTCACACACAACGACTCCTGCAACGGCCAGCACTATCGGCATAACCGCACGCGCACGCTCTGCGCCAACTCAGAAGACGGCCGGGCCGCCCGATGCGAGCCGGCCCCGGTACGTGGTGCGGTGGCATCAGACGAGGTCGAAGCGGTCCAGGTTCGAGACCTTGACCCACGCGTCGACGAAGTCCTTCACGAACTTCTCCTTGGCGTCGTCGCTCGCGTAGACCTCGGCGAGCGCGCGCAGCTCGGAGTTGGAGCCGAAGACCAGGTCGGCACGGGTGCCGGTCCACTTCAGCTTGCCGGTCTCCGCGTCCCGGCCCTCGAACGCCGTCTGGTCCTGCGAGGTGGACTTCCACGTCGTGCCCAGGTCGAGCAGGTTGACGAAGAAGTCGTTGGTCAGGACGCCCGGACGGTCGGTGAAGACGCCGTGCGCCGTGCCGCCCTGGTTGGCGCCGAGGACACGCAGACCACCGACGAGGACGGTCATCTCGGGGGCGCTCAGGGTGAGCAGGTTCGCCTTGTCGAGCAGCAGGTACTCGGCCGGCAGGCGGTTGCCCTTGCCCAGGTAGTTGCGGAAGCCGTCCGCTACCGGCTCCAGCGCGGCGAAGGACTCGACGTCGGTGTGCTCCTCGGTCGCGTCCACGCGGCCCGGCGTGAAGGGCACCTCCACGGCGTGGCCGGCGTCCTTGGCGGCCTTCTCGACCGCCGCGGCACCCGCGAGGACGATCAGGTCGGCCAGGCAGACCTTCTTCGCACCGGTGTTGAGCGCGCCGCTTCCTGGAAGTCGGCGACGGCGGCACCGTATGTCTTCGCCCAGTCGGTCAGGGCGGCGATGGGCTCCGCGAGCGTTTGGCCGAGCTCGGTGAGGCTGTATTCGACCCGTGGGGGAGCCTCGGCATAGGCGTGACGCTCGATCAGGCCATAGCTCTGCACTCTGCGCAATGTCTGGGTGAGTACCTTGCTAGTGCTCTGACCGCATAGGTTCACCGGGTTCTGTGGCCCGCCGCTGTGTGATTGCTCAGGGAGTGTTCGTGGTCGCCCAGGAGCGAAACAAGGCGAGGGCTTCGGTGAGGTTGCTGGGGCCGCATCTGGCGTGAAAGGTCTTCTCGGAAGTCCACGCCCAGACCCAGTCGTGAGGGCTGCGGTTGACGTCCTGGCGGGGGTACTCATGTTGCTCCAGGTCCGTCTCCTCCAGGTCGATGGTGACGGTCCAGCCGGGGTTATCGAGCGTGGCGATCTTCACGCCCCACTCGTGCTCCCAGTCCTCGTTGCACTGTGCGGCGTACCAGTTCTGCAGCCAGTCAAGAACGTTCTCCGAATTGCTCACGACAGGGGATGCTAGTGCTCTGACCATGGGTTCGCCGGGTCGCTCAGGCAGCGGTGGCGAGGGGTCGTCCGCCCCAGCGGATGCCCTTCTCGCTGCGGATGCGGGCGCGTTCCATGCGCTCGGCGGCCAGGACGTCGCGGTGGCGGGCGTTGGCGTTGCGCCAGCGCAGGTAGGCGTGCAGGGCCCGGGTCTGCACGGTGTGGTTGGGGTGGTGGGAGTTAGCGATGGTGAACTGCCGCAGCGGGCCGAAGTGCGCCTCGATGGGGTTGGCCCACGAGGCGTAGGTCGGGGTGAAGCACAGCTCGACCTTGTTCTTCTTCGCCCAGCGGCAGATGTCGGAGCCTTTGTGGGCCGACAGGTTGTCCAGGATCACGTAGACCGGTGCGCCGTCGGGTCGGGCGGCGCGGATCGACTTCAGCGCGGCCAGCGTGTTCGCGGCCCCTTTTCTGCGATGGTTGACGCCCCACAGGCGGTCGTCGCCGATCGAGTAGCAGCCGTGGAAGTAGCGCACCCCGTGAGTGCGGTGGTAGGTGGCCGGCACCCGAGCGGGTCGCTTCCGTGGTGCCCAGCCTGATCCTGCGGTGGGCCGGATTCCGAGCGGTCCGAACTCGTCGAAGGCGAAGACCCGGTCAGGGAAGCGGTCCAAGACCTCCTCGATGCGGTCTAGCTTGGCGTCGCGGTCGGGATCGGGGGATCCTTTCCAGGTCTTGGTGCGCTGGAAGGTGACACCGCGGCGGGCGAGCAGGCTGCGTAACGCTTCGCGGCTGATGCGGATGATCCGGCCGTGGACTTTGCGCAGGTAGGCGACGAGTTTTCGGATGGACCAGCGGGTGAAGGGCTGGCCGAGCTTGGTCGGGCGGGTGGTGGCCGTCTCGACGACGAAGTCCTCGTCGTCAGGCTTGATCAGGCGGGGACGGCCTCCCGCCCATCGAGGGTCCAGACAGGCCAGGCCGATCTCGTTGAACCGGTGGATCACATCCCGGACGGTGTCCTCGTCGGCCTGCACCAGCTTCGCGATCACCGGGACCCGGTTCCCGCCGGCCGAGGCCAGCAGCATCATCGCCCGCCGGTAGCGCACCGAGTTTGTACTGCCCCGGCGCACGATCTGCTGCAGCTTCTGCCCCTCCTGGTCGGTCAGTCTGCGCACACGGACAGGCTCGGCCACCGCGCCTCCAGCGGTCGGTTCGGACGTCACTGCACATCCAACCGCCACGACCACGAACCCGGTGAACCTATGCGGTCAGAGCACTAGAGACGCCCCCGACCAGGTCCACGAGTTCACCGTGCCGGAGGGGCTTGCCGCTGAGTGCGAACAGCACGACGACGGCCCATTTGTTGGTGATGATGTTGATGGCTAGCCGGGTAGGGCAGTCGGCGAGAAAGACGCTTCCGGCTGAGTTCCCCGCGCATCGCCCGCAAGGGCACCGAATCATCGAACCGGCTCGGCCGTCACCGCTGGGTGGTAGAGAGAACCGTGTCCTGGCTGGCCGGCTGCCGCCGCCTGCACCGCCGCTACGAGCGCAAGCCCGGGCACTTCCTGGCTTTCGTCGGCGTCGCAGCAGTCCTCATCAGCCATCGCCGGCTGACACGCTGAGGTGCGAGGTCAGCCAACCGACGGAGTCAGAGGGTCCGGTCGGGAAAATGTCTCGGACAGCGGGAGCCCGTCCCTTGAGGCAATGATCTGACGCACCCGCAGTTCGGCTCTTGTCCGCGGGCGGTACTTGGGCTCCTTGCCACATCCGCAGGCCGATCGCCCCTCGTAGCGCAGCCCTTCCCCCAGCACCGCAGCCACCACAGACCACCCGCGGACATCACGCCTGGGCGGAGGGGCGAAGTCATGACCAGCGCAAATGAGGGGTCGAGCACAGTTTGGGCACAGATGCTCCCGCTGCGGATAGGCACGCCGCTTGAAGCTGACACGGCACGAGACGCACGCGTAGTGCAGCTTGTAGTAGGTCATGGCGTAGAAGCACACCGGGCCACCGTACCGAGCGGACCTTCAGGCAGACCACCCGTTTCTGGCGGCCAACGGTCCGCCATCAGAAACGGCGTCTTAGAGGTCGTTTTCTCCCGTTGTTTCATCCCGGAATCTGCCGTTTGGTGTGCCGTGTCGGATCGCGCCAGGAGATGGTGTTCTCGCTGGTGAGGCGGCGGGCCATGAGATCGGTCATGGCGAGGTGGATCATGGCTTCGGAACGGACGGTCAGGGTCTCGTAGTCGCGGGCGAGACGGCGGTGGAGCATGAGCCAGCCGTAGGTCCGCTCGACGCTCCAGCGCTTCGGGATCGGGGTGAAGCCCCTGGTCCCAGGTGCGCGCGCGGTGATTTCCATGTCGATGCCGAGGGCGGCGGCGTGCTCCACGAGGTGCTGGCGGTAGCCGCCGTCCACCCACACTTTGCGGATGCCGGGGTGGTCGGCGGCGACCTGGTCCAGGAGCCAGGTCCCGGCGACGGAGTCCTGCACGCTCGCCGCGGTGACCAGCACGGCCAGCAGGAGACCGAGGGTGTCGGTGACGATGTTCCGCTTCCTGCCCACGATCTTTTTCCCGGCGTCGATGCCCTGGCTGGAGACATGAACGCTGGTGGAGGTCTTGACGCTCTGGGCGTCGATCACGCAGGCCGACGGCTCGCTGTTCCGTCCTTCCTTCTCCCGTAACAGTTGCCTGAGCAGGCCGTTGAGATGGGCGAACACACCTTCCTGCTGCCACTTGGCGAAGTAGCCATAGACCGTGTTCCAGTGCGGGAAGTCGTGCGGGAGATAGCGCCACTGGATCCCGGTGCGGTCCACATACAAGATCGCGTCCATGATGTCGCGCAGGTCGTGCTCGGGTGGCCGGCCGAAGTCCAGAGCCCGGCCGCGGCGCTCGAAGCGCCAGGCCGAGAGCACCGGCTCGATCAACTCCCAGCGGGCATCGGACAGATCACTCGGATACGGACGTCGCGACGGCATGCTTCCGGCGTATCGCCGCGGATCGGGGGGTTGCCAGGCGCGAAGCAACGGCGCCCGAAGCACACGGCCACGAAGACGGGGGCATCCTGGGATGAGACAGGAACGAGTCGCATCCCGCCCCGCCCGTCACCCCGCAGGGCCCACAGGACCCGACCACACCCACAGCCCCTTCCGCACCGCCACCCCGCACCCCGAGAATCGCCCCATACCTGTTCGAGGCAGATGAAAACGACCTCTTAGAGGGCGTTTATGCAGGTAAATCCCTATATGCGGCTCTCGCCACTGCCCTGCTCTGAGGGTCTTCATCCCATAGGCGGTGAATGGCGCTCCCCAGGCGAATGCGCGACCATCCATCTCGTTCGCTTCTGTACCCGGAAGTCCGTCTGGTTTGAAGTTGCCGCGGAATCGCCCATTGAACAGCGGACCAAACCCTCCGCATCGCCCGTGCTCACGCTACGCCATGAGCAAGCGCAAGCCGTACCTCCGCGGGGTTGCCGCAGGGATGACAGGGCAGCCCTTGCATCGCCTCGGACTATTCACCCGCGACATCCGCGTCCCAGGCATGGACGCACACATCGCCCCACCGGATGAGGGTGAGGGAGTCGCCGGTCATCTCGCCGAGCGACGAGTGGCGTGCCGTGCGTTCCAGCACTCCCGGTGCGTCGACTGCCCCCTGCGCTTTCGATGCCCACAGGCGGCATGTGTCTGCCGCCTCGTCGTCCGAGCCCGCGGCCGCGGGCTCGTCCACGGACATGTCGGGATGGAGTGTACGGACCAAGGCGATGTGGCCTCCAGCGACGTGTTGGACCAGATCGCGGACGTTCCATTGAGTGCCGGGAGTGGGCAGTTCCCAGTCCTCGTCCGGAATTGGCTGAGGAATTCGGCGAAGTAGCCGTTGACGATCCGCAGTGCGTGCCGGTTGTCCAGGGGCCTGGTGCGTATTGCTGCACTGTAGTGGGTCCAGGCGGATCCGCGCGGTACGGCCTCCGTCCGTGCCGGGGTCGTGTGACAGGTGTGGCACAGCTCAGCCACATGATCGTCAATGGCTGCTCACTGCACGCAAGTTGCTGCGTAGCATCGTGGCCGACACGTGGTGAACAGGTGATCTCAGGAGGCTTGTGGTGCGGAACGGGGGGCCGGTGCGCCTTGGCTGTGCGGTCGCGGTGTGCGGATTACTGCTGGTCGGCTGTACCTCAGGTGGAGCTGAAGCGTCCGGACCGACTGCCACGCAGAAGGCCGGTGTCACAAGCACCGCCGCCCCGTCGCCGACCGCCGTCGTCGACATCGACCCGGGCAGACTCCCGACATCCACGGCTCAGGCTGCTGCTCTGGTGCGAGAGGTCCTCGCGAAACCTTCCGAGTTCGGCCCGGACACTGTCCGCCGGGCTCCGTACGAAAGCGACCCGCGGCGCTGGCCGGTCCTCGGGGACGACTGTGTCTGGCATCAGCAGGCGCTCCCGAAGGACGTCCTCGCTACCCTGACCCGTTCCTACGAGATACCGGCGAGCGGGGCCAAGGGCCCGCTGCGGCTCAGCGCCGTCGTCACGGTGCACCACACCCCCGAGCAGGCCGACTGGGAGAACGCCGAGGTCCTGGAAGAGATGATGCGCTGCCCCGAGCAGCGGCTGCGCTCCGACGAGATGGTCACGTCGCTGAACGACGTCCCGAACTCTTTCGGTGACTCCGGGAACGAGTACGCCGATGACACTCTTACCGAGCTCGGCTCCTACACGGGCGACGAAGTCGGTGGCCCGTACCCGTACATCTGGGAGCAGACCCGCATCGGCCAGTTCACCCTCGCGGTCTCCGCCAAGGGTGCCAAGGGTTGGTCTCGGGCGGACCTGTTCGACCGGCTGCGGGATCCGCACGTCGGCATGCGCGCCCGCCTCAGAGCCACGATCGAACGCAACACGCCGCAGCCGAGCGGCAGTAAGCAGGTCGAGGGCCGATGACCGAGAAACTCACCCCGTCCGACCCGGGCCGCATCGGCGGCCACCGGCTGCTCGCCCGGCTCGGCGCCGGCGGCATGGGCGTCGTCTACCTGGGGCGCGCTGAGTCGGGGGAGCTGGCCGCCGTCAAGGTGATCCTGCCCGAGTACGCCGACCAGGCCGAGTTCCGCGCGCGCTTCCGCCGTGAGGTCGCCGCCGCACGGCGCGTGGACAGCCCGTGGGCCGTGCCGGTCACCGGCGCCGACCCGGACGCACCCGCGCCCTGGCTAGCCACCGCCTTCGTCCCCGGCCCCTCGCTCGCCGAGGCCGTCGCCGCCTGCGGTCCGCTGCCGCCGCACGGTGTGCGCATCCTAGGCCGGATGCTGGCCCGCGCCCTGACCGCCGTACATGACGCGGGACTTGTGCACCGCGACGTCAAGCCGGGCAATGTGCTGCTCGCCGTCGACGGCCCCCGCCTCATCGACTTCGGTATCGCCCGTGCTACCGAGGAGACGGCGCTGACCTCGGCCGACATGGTTGTCGGCACACCCGGATTCCTCGCCCCGGAGCAGGCCCAGGCGCAGCCCACCTCGCCCGCCAGTGATGTTTTCGCCCTCGGCTGTCTCCTCTCCTACGCCGCCACCGGCCGCCTGCCCTTCGGCACCGGTGCCGTGGACGCCCTCCTGTACCGCACGGTGCACGACGAGCCCGACCTTGAGGGTGTCCCCGACGACACGCGCGCCTTGTTGGAGCGCTGCCTGGCCAAGGACCCGGCCGCCCGGCCCACCGCCCGCGAGGTGGACGAGACGCTGGTCGAGGACACACCACAGGACACCGTCGACTGGCTGCCCGACGCCGTCGTACGGCTCATCGCGGACCGCTCCGCCGCGATGCTCGCCCTGCCGGACATCGAGGCGACGGCCCTCGACACGAGGGCGGACGAACAGCCGGTGGAGGTTCCCGCCGACGCGCCCCCTTTCACCAGTCGCCGCCGTTTCCTCATACTCGGCGGCGGCGCGGCCCTGCTCGCGGCCGGCGGCTGTGCCGCCCTCTGGGCCGCACAGCGCGACGATGACGCCGCCCGAAGTGCCTCGTCCGGCGCCCGCCGCTGGATCCTCGGCGTTCAGGCCGACCTGACGGGCCCGCAGAAAGTCATCGGTGAGGCCCAGGAACGCGGCGTCCGGCTCGCCGTCGAACAGTTCAACTCCCGCAAGGACAAGCCCTTCACGCTCGCCCTCAAGACGGTCGATGACCGGGGCGATGCGACCCGCGCCGGCAAGGTGGCCCGTACCCTCGCCGCCGATCGCGACCTGCTCGCCGTCATTGGCTCGACCGGTGACAAGACCACCGGGGCGAGCCTCGACAGCTACGACGCACAGCTTGTCCCTCAGATCACGGTGTCCTCCGCGCAGTCCGAGTACGGCACCGCGAAGCCCGGTCACTTCCTCCAGGCCGTCCCCGATTACATAAACCTGCCCGGCACGGCGGCCTCCTCCCTGTACACACAGGGCGCCCGGCGCGTGGGCGTGCTGATCGACCGCGCCGGCGGCATCCCAGCCTGGCAGCTCGGCCATACGATGTTCCAGTACCTCGGTTTCCTCAAGATCGCCACTGAGCCGCGCGTCGTACCGCGGCTGGCCGAGACCCTCGCCCCGGTGGTCGCTGAGATGGCCGCGCTCCAGCCGGACGCTTTCGTCTACATGGGCACCCCCGCCCGCGCCGCGGCCGTCGCACGCGCCCTCGCGCAGACGGACTTCAACGGCCTGCGCGTGCTCGGCTACCCGGCTGCCGACGCGCAGTTCCTGACCGGCGCGGGCAGTGCCGCCGACGGCTGGCAGATCTTCGCCCCGTACATCGACCCGTCGGCCGCCCCCGTCCGAGCCTTCGCCACCGCCTACCGGAAGCGCTACGGTTCCGCACCCCCCTACTGGGCGGCGGAGGCGTACGACGTGGCCCGTATGGTCATCACCCGCCTCACCGAGGCAGGCGGCCGGCCCTCCGGGAACAGGCTGTACGACCTGCTGCAGAAGGGCACGTACAAGGGACTGGTCCGGACGTACGCGTTCGACAAGGAGGACCGGTGGTTGCTCAAGAGCCCTGACGTCTTCCGCTACGAAGTGAAGGACGGCCGGTACTCCTACGCGGGCAAGGTCGGCATCTGATGCAGCCCCTAACTGCCGCCGACCCCGAGGACATCAGTGGGCATCGACTGCTTGCCCGGCTCGGCGCGGGCGGCATGGGCGTCGTCTACCTCGCCCGCACGACAGGCGGGGCGCTCGTCGCGCTCAAAACGATCCGCGCCGAACACGCCGCGGACCCGGCCTTCCGCACCCGGTTCCGGCGCGAGGTGACGGCGGTCCGCGGCCTGACCGGGCGCTGGCTGGTGCCGGTCGTGGCCGCCGACACGGAGGCCCAGGAGCCCTGGCTGGCCACGGAGTTCGTCCCCGGACCCTCGCTGGTGGAGGCGGTCGACGGCTTCGGCGCGCTGCCCGTCGCCGCCGTACGGACCCTGGGATCCCGGCTGGCCGATGCGCTCACCGCTGTCCACGCGGCGGGAGTGGTGCACCGCGATGTGAAACCGGGCAACGTCCTGCTCGCCCTGGACGGCCCCCGGCTCATCGACTTCGGCATCGCGTATGCCGCGGGCGCCACCGAGCTCACCGCACCGGACGCCGTCGTCGGCACGCCCGGATTCCTCGCGCCGGAACAGGCACAGGCCCGCGCCGGGGAGGTCGGCCCGCCCAGCGACGTCTTCTCACTGGGCTGCGTCCTGGCCTACGCGGCCTCGGGCCGGCGCCCGTTCGGCACCGGAAACGCAGCGGGCGTCCTCTTCCGTACTGTGCACGAGGAGCCGGACCTGGCGGACGTCCCCAGCGAGCTCCAGGCTCTGACCGGTGCCTGCCTGGCCAAGGACCCGACCAGGCGGCCGACTGCCCAGGAGGCCGCCGCCATGCTCCGGGACCCACGCATCCCCCTCGCGCGGGAGATCTCCGAGAACCAACAAGGGCACTGGCTGCCGCCCGCACTCCTCCGCGTGGTCGCCGAACGCTCCGCACGAGCACTGGACGTGCCCACCCCACAACGCCCCACACGGCAACCGACGGACGAGGCCCGGGCCACCGACCCGACCCCATCGCACCCGAAGGACCCCCGCCCTGCGACCCGACGGCGCGTGCTGCTGATGGGGAGCGCGGCAGCAGCCTCCTTGGCCGCCGTCGGCGGAGGGGCCACCGCCTATCTGGCGGCCGGGAAAGCGGTCACAGGCGGCGCCCTTCCCGTGCACACCCTCGGCTTCCAGGCCGACCTCAGCGGCACGAACAAGGCGGACGGCCTCGCTCAGGAGCGCGGGGCGCGGCTCGCCGTGGAGCACCACAACGCCCGCGCCGGCATCACCTTCCGCCTCGCCCTCGACACCGCCGACGATCGGGGCGACGCGACGAGGGCCAAACAGGCGGCCCAGCGCCTGACCGAGGCCGGGGTAAGCGCGGTCCTCGGACCCAACACGGCCACCGCGGCGCTCGCCGCCGGCCCGCTCTACCAGGCCGCCGACACAGGCATGGTGCTCATTTCCGTGGACGACGCGAGACTCGACGATGCCAGACTGCGTACCCTGTGCATCACCCGCGCCCCGGAGGACTACCTGGCGCTCCCGCTGATCTCGTACCTGACCGACGTACGACCGGTCGACCGCACCGCCGTCATAGACGACCGGGCAGCGGGCCCGACGGGCTCGGACCTCACCAACTTCGTCGCACAGAACCCACCCCAGCAGGGCACGAGCAGCGTCCACTCCGTGGCCGCCGAGAGCGACGACTTCGGCCCCGCCGTCCGCGCCGCCCTCGCCGCCAGGGCGCAGGCTGTCGTCTTCAGCGGCACATCCCCTGAACGCGCCGCCCGCTGCGCCCGTGCCCTCACCGAGGCGGGCTTCTCCGGCCCGCGCCTCGGCACCTGGCACATCATGCATCCGGCCTTCCTCCAACAGGCCGGAACGGCAGGCCACAACTGGCTGTTCGGCACCCCCTTCACCGACCCCGGCAGCGTGTCCCGCGACTTCCGGGCCGCCTACCGCGCGAAGTACGGCACCACACCTGGCCGCTGGTCCCCGGAGGCGTACGACGCGGTAGGACTGGTCGCCCGCGCCCTCAAGTCGCTGGGCGGCTCGGCTGACATCCGGCCACGATCCGTAACGCCGCGACTCTTCGGCGTCACCTACAAGGGACTCGCCAAGACCTTCCACGTCAGTACCGACGGCATCGACCCCCAGAAGTCGGGGGCTTTGTACTTTCTGTTCCAGGCGAAGGGGAATGCCTTCCACTTCCTGGGACGCTACGACCAGGTCAAGTGAACTTAAAGGAGGCCCTGAGCAAGGCCGTTGCTGCGGCGCCTCCTTAACAAACCTGATTCCACATAATGAGGAAGTCGGCGAACGCGACGCGGCGCTCATGCTCGTAGAACGCAATCGTTTCCAACATGGCCGCGCCCTACAGGCCCGCGTTCATGCCCGCGTTCAGGCTCGCGCTCGGGCTGTACTGGCTCGCTGGGGCCGGACGCCGCTACGTGGTCATTCTCTGCTGCGTCCGGGGCCGACTGCCCTGGCGCCTGGGCACCTTCCTCAACTGGGCCTATGAGGCAGGACTCCTGCGGGTCTCCGGCGTGGTCTACCAGTGCCGCCACCGGGAACTCCAGGACTGGCTCACCACACACCCCCCGAGCACCATGACTACCCGCGCATCCTCGCCGCCTTCAACGAGTCGACCGACCCCCTTCGGGCCAAGGACGCCTGCCAGGCCCGTCAGAAACCTTGAAGTGAAGGAAGAGGGTCCCTTCGGAACCGATCAGCGATTCTTCGTCATGGAAGCGCACGTCCGTCGCCTGGTCGGGCAGGCTCACGCCGTAGTGCGCAAGCACGGTTGCCAGCGAACCATCGCCATAAACCACGTCGTCCGGCTTACTCAGGCAGGTCCCTCACCCGCGTCCGCCAGCGGGGTGCGGCGTGTGCCGTGGCCACTGCGCGCCCACCTGTTCCACCACAGCGGCCCGGAACGCTTCCAAAAGGACGTATCCGGGATACGTCCCAAACGCTCCGTACTTCCAGCGGTAGTAGCACGACCAGTAGCTCACCACGCGCCGCTCCGTGCGGGCGAAGAAGGCCGGATTCCGAGCGATGAACTCCCCGTAGAGGCGGCGCTGGGCCGAGCCCGGGACGGCGAGTCCTGGAAGACCCCGGCCGATCGCCTCGACGATCTCCAGCACGTATTCGCCGGCCAACTGCACCACGAACGGCACCACCCACGGCTCGCCCGACGCCACAATCCGCTCAAGGTGCCGCTGGCGGACCCGGCCATCACTGTGCCGGGAGTACAAGCAGTGCAAAATCATCTTCTGAGTTCCGGTCAGGGGCGGCCGCTGCGAGTCGGCGCTCGGCTCCTCGTTGTAGATGCGCGACGGGATGGCGACGGTCTCGCCCTGCACCTTGACCTCGAAGGGCATCGTCGGCGCGAGCCTGGCCTCCGGCATGACCGCCAGGACGCTCTGCATGTCACCGGCAAGACGGGTCGGAAACGCTGCCACCAGGGCATAGGTGACGTTCGACGGATCCCGAGGCAGCTGCACAACAGGAGCATAAGCGGCGAACCTCTCGGTCCCTCAACCGCCCGCCTCAACGTTGCGGGACAGCCCTTAGCCGATAAGCCGATAACTAGACCAGCGTGGTCACCTGAGACTCGCGCAGACGAGCAGCCGCTCCCGCTACCAGCCCACCTCACCCAACCGAGCCCTGAAACGGACGATCACCCACGAGCCGCCCTCTGCTGAACAGAAACTGCCCAAACTCGGGCTCTGGCACGACTTTTGTGGGGGCATCAGCAGTGGCAGTGCACCCGTACCAAAATCGTGGCGCGGGGCAGCTGCGACAGGTAGGCCTCGCTGCCCGGCCATACGGCGGGCCCTGGGGGATCGTGAGGACACGATTCGGGGTCGCAGGATGCGTGCACGGCACTTCGGTCGCTCTCTCGCCACCAGCCATCGACCGTCAGTACGTCAGTGTCCGGTGGAGACTTCCAGGAGAGCTCACGGATGTAGTCAGCACGGCTGCGGGAGAATCCGATGACGGGATGCTCCGTATGGAACGGGGAGCCCGGGAAGCCCAATCCAAGACTCCAGGGGTGATCGAGGTATGCCTTGATCAGTGGCTGGGCTCGGTAGGCGGCCACCATCCCGTCGTCCCAGGGGCCGCCCGGGAACGCGTGGGGATCATTTCGCCAACGTTCCACGAAGACCTGGAGGGGCAGGGCTGGCGGGTGTACGCCAGACAGACGTTGCCACAGGTCCCAGGACGCGGCTGTCGCTCGTTCGGAAGCGGCTTGCGGCCGTGAGAAGTCGAGTAGGGCACGCGGTCCACCGGCACAGACTCCTGGAACGCTGGGAGCAGGGGTGCCGTCGTATCGGGGCTCGTCGTGGACGAGCCTGGGATCGTCCTCGTATCCGCGGACGACCGCGAATCCCCGACCGTTGCTGCCACCGAGGATGCGGCGTGAATCCCACATGCCGCGGCCCGGGGGGTTGTCACCGTTCTGGTCGAACGGCGCGAGAGCGGCGGCGAGCGCCCCCTCGATATCATCCGCGACCCCGGACGGCAGACACACCGTCACTGTCAGGCCGGCCATACGCCCTCCCCGTTCTGTCGGTGGACAGCATGATCGCACCGAGCGGCTAGTGGTTGCTGTGGCTGTGAACTGGGGTTTCTCAGTTCCTGTGGGTGATGTTCGCGATGCCCTGGGGGCTCGCGGGGTGTGGAGCTGGGCGGGGTGGTGTCTGTCTGACCTGCGCATACGCGGATGTGTGCAGGTTGATCGGTCGTGGTGCAGTTTCGGTGGGCTGCTACTTGGCGGGGCGGGTCAGGTGGTGTCGGGGTTGGTGAGGTCGTCTCGGGTAAGGGTGACGCGGGTGGCTTTGCCGGCTTTGCTGGCGGTGGTGGTGGGCGGGGCTACGCGGACGTGGATGAAGTAGACGCGGACTCCGGTGAGTTCGGTGTACGGGGGCCAGGCGTCGGGGGTGCCGTCGGTGGGCAGTTCGAGGAGCTTGTCGGTGATGTTGTAGATGACGAGGTAGGCGGTGTGCTGGCCGTAGTCGTGGGCGTACTTGATGATCTGGTGCACGCCTTTGACGAGGTTGCTTCGCCTGCCCCAACGCCCTGGTCATGGAACGGCACCTGCCGGCGCTGCTGTCCCTGGCGGAGGCGTGCCTTGCGCGAGGATCTTCAATGGCGGGACGTCGCCCGGTGGACGGCCCGGTAGTAGCCGTTTCTGCGACAGCGGCGGTGGGCGCGGTCAGCTGGTGATCTTCCGGTTCCGGAGGGCTGCCGCGGTGAGGCGCGTCATTTTTCGGCTGGGGTGGGGGCTTGGGGGAGGCGTAGTTGGAAGCATGCTCCGAGGGTTTGGGGGGTGAGGGTGAGGGTGCCTTGGTGGCGGTGGGCCAGGTCGCGGGCGATGGCGAGGCCTAGGCCGGTGCCGCCGTGGTCGCGGGAGCGGGCGTCGTCGAGGCGGACGAAGCGTTCGAAGATGCGCTCGGCGTCTTCGGGGGGTACGCCTGGTCCGTCGTCGTGCACCCTGAGGTCGACCCGGTCGTCCTGGTTCCGGACGGTGATCTGGATGCGGTGTGTGGCGTGGCGGGCGGCGTTGTCGATGAGGTTGCGCAGCAGTCGTTCGTATTCGTCGGGGTTTCCGTGTACGTATGCGGGGGCGGTGCTGTCGCAGGTGAGGGTCAACGGCCGTTCGGTGAGGGGGTATTGCTCGGTCAGTCGGGAGGCGAGGGCTGTCAGGTCGACGGGGTCGGGGCCGGCTGCGGGGGTGCGGGCGTCGAGGCGGGCGAGGAGCAGCAGGTCCTCGGCGAGGGCTTGGAGGCGGCGGGTCTGCCGTGCGGCGGTGGTGGCCGCGGCGGGCCAGTCGGTGCGTTCCGGGTAGGCGAGCGCGACTTCCAGGCTGGCGAGCAGCGTGGTCAGGGGGCTGCGCAGTTCGTGGGCGGCGTCCGCGACGAAGCGACGCTGCCGGGCGGCGGCGTCGTCGAGGCGCTGGAGGGTGGTGTTGATCGTGGTGGCCAGGGCGGCGATCTCGTCCCGCGTATCGGGGACGGTGACGCGTTCGCGGGGGTCGTTCGCGGTGACCGAGGCGGTGAGGACGCGGATGGCTTCGACCGGCCGCAGCGCGATACGGACGGCGAAGTAGGCGACGGCGGCGATCAGTACGAAGCTGACGAGCCCGGCCCGCAGCAGCAGGCGGTCGGTGGCCTCGGTGATGGTCCCGGCGATGTCCTCGGCTGCGTGCGGGAGCACCACCACATAGACCCGCAGTTGGGCGTCGGCGGCGACACCCAGGGCGGCGAGTGTGTCGCCGCTCAGCTCGTCGGCCCTGACATCGTCGTACATGACCTGGTAGGTTCCGCCGTCCTTGCCGAACCGGTCCCCGGGTATGAAGTCGGGGCGCGCCGGCAGGCGCACGGGACGGGTCGTATAGCCCCAGCCGGGCCCCTCGTCCGATGGGGCGGGCAACTCGGCCTTCGGTGGGGCGGGCAGCACATGGCGGGTGCCGGGATCGAACTCCTCCATGCCTCCGCCGTAGGCGACGGCGGCGCGTCGGCCGGTCGCGACGATCTCGTACGGCACGGTGCTTCGGCGAGCGGGAACCGCACCCTTCTCCAGCTGATCGACGAGAGCGAGGAACTGTTGCTCCGTCTGCCCTTGGGTGATCTGTGTGCTCTGGCGGTAGACGTCGTGGTGTACCCACCAGCCGATGCCGGCCAGGATGACGGCGGCGGCCGATGCGGCGGCCAGGGCCGTGCGGGCTCGTACCGAACGCGGCCACCAGCGGCGTCGCGGCCCGGTCACCTTCACGGTTGGCGACCAGCGGCGTCGCGGCTCAGTCGCGTTCACGGTCGTCCACCAATCGGTAGCCGGTACCCCGCACGGTCTGCAGGGACTGCCGGTGGAAGGCCGCGTCGACCTTCTTGCGCAGTGCGCTGACGCGCGCCTCCACCAGGTTGGGGTCCATGGCCTCGTCGGGCCAGGCGTGGTACAGGAGGTCCCCTTTGGAGACCGCCTGGCCCGCCCGGCGGGCCAGCAGTTCCAGGACGGCGAACTCCCTCGGGGTGAGCTCCACCCGGGTACCGCCGCGGCGGCAGACCCGGGCGGCCACGTCCAGGGAGAGGTCGCCCACGGCGAGGACGGGTGGTGTGACCGTGGCGGCTCGTCTGACCAGGGCCCGCAGCCGTGCGACGAGCACCATGTAGGAGAAGGGCTTGGCCAGGTAGTCGTCGGCCCCTGTGTCCAGGGCCTCTGCCTGGTCCCACTCCCCGTCCTTGGCGGTGAGCACGAGGATGGGGGTCGCGTTGCCCTCCCGGCGCAACTGGGCGCAGACCTTGTAGCCGTTGAGTCCGGGCAGCATCAAGTCCAGTACGACCAGGGCGTACTCGCCGGTCCGGGCCATCCACAGCCCCTGCCGGCCGTCGTGGGCGAGGTCGACGCTGTAGCCCTCGGCGGTCAGACCGGTGCGCAGGGTGTGGGCCAGGTCGAGCTCGTCTTCCACCACCAGAATCCGCATGGGGTGCAGCCTTGCACAGCGCCGGGCCGCCTTCCTGATCGGCCGGTCAGGTCGGATCAGCATCGGGTCAACGAGGTCCCGGCACGCTGACGGAGCGTCCTCGCCACTGCTGAAAGGCCCTGTCGCCGATGTCCGTTCCGATGTCCGTGCCCTTCAGCGGATCGAGGCCGGGATCTGCCTGGCCGTCGCCGCGGCCGCGGCCGCCTTCTGCCTGTGGTGGATCCACAGACGGGCCTGACTCGACCAGCCGAGCACCTCTGACCCACCCTTACACACTTTTCCGAACGGAGTGCGCTTTGCCATGCCCCCTTCCTCCGCCACTGAACCCGCTGCGGCCGCTTCCGTTTCCGAAGCCGCCTCGGGCTCCGGCACCGCGCGATGGCAGCGCTTGACCGGCCGCCGCACGGTAGGGCTGGCTCCGGCGGCCCTGATGCTCGCCCTCGGCCTGTGGGGCATCCAACGCCAGGGCAGCATGGGACGCGACGAGTCCACGACGGTCCAGGTCGCGCACCGCAGCCTGCCCGACCTGTGGCACATGCTCGGCAACGTCGACGCCGTGCACGGCCTGTACTACCTGCTCATGCACGCCCTGTTCGCCGTCTGGGACGGCGGACTGCTCGCACTGCGGCTGCCCTCCCTGCTCGCGATGGCACTGGCGGCGTCCGCCGTCGGGCTGACCGGCCGGGCGCTGGCCGGGCCGCAGGTCGGCCTGGCGGCGGGGTTGTGCTTCCCGCTGCTCCCGGCAGTCCAGATGTACGCGCAGGACGGCCGCTCGTACGCGCTGGTCTGCGCGCTCGTCGCCTGGTCCGGTCACCTGCTGCTGCGCGCGGTGCGGCGCCCCGGCGCGGTGCGCTGGACGCTGTACGCGGCTGTGTCGGGGCTCGCCTGCGTCCTGCACGAGTTCGCGGTGCTCGCGGTGGCCGCGCACGGCGTCACGCTCTTCGCGGCCCGGATGCCGCGGGCGCTGTGCTGGTCCTGGGCGCGCGCCGCGTGCTGCGCCGTCCTGCCGATGCTGCCGCTGGCAGTGATCAGCCAGCAGCAGGACGCCCAGGTCTCCTGGATCGAGCAGCCGAGCATGTCCCAGGTTCTCCTCTTCGGCGGCATAGCGGTCCTCGGAGCCGTCTGCGCCGGCGGGCCCGCTCCGGCGTTCGGCCGGATCCAGCTGCCGACGTTCGCGCTGCCTTTGCTGGTCCTGCCCTCGCTCACGCTGATAGCGGTCTCGGTGTGCTTCCCGCTGTACGCGCCGCGGTACACGCTGTACTCCCAGACCGCGCTCGCCCTCACCCTCGGTGCGGCAGTGGACGCGGTGGCGCGCCGTGCCGTCCGCCGCGGTCCCTCCGCGGTCGGCGAGACCATCGTGCTCGGCGCGACGGCAGTGGCCGCGCTGGTGCCCTTCTGGCTGCCGCTGCGCACCCCTGAGGTCCACCTTGACGACCCCGCCGGTGCCGCCCGCGCCGTGCGCGAGCTGGCCGAACCAGGCGACGGAGTGCTGTTCATGCCGAGCGGCCGCCGCGAGTCGAAGCAGTCCCACCCCGGCGACTACCGCGGGCTGAAAGACCTCGCGTTGGACCAGGACCCGGTCTCCTCCGGCACCCTGAACGGCATCGAGCTGCCCGCCTGGCGCATCCCACCGCGGATGGCGGACACCAACCGGATCATCCTGGTGATCGACACCCACTACCGCACCACCGACAACTCGGAGCAGGGGCGCGTGAAGCGGGCTTACCTCAAAAAGCACTTCACGGCATGCACCACACGCAATGCCCACGGACTTCGGGTCATTCTCTACGCCCGCTCGGGCCGGTGCTCATAGGACTGGATCCGCCGGTCCGCCCAGGGAGCCCTGCCTGCCGTGACGCATGCCCCGGCCCGCTGCTCTCAGGGCTCCTATCGGAATGAGTTCAGGCGTCGCCAGTAGCTGGTCGATTTCCGGATCGACCGGCGCAGCGGGGTGGCGACCCATTTGCAGATCGTTCAGCAGACGAAACAGCAGCGACTACACGCGCACCCTGTTCGAGTACACGCCCGGCGGCCGGCTAAAGAAGATGACGGGCCCTGACGGCTCGGTGTGGACGTACGGCTATGACCTGCGCGGCCGTCAGACCACCGCGACCGACCCGGACAAGGGCAAGACCGAAACCACCTACAACGACGCCGACCAGCCGCTGACGGCCACCACCACCCTCAAGGGAGCCTCGCGCACCCTGATCACCGACTACGACGAGCTGGGCCGCAAGACGGGCACCTGGGACGGAGTCGAGGACGCTGCCCACCGCCTGACCAAGTTCACCCACGACACCCTGTCCAAGGGACAGCCGACGGCCTCGATCCGCTACGTCGGCGGCAGCACCGGCAAGATCTACTCCCAGGTCGTCACCGGCTACGACGCACTCGGCCGCCCTAAGGGCACCAAGACCGTCATCGCCGCCACCGACCCCCTCGTCGTCGCCGGCGCCCCGCAGACGTTCACCACATCGACGACGTACAACCTCGACGGCACCGTCCAGTCCACCTCAATGCCCGCCGTGGCCGGCCTGCCCGCCGAAACCGTCACCAACAGCTACAACGGCCTCGGCATGCTGACCGGCACCGACGGCATGACGGACTACGTCCAGAACATCGGCTACTCGCCCTACGGCGAGATCGAGGAGACCCGCCTCGGCACCTCCACCGGCGCCAAGCAGCTCCAGATCCTCAACCAGTACGAGGACGGCACCCGCCGCCTCGCCAACACCCACACCGTCGACCAGACCAACACCGGCTACACCAGCGACGTCGACTACGTCTACGACGCCACCGGCAATGTCAAGTCGGTCACTCACAAAGCTAACGGCACGGACACCCAGTGCTTTACCTATGACGGCTACCGCCGCCTGACCGAGGCCTGGACCCCGTCCTCCAATGACTGCGCCACCGCCCGCTCGGCGACCGGCCTCGGCGGCCCCGCCCCGTACTGGACCAGCTGGACCTACAAGCCCGGCGGCCTGCGGGACACCCAGACCGAGCACAAGGCCACGGGCGACACAAAGAGCAGCTATCCCAACCTCACGCCTCCCGGGTAACCCCCCGAACACGTCTCCGCCAGCAGTGAGGTTCGCACCCGCGCCTCCGGCTGCGGCCACCCCACCGCCGACAAGGGCGCTTCCCCCGGATGCACCGCCAGCCTTAAGCGGCCGGGCCCGCCCAGGGGATCTGCCGGGGCCCGGCCGCTGGGCACGTGGTGATCCGGCGCCGGCGGGAGCAGGTCGGTGGGGCAGCGCCGCCAGCGTCCAGTCCGGGCCTCGGGAATGGCCCAGATCCGGCGGGATGCCGGCAGAAGGCTGGCCGAGGGATGGTTCGCCCGTTCGGCGCAGACTGGCGGGGCGTGGGTGGGGCATTCGATGGTCACCCCCCAGAGACGTGCCTCCTTCTCGCGCCTTCTGGGGGCGGCGGCTGTGGCCGGGTTCCAGCAGCGCGTGGACCGTGGCGTGCCGGGCCCGGACGCGGTTGGCGAACCGCTCGCTCCGCCATAGCGAGTCCTCCTTCTCCTCGGGCGGCGCCGGTTCGTCGGCTTTCGCCCCGCGATCGGGGACCAGGACGCGATGGCACTGGCGGTGGCGGGCGACAGCCCGCTCGGCGGCCTGGCCGAGGTTGTGCCACAAGTGCCAGCGGTCGGCGACCTGCGTCGCCTGGGGTGCTCCGGCTGTGGCGCCTTCCGCGAAGAACGGGGCGCGGTCCCGGCAGACGATCTCGATCCCGGGGCGCTTCTCCAGCCATGCGGCCAGGCTGGACGCTTCCCGGTCAGGCAGCAGATCCACCGGTCGACGGGTCTCAACGTCGACGAGCACCGTGCAGTAGACCCGTCCTTTGCGTGTGGCGTACTCATCAACACCAACCGCCCGCGGAGCCGGGACTTCAGGTTCGGGCAATGCATCGAGCAGCCGCAGCACCGCGCTGCGGCTGATGGACACCCCGAAGGCCCGTGCCATCCGGGCGCCGGCTCGGCCGGCGAGGGCGAGACCCACTGCGGCGAGAGTCGACCGCAACCGCTCCGTCCACCTGCTGTGCCGCAGGGTCAGTCCCGGCATCTGCTCAGCGAACGTCCGCTGAGCACACGAAGTCTGCGGACAGAAGAACCGCCGGACTCGCAGTCGGAGGACCACGAGACGTCCCCCACTGGGCATATCCGCAGGAAACCGCAGGTAAGAGCTGTGCACCCGGGTCGACCCGCTCCCGCAGTCCGGGCATGCCGCCCCGGCCGCCGTACTGCAGACGTCGATGCGTATCGCCTCGTGGCTCACGTCCAGCGACAGCACCGACACGTCCGCGATTGACGGTAACAGCAGGTCCTCCAGACGGGGCGACGTCTCTTCCACGACACTGCACTGTCGGCCACACCAAGATCGGCCCAGGTCATTTTCAGGCAACTTCCCGGGGCCTGATCGGAGCGTCAGCCGTCACTCGGCGTGCGCGCATCACGGAATGCGAGCCAGAACCCGTCGGGCGACAGCACTTGTGCACGGGTTCCGGAGGCAGTTGGCGATCATCCAGTCCGGAGATGTTCACGAGTTTGGACGGCGCCACCGAGCTGCCGTGGCGTTGCCTGAACAATTCGCTGTTGCAGGGGGTGCCGTGTTCGTAAGGTTCCGGCATGGCGGATGATGAGTGTGAGCAGGCCGTGCAGGCTGCCATCGATGGAAAGATCCGGCTTCTCGATCCTGAGGTGCGAGCTGTCCCGGCCCGGGTCCTGGAGCTCCTGGACCCGGAGTTCATCGAGTTCGGGGCTTCTGGACGCCGGTGGGATGTGGAATCGGTCCTCACGGTGACGAGTGGCCGCGGCCGTTTCCGGGACGGCCGAAGGCAGCCTCGTTCGCTGGGCTGTCGGCCACGTCCCAGCAGGTGCCGTCCACTGCCAGCAGCCGCAGCCCCCGCCAGAAACACCCTGGTGTGACCTCGGTGCCCATCGGTTTCGCAGTCGTGGCAAACAGCACCCGCAGCGGCTCCGATCCCAGCCGCTGACGGGCGGGAAACAGCGACGACTTCGCAGGGATGCGCCACTCGTCCAACAGCCCCTGGCCCCGCAAACCCTCGACCAAGATGCCGCATCACATCCAGGTACGGCGCCGGCGAGAACAGGGGAAGAGCGAGCACGAAATACACCACCAGCCTGGCCGGCAACAGACGTCTGCGCTGCTCGCCACGACCACATGCGGCCACTACACGATCTACCAACCCAGGCCGATACACCCAGGTCAGCAGCCCCAGCCCCGATAACTCGCCGACATCCGCACCACCCCCGGGAAGCACTACGCAGCAGCGTACGCCCGCAGCTAAAACAACGGCATTGACTCTAGAAGCCCTGCCGTCAGGCGGTCAGCTGCCGGAGCATTTCGGCTGTATCGTGCAGGTTAGTCATGTGGATGAAATGGCCATCTTTGATCTGATAAATGGCATATTCGACGATCTCGAAGGAGGCTCCCGAAGGGGGGACGCCGAGCCATTCCTTTGCCGGAGTTCCGGTGTTAATTGCGCGTACCGCGATGCGGTCGCGGTCGATCAGCAGTTCCTTAAGATCCCAGTGAATATCCGGAACGGCGTCGACGGTCTGCCTCATGACGGTGACGACGTCATGCCGGGTTGCAGCTTCGCCGTTGAGCAACACTTGGTCACTAATGAACTCGTGCATGCTGTCGAAGTCATAAGCGTTGAGTGCTGCGCCATAGCGCATGTACCAGGAGCGCAAATCGATTTCCAACATTAATGGCTCTCCTTCGATGCCGCTGTGCTGTGGAAGCGTATGCGACGGTGGGGACGGGCGTACGGTTGTTTCCGAGCTCATCATTAGGAACGCGAGTGAGGGGCATTGCGTGCAGCGACATCTGCACTGTGGTGATTCCCAGCACTCCTCGGGTACGGGGGCGGACACCTTGATCCAGGACCCTCCCGAACGACATTGAGTTCCATGCAGGGTTTAAGAGATCAGCGTGTGCCTGAGTCGGGAGTGCCGTCGGTCGCCGTCATGGATTCCAGTACCGTCCAGAGTTCGCGCTCGCGTTCCTGATCGTAGGACTCTGGCGCGCTGGGCGTGACTTTGTCCCGGTCGATGTAGGCGCCGGACGGCGCAGGCCTTGGCCCGGTGGCCACAGTGGCGAGTTGGGCCCCGGCGCGCTCTGCGGTGTTGGCGCCCGGGATGTGAGGGAAGATGTGGTGGTAAAGCCAGTTGCCGAGTTTGTCGGCCCGAACCAGATCAGTGCCGGGTGTGAACGCTGGGTTGAATGTGTAGACGTCGACATCGGGCATACGACGGGCCAACTCGTGGACCAGGTAAACGACGCCGAGCTTGCTGGTCGAATAGGCAACGCGGCCGTTCACGTCTGCTGGCCGGGCCATGACAGCCGGGCTGGTCCAGCGCGGAGCCGGCACCAGGCCGAATGTGTACCGCAAGGTGCCAAAATGGGCGTCACTGCCGGTGATCACGATGCGAGCGCCCGGCTTGAACGTAAGCGCGCGGATTAGCGCGAAATGTGCCAGTACGTTGACCCCGAAGGACAGCTCATAGCCGTCCGCCGTTGCGCTTCGACTGTCCTTGAGTTGCAGAGCGGCGTTGCCCACGTAGCCGTCGACCTGCTCCTTGACCTGCGCAGCGGCGGCCCGCACCTGGGCCAACGAGGCCAGGTCGCCCCGGATCGTGGTGACCCGCGGATGGCTGAGCGTCTCACCGCGGGCGATCACAACCAGTCGAAGATCAGGGTCGTCGCGCAACATCAGCTCGGCGGCTTGTCGGCCGAGCCCCCGAGACGCGCCAGTCATGACAAGGGTGGGCACAATAACTCCAGGGATTGAATACCAAGTGGTACCGAGTACCATATCGTACTGTGACCTGTCGGGCTAGGATGGGCGCATGGAAAGCCTCTCGTTGCGCGAGCGGAAGCAGCGGCGCGCTCGGCAGCGGATCGTCGACGCGGCCTGGGCGCTGTTCGCCGAGCGCGGCTTCGTGGCCGTGTCAGTGGCCGACATCGCCGAACGCGCTGAGGTCGGCCGGACGACGTTCTTTCGCTATTTCGGCGACAAGCAGGAAGTTCTCTTCGCCGATGAGGAGGTTCTGCTCGCAGCCATACGAGCCGCGCCCCGAGAGCAGGAGACGGCAACCGAAGTGCCGGACGCGATCTGGCAACTGTGGAAGATCGCCGAGTCGATCGGCGGCTTGATGTTCGGCGACCCCGCGCTGTGGGCGCTGCGGTCGCGTCTGCTCGCCGACAATCCGGAGCTACGCGACCGCGCGGCAAGAAAGCTGGACCGGATCGCCGACGCTCTGACCGATGTTCTGTGTGACTGCGGCACGGATCCCGACGTGGCCCGCACCGCCGCGGAGGTCGGCGTGGGCTGCTTCCGTGCGGCGCAACTGATCGCGGGCGAGAACCCGGCCGGCGTGATGCCTGCCATGCGCGAGGCGGTTACCAGGGTCCTAAAGGCTGTCCCGTAACCGCTGGTCACGAGTGGGACGATCTTGGTGTGGCTGGTGTGATCACGGCGTCCGATCCGTCTTGGATAGCTCCGTTCACGGGACTGTCCCCTCGGTCCTTCGGAGCGTTGGTCAGGGGGCTGCGTCGAGAAGAAGGGGGTGTGTCCCGCCCCGGGCGGCCCTGGTCACTGCCACTGGAGAACCGGGTGCAGGATTTAGTCGGGCGCCTTGCTGGTGAGCACAATGCGGGCGCCGCGCTGATGGGTCTTGAGCTCGGCGAAGACGGCCTCGGCTTCCCAGCGTTCCTGGTAGAGCGCGGCCAGCTGGCGGGCGGGATAACGGCGGGCATCGAGCAGGCTGGTCACCAGCCGGTAGTCCTCGCCTTCATGGCTGGTGCCGTTCAGTTGGTAGGCCACCACCCGCACCGTGACCGGATCACGGTGTGCGGGATCGGGCACCCGCCACAGCAGATCGGCACCGCTGTCGGTGAAGGCCCGCCACAACGGCACACCGAGGAACTCCCGGTCCGCCAGGACCAGTTGGCCGCGCTGGCAGGAGCGGGGCAGGCGGCTGACCAGAGTGACTTCGCCGGTGCGGCAGCCGGCCAGCTCTGCATCCAGCACGAGGTGGGTGCCCACCTCGATCAGACAGGCCATCCGCACCTGGGGAAAGCTGGACTTGTCGTGGCCGCGGCCGTTACCGGGACGGCCGAAGGCATCCTCGTTCGCTGGGCTGTCGGCCACGTCCCAGCAGGTGCCGTCCACTGCCAGCAGCCGCAGCCCCCGCCAGAAACACCCTGGTGTGACCTCGGTGCCCATCGCTGTTGCGGTCGTGGCAAACAGCACCCGCAGCGGCTCCGATCCCAGCCGCTGACGGGCCCGAAACAGCGACGACTTCGCAGGGATGCGCCACTCGCCAACAGCCCCTGGCCCCGCAAACCCTCGACCGACTTGGGCCGGCTTTCCGGTGGGTCGGCGTTCGAGCCGGGCGTTCCGCCAGGCCGTCAACGTCGGCTCGATCAGGGCCCATCGGGCGTCAGACAGGTCGCTGGGGTACGGCTTGCGCTCGCTCACGGCAAAGCCTGATCACGACCGAGGCGGAAGGCTCTGCCCCGCGGAAGAGCGGGAGATTCTGCCGCGTCTCCACGTCAGACGGGTTTCCAAGCCCAGAAGCGGATGAGACGGGCACCCAGGCTCGCGTCCGTTCCTGGGATATTCGGCATCTAAAAGGCGAACTGTATCGAAATGGGATGCTCATGTAAGCCGCATAACAGCCTTGACCTGCATAAACGCCCTCTTAGTCGTGCGAGGTGTCGGTGCCCGAGAAGGGCTTGCCCATGCCGGATGACCTGGTGGAATCAGCGCCGCCGGAATGAGGGCGGTGCAACCCTCGGTGCACCGGTGGGCACACCCGTCCAGGCAACGGTGGGGCCCACCAAGGGAGCGAGAGAAGGTCGTTGGCGACGTCGTCGGCCGTTGAGGAGAACTCCCTTTCCGCAGACCCTCCGGGCCGCCCACCATCCCGTCCGTCCCGCGCCGCAGGCCCCCTCGTGCCCGGCCACGGCGACGGCCTCCGCCGTACCGCCCGCTCACGCCCCGCTCTGAACGGTTCGGCGGCCACGACGGCCGCACCCACCCCGCCCGATCGCCCGTCCGCCCCGTCGGCGTCGCCCTCCTCCAGATCCGCCGGACCCGCCCGTCCGGCGGTTCCCGAGCCGCCGGGGCCGCGCGACGCGCCCGCGGCCAGCGACTCCGCCTCCTCCGCGGGGCGGTCGGCAGGGGAGGGCCGGGAGCGGCCCGGCCGACCGGCCGACCCCTCCGGCTCGCCGTTCTCCACGAGATCGGTGGAGCCCGCTCGTACCAAAATGGCAACAGAGAAGGAGCCCGCAGAGGAGCCGGACGAGGGGGTCGAGGTGGTACCCGAGACGGACGCCCCGGCCCGCCGAGAGCTCGCCTGCGGAGCTGCCGGCGGCCGCTCACCGGACCGCCACCGAGGCCCCCTCGACCTCTCCGACCGGCGGATTCCCGTGTTCACACTGGGCGCGGGGCCGGCGCTGGTGGGCCTCGGCATCGGCTTCCCCGGGGTGCGGATGCACCGCCGCTGAGAGGCTCGCGACGGCCCGGGTCCCCCTTGAGTCGGACCTCCGGCGTCCACCTCAGGACGCTTGCCTACGCGGACTTACTCGGTATACATACTCAGTATGTCCATTCGCCACGGGCTTCTCGCCCTCCTCGAACGCGGCCCGCGCTACGGCTCACAGCTCCGTACGGAGTTCGAGTCCCGCACCGGCTCCACCTGGCCACTCAACGTGGGTCAGGTCTACACGACGCTCAGCCGGCTTGAACGCGACGGCATGGTCGTGCAGGACGGCGAGGACCAGGCCGGCCACTCGCTCTACGCGATCACCGACAGCGGTCGCGTCGAACTTCGCAGCTGGTTCGAGCACCCCGTCGACCGCACCAGCCCGGCCCGTGACGAGCTGGCCATCAAGCTGGCCATGGCCGTCGGGGCGCCCGGGGTCGACATCCGTGACGTCATCCAGTCACAGCGCCGGCACAGCGTGAAGGCCATGCAGGACTACACCCGGCTGAAGGCGCAGGCCCTCACCGCCGTGGAGAAGAACGGGGTCGGGGAGCGGGACGACATCGCCTGGCTCCTCGTCCTGGAGCAGCTGATCTTCCAGACCGAGGCCGAGGCGCGCTGGCTCGACCACTGCGAGTCCCGGCTGATCCGTCTCTCGTCGACCACCCCGGCGGCGGGGCCGGAGCCGGCCTCGCCGGGGGCGGCAGCGGGAGCGGCGGGGATGGGGGCCGGGGCAGAGGAGGCCGCGCGCCACCGCCCGTGACGTCCGCCCTTCACGACCGGCCCTGAGCACCCGAACAACCGGAACCACAGGGCCGACCAAGTCCACCGGGTTCACCCGACCCACATGAAGACTCCGAATCACCCGACCAGACCCATCCCGTACGCACGGCGCTGCCAACGACCGTCCGTCGCACCGACGTCCGGCCGTTCGCCGGCGTACGCCCGAGGAGTCTTAATGACGAAGTCAAGCCGCGTGCGTGACCGGCGGGGCGGAGGTGAATATCCGTCCGTCACGCAGCAGCGCCCACAACACGCTCGCTCGTCGGCGGGCCAGGGCGATGACAGCCTGGACGTGCTTGCAGCCCTCACCGCGCTTCTTGAGGTAGAAGTCCCGGTTCGGTCCCTCGCGGATGATGCTGGTCTGCGCGGACAGGTAGAAGACGCGTCGCAGGCGGCGGCTGTAACGCTTGGGGCGGTGAAGGTTGCCGGTGCGGCGGCCGGAGTCACGCGGGACGGGCACCAGCCCGGCCGCCGACGCCAGGTGGCCGGAGTCGGCATAGGCCGACAGGTCGCCGGCCGCGACGACGAACTCGGCACCGAGGACCGGTCCCATGCCGGGCAGGGACTCGATGATCTCGGCCTGGGGATGGCCGCGGAACGTCTCGCGGATCTGCTTGTCGATCCGCTTCAGCCGGTCGTCCAGGGCGGCCAGGTCGGCGACGATCTGGGCCGCGACGTCCTCGCCGGGCAGCGCTGTCTGCTGGACCTGGGCGGCTTCCAGCGCGCTCGCGGCGACCACTCCTCGTTCCGCACGGCTTGCCGTCGGCCCGAGGAACACCCCGCTGTCATCTCCGTAATCAGCGACCGCACGAAGCGCGCACATCTCAATCAGCAGCCAGGGCGCCCCGGAGAGCCGGGCGGCCACTCCTCGGAAGCCACTGAGGGCAAGAAACCATAAGCCACACCCGGCCCTCCCGGGCCATCCAACAACTTACGGAGGAACCATGTTCACACAACAGCATCCAGTGCTGCGTCTGCAGAACCTGACCCGCGTCCACGGCTCCGGCGCCACCGAGGTGCACGCCCTGCGCGGCATCGACCTCGACGTCCACCCCGGTGAACTCGTCGCCGTCATGGGCCCGTCGGGCTCCGGCAAGTCCACCCTGCTCACCATCGCCGGCGGCCTCGACAACCCCACCTCCGGGCAGGTTTTCGTGGAGGGCACCGACATCACCGCCCTCGGCATCAAGGGGCTCGCAGCCCTGCGCCGCCGCAGCATCGGCTACGTCTTTCAGGACTACAACCTCATCCCGGCCCTCACCGCCGCCGAGAACGTGGCCCTCCCCCGCGAACTGGACGGCATATCGGCCCGCAAGGCCCGCACCGAGGCCCTCGCCGCCCTCGCCGAGATGGACCTCAGCCAACTCGCCGACCGGTTCCCCGACGAGATGTCCGGCGGCCAGCAGCAGCGCGTGGCCATCGCCCGCGCCCTCGTCGGCGACCGTCGGCTCGTCCTCGCAGACGAGCCCACCGGAGCCCTCGACTCCGCGACCGGCGAGTCCGTGCTGGCCCTGCTGCGCTCCCGCTGCGACGCCGGAGCCGCCGGCATCATGGTCACCCACGAGCCGCGGTTCGCCGCCTGGGCCGACCGGGTCGTCTTCCTGCGGGACGGCGCCGTCGTCGACCAGACCATACGCAGCGACGCCGACTCGCTCCTGACCGACCGGGCGGCCCAGCGGTGACGACCTGGTTCCACTCCTGGCGGGCCGCGGTCCGCATCGCCCGCCGTGACGCCTGGCGCTCCAAGGGCCGCAGCTTCCTCGTCCTCGCCATGATCGCGCTGCCGATCCTGGGCGTGAGCGCCCTGGACCTGACCCTGCGCAGCGCCGAACTCACCCCCGCGCAGCGGATGGAGCGCACCCTGGGTGCCGCCGACGCTCGCTTCTCCGACGCCCGAACGGCCGGCGTAGCCATCCTGCAGGACCCCGAGGGCGAGCAGCACACCCCGGCCGGGGACTACAACTCGCCGGGCAAGTCCTGGCCCGACGGCCCGACCGATGTCACCAAGGCCATCCCGGCCGGTTCGACGGTGCTGACCGACAGCAGCGGTACCGCCAAACTGACCACCACTCACGGTCTGCTCCAGACCGAGGTCCGTGAGCTGGCCGCCGCCGATCCCGTCGCCCGGGGCATCATGCGGCTGCAGGAGGGCCGCTTCCCCGAGAAAAACGACGAGATCGCCGCGACCACCCGGTTCCTGGAGAGCAGCGGGCTGTCCGTCGGCTCCACCCTCACCGCCCGCGGCTTCGACCGCACCTATGTGATCAGCGGCTCGTACGAGCTGCCCAGCGACCTCCCGACACAGCAGGTCAACGCCCTGCCGGGGGCCTTCCTCGCGCCGTACGCCAAGGCGGTCGAGAAGGCCGGACTGCCGAAGCCCGACATCTCCACCACCTACCTGGTGAAGAAGGCCGGTGGCTTTACGTGGAACACGGTCCAGGCGATCAACGCCAAGGGTGTCGTGGTCACCTCGCGCGTCGTGGCCCTCGACCCGCCCGCCGACTCCAACGTGCCGCTCTACCAGAAGGAAGACTGGACCAACTACGAGAGCAGGGGGGCCGCGGACGCCGCCGCGCTCGCCGCCGTGGGCACGGTCGTCGGCCTGGCGATGCTGGAGATCTGCCTGCTCGCCGGCCCCGCCTTCGCCGTCGGCGCCCGTCGTTCCCGCCGCCAGCTTGGCCTGGTCGGCGCCAACGGCGGTGCCCGCAGCCACATCCGGGCCATCGTGCTGAGCGGCGGCGTGGTCATCGGCGTCGCGGCGGCCCTGGTCGGCATTGTCCTCGCCCTGATCCTGACCTTCGCCCTCCGGCCCCTCCTTGAGGACTACATGGGACAGCGGTTCGGCGGCTTCACCGTCAGGCCGCTGGAACTTCTCGCCATCGCCGCGCTCGCCGTCCTCACCGGCCTGCTCGCCGCGATCATCCCGGCCGTCACCGCCTCCCGGCAGACCGTCCTGGCCTCCCTCACCGGCCGTCGCGGCGTGCGCCGCAGCAACCGCGTGCTGCCGCTGATCGGCTTCGGCGCTGTCCTGCTCGGCGCGGCCATCGCCCTGTACGGCTCTGTCGTCTCCGACCAGTTCGTGCTGGTCGCGGGTGGCTCGGCCGTCGCCGAGCTGGGTGTGGTCGCCATGACGCCCGCGCTGGTCGGCCTGTTCGGCCGGGCCAGCCGCTGGCTGCCGCTCTCGCCGCGCCTCGCCCTGCGGGACGCCGTCCGCAACCGGGGCCGTACGGCACCCGCTGTCGCCGCCGTCCTGGCCGCCGTCGCGGGCACCGTCGCCGTCTCGACGTACGCCGCGAGCCGCGACGCCCAGAGTCTGGCCGAGTACCGGGCCAGCCTGCCGTCCGGGGCCGTCGCCGCACTCGTCACCGAGGAGGGCGGCCGGGACGTCCCCGAGGTCCGCGACGCCGTGCAGCGGACGCTGCCCGTCGACGTCCGCGCCGACGTGTTCCGGATCGCCGTCGGAAAGCCCGGCTGCGACCCGCATGGCGAGGGCGAAGGCTGCGGCCGCTTCGAGGTCGTCACCCCGCCGGCCAACAAGTGCCCGCTGTGGGCCATCTCCCCCGACGGCTCCGACCCGGCGGAGAAGTACACCAAGGAGCAGCGGCGCGCCCTCACCAACGACTGGCGCTGCCTCTTGCCCGACGGCAACGGCATCTACGTCGAGGGCCGTCTCCTCATCGCCGACGCCCCGCTCCTGAAGGTCCTCGGCATCGACGACCCGGGCGCGGCCAAGGCCCTCGCCGACGGAAAGCTCCTCAGCTTCCACAAGCCCCAGGTCGACAGGAACGGCACCGTCGGCATCAAGCTGATCACCGACCCGAAGGCCGCCAACCGCGCCGTCGAGCAGAACAAGCCGGTCCCGGGCGAGCTGAAGTCCTTCCCCGCCTACCAGGTGCCCGGCTCGCCCGACTCCTACGGAGTGGAGAGCGTGCTCAGCCCCGCCGCCGCCAAGGCCGCCGGACTGACCACTGTCCCCCTCGGTGCCTTCTTCAGCACCGACCGGATGCCCAGCACCGAGGAACGGCAGAAGCTCGACGCCGAGATCGCCAAGCTCGGCAGCAACGTCGAGCTGACCGTGGAGCAGGGCTGGGTCGACGAGAACAGGCTCGTCCTGCTCGCGCTGACCGTCTTCGCCGGCCTGGTCACCATCGGTGCGGCCGGCATCGCCACCGGTCTCGCCCAGGCCGACGCGGAGGCCGATCTCAAGACGCTCGCAGCGGTCGGAGCCCCGCCCCGGGTGCGCCGCATGCTCAGCGGCTTCCAGTGCGGTGTGGTCGCCGCGATGGGTGTGGTCCTCGGCTCGGCGGCCGGTGTCCTGCCCGCGTTCGGGCTGCGGCTCACCGAGGAGCGCGAGCAGATGCGCTTCTACCAGGAGAATCTCGCCAACGGCTTGGTCGGCGCCGGTGACGCCTCGCCGTACGTGCCGATCGTCGTCCCCTGGGAGACGCTCGCCGCCCTCCTGGTGGTCGTGCCCCTCGGCGCCGCCCTGCTGGCCGCGCTGGTGACCCGCTCTCGCGGGGCGCTGGCCCGCCGCGCCGCGCACTGAGCCTCTGTTGGCGGACCGTGCCCCTGGACGAGGGTGGATCACCCTCGTCCAGGGGCAGGAGGTAGTCCCCGTCCGAAGGGATGCTGCTCGAAGCTGGCCAGCGCTTCCGGGCCATCTCCACCTCTGGGCGCGACGGCGCCGTGGCGCGGGGCTCGCAGAGATCCGGGTAGTCAGACCCATGGTCACCGAGCGACTCCGCATGGCACAAAACGCCTACTGGGGGCTGTTAGGGCGTGCAGATCTTTAACTCGTGGCTTTCCGTTCGGTGGTTCGTTGGTCTGGCAGGAGCGGGTTGGATGAGCAACGGGCCGTGCTGGCAGCCAAGTTCGAGGCGATTCTGCCGCACCTCGACGAGCGGCAGCGTCGTCTGTAGATAGGCGCGGAGGCCCAGCCCCTTGGCCACGGCGGGATCAGAGCAGTCGCCCGTGCCGCCGGGGTTCGTGAGGCCACCCTGTCTGCTGGAGTGCGGGAACTCAACGCCCGAGAGGCCCCGTTGGGACGCGTCCGCCGGCCAGGCGCCGGCCGCAAACGCGTCGTCGACCGGAACCCAGCCGTTCGGGAGGCACTCCTTACGCTGGTCGAGCCCGACGTCCGCGGAGATCCCATGTCGCCGCTGCGCTGGACCACCAAATCCACTCGCAAGCTCGCCGAGCAGTTGACCCGGCAGGGCCACCGGATCTCCGCGGACACGGTGGGCGACCTCCTGCGCGAGGAGGGCTTCAGCCTGCAGAGCAACGCCAAGACGCTGGAAGGCAAGCAGTACCCCGACCGGGACGCACAGTTTCACTACCTCAACGAGCAGGCCCACGACCACCAAGACGCCGGGGCTGCGGTAATCAGCGTGGACACCAAGAAGAAGGAACTGGTCGGCCCGTTCAAGAACAACGGCCGTGAATGGGAGCCGAAGGGCGAGCCGGTGCGAGTCGACACCCACGACTTCCCCGACCGTGAGCTGGGCAGAGCGGTGCCCTACGGCATCTACGACGTCGCCGCGAACACCGGCTGGGTCAACGTCGGCACCGACCACGACACCGCCGTGTTCGCCGTCGAGTCGATCCGCCGCTGGTGGAACGGAGCCGGGCGGGCCGCCTACCCGACGGCTGGCCGGCTGCTGATCACCGCTGATGCGGGCGGCTCCAACGGGTATCGCACCCGCACCTGGAAGACCGAACTCGCCCGGTTCGCTACTGAGGCCGGCCTGGCGGTGACCGTCTGCACCTGCCTCCAGGCACTTCGAAGTGGAACCGAATCGAGCACCGGCTGTTCTCCCACATCACCATGAACTGGCGTGGAAGGCCCCTGACCAGCCACGAAGTCATCGTCGAGAGCATCGCAGCGACCACCACCAAAACCGGCCTGACCGTGCACGCCGAACTCGACACCAGCCCGTACCCCACTGGCATCCAGGTCAGCGACGACGAGATCGCCGCTCTGCCGATCACCCGGCACCGCTTCCACGGCGACTGGAACTACACCCTCCACCCCCAGCATCCGATGGAGGGGGCGACGACCGACAGCACGTCAGACCAGGCCCCCGCGGGCAGGCCGCCTCGCCTCACACGTCGTTCGCTGCAGGACCCAGAACTGACCGGTATGACCCGCCAACGGCTCAGCGAGCTCATCGATGCCCTGACTCCCGCGCTGGAGGTTCAACGCGAGCCAGTGCTCCGCACACGTCGCGCTCACGAGCGCCTAGGTCGTTTCTGATGGCTATTGGTGGGCGGGGTGGATCTCCTGGTTGGCCGGGCAGGACGCCCGTATGGTGCGGCGACACGAGCTCACGGACGCGCAGTGGCGGAAGATCGAGCCTCTTCTGCCCGGAAACGGCAAGCCGGGTGAGCAGTGGGCGGATCACCGCAGGGTGATCAACGGGGTGCTTTTCCGGGCCCGGGCCGGGGTGCCGTGGCCTGACCTGCCTAAACGGTACGGCCCTTGGCAGACCGTCTATGAGCGCCATCGCCGCTGGTCGGCCGACGCCACCTGGCAGGCCGTCCTTGAGGAGTTGCAGATCGAGGCGGATGCCGGCGACCCGGACGGGGCGCTCGCCGGCCAGGCGAGCCGGCAGGAGTGGGCGGTGAACATCGACTCCACCTCCTGCCGGGCGCATCAGCACGCGGCCGGAGCGCCTCGCAAGCCCCCGGCCGACCACCCGCAAAAAGGGGCGGGGCGCGTGAGGAGGCAGAGGGGCCGGAGGCGTTGGGGCGCTCACGGGGCGGGTTGACCAGCAAGGTCCATCTGCTCTCCGACGACCGGGCCCGCCCGCTGCACTGGCTGACCTCGCCCGGTCAGCGCGGTGACAGCCCGATGTTCGCCCCGGTGCTGGACGGCTTACGCATCCGGCGCCGCGGACCGGGCCGCCCGTACAGCCGGCCTGACCGGGTCCGCGGCGACAAGGCCTACTCCAGCCGCGACAACCGCGCCTACCTGCGACGGCGCGGCATCGAAGCCACCATCGCCCAGCCAGACGACCAGCGGCTGCACCGCAAGCACCGGGGACGAGCCGGTGGCCGGCCCCCGGCCTTCGACAAGGTCCAGTACCGCCGTCGCAACGCAGTCGAGCGGTGCGTGAACAAGTGGAAGCGGTTCCGCGCGGTTTCTACCCGGTATGACAAACGTGACTACATCTTCAACGGCACTCTGACCGTCACCGCGATCGTCATCTGGCTCCGAGACACCGTCCAAGAGCCATCAGAAACGACCTAGTCGCCCCTGGCACAGGTGCCAAGGCCAAGCTCACCCAAGCCGACCGGATCCTGGCCACCGTGCTCCACCTGCGCAAACTCGCGACCATGGACCTCCTCGGCCAGCTCTTCGGCGTCACCGCCATGACCATCAGCCGCGCGAAACAGGAAGTCCGCCCGTACCTGGAAGCACACGGCCACCACATCAACACCTCAACCGCCCGCCTCCGCACACCAGCCGACGTCGCCGCGTTTCTCGCTCCCGACCCCACCCAGACCAAGGTCACATCTCATTTGGCTGGGTAAGCTGCCGGTCGTGGCAGGGATCGTTGAGCGGCTGGTGCCGGATGAGTTGTGGGAGCTGTTCCAGCGGGTGGTGCCGGAGGCTCCGTCGCGGCCTCAGGGCGGCGGTCGGCGCCGGCATGGTGACCGGGAGGTGTTGGCCGCAATCGTGTTCGTGGCCACGTCTGGCTGTACGTGGCAGCAGTTGCCGTCCGCGTCGTTCGGGCCGTCGGGCGCGACGGCTCACCGGCGCTTTGCCGAGTGGTCGAAGGCCCGCGTGTGGGCCAAGCTCCACCGCCTGGTCCTCGACGAGCTAGGCGCCCGCGGCGAGTTGGACTGGTCCCGCTGCGCGATCGACTCGGTGAACATGCGGGCCCTGAGGGGGAGCTGACAGGCCCGAATCCTGTCGACCGGGGCAAGTACGGCTCGAAGATCCACCTGATCACCGAGCGGACCGGTCTGCCCCTGTCCGTCGGAATCTCGGGGCCGAACCTGCACGACAGCCAGGCACTGATCCCGCTGGTGAAGGGGATACCGCCGATCCGCTCGCGGCGCGGACGCCGGCGGCGCAGACCGGCAAAGCTCCACGCCGACAAGGGATACGACTACGACCACCTGCGGCGATGGTTACGCGGACGCGGCATCCGGCACCGCATCGCCCGCAAAGGCATCGAGTTCTCGAACCGCCTGGGCCGCCACCGCTGGACCATAGAACGCACCATGTCCTGGCTCGCCGGATGCCGCAGACTGCACCGCCGCTACGAGCGCAAAGCCGAACACTTCCTGGCCTTCACCGGCATCGCCTGCACCCTCATCTGCTACCGCAGACTCACCAAATGAGATGACGTCTACTGATCTTTTCGTAAGTTCGGTGGGTGTGGTGGCTGTGTGGGTGGGAGGCTGTCGGGGTGGCTTATCACCCTTCCCCTTCGGTTGCCGGCTCCTCCCTTCCTCCCTTGTCGCGGCCTCAGTTGGCGGAGGCGCGTCGTGTTCGGGCAGTCGAGTTGTTCGAGGGCGGCGTCTCGAATGCGGAGATCGCGAGGGCGGTGGGGGTGTGTGCCGAGAGTGTGCGGCGTTGGCGGCGGGTGTGGGAGCAAGACGGTGCTTCGGGCCTGCGCAGACGGGCAGCCACCGGACGGCCACCCAAGCTGGACGACGCCCAGGTCGAGATGGTCCGGGCCGCGTTGGAGGAAGGTGCCCAGGCTCATGGTTTCGAGGCCGACCTGTGGACCCTGGAACGAGTCGGCGCGGTCGTCACCCGGACAACGGGGGTGGTGTTGTCGAGGGCGTCGGTGTGGCGGCTGCTGACCGGCCGGCTCGGATGGAGCCTGCAACGGCCCGAGCGGCGGGCGGTCGAGCGGGACGAGTCGGAGATCGCCCGCTGGATCGCGCACGAGTGGCCGCGCATCAAAAGGGGGCCGTGAACACACGTGCCTGGATCGTCTTCCTCGACGAATCAGGCGTCTCCCTGCTCCCTCAGATCCGCCGCACCTACTCGCCCCGAGGGCGGACTCCGATCCTGCGGCACCGGCTGAACTGGAAGCGCGCGTCGATGGCCGGAGCCCTGGGCTACCACTCCACCGACCCCGATCGCGGGGCCCGCCTGTGCTTCCACCTCAAGCCCGGCAGCTACGACACCGCAGGGCTCATCGAGGTCCTGGAACAGGTGAAGGTGTTCTACCGCGGCGAGCGGGTGGTCCTGGTCTGGGACGGCCTGTCCGCCCACTGGAGCCGGGCGATGCGGGCCTGGGTCGCCGGACAGGACTGGCTCACCCTGGAACGATTACCCGCCTACGCTCCCGAACTGAACCCGGTGGAACTGCTGTGGTCCTCGCTCAAGAAGCGTGAACTCGCCAACCTCGCCGGCGACCACCTCGCCGATGTCGCCGACGCCACCGAGCAAGGCATCCACCGCATCAACGCCAACCCCCGACTGCCATGGTCATTCCTCGCCCATACCGGCCTGACCAGCCGCCCACCACACCCACCGAACTTACGAAAAGATCAGTAAAGCACCGCAGCCGACTCGTTCGGAAGCTCCTGAGGGGGTACGAGCTCGGCCAGACCGACTCGCTTTGGCAGCCGGACGAGGTCCTCCGCATGTCATTCTGAGCGTTCAACCTTGCGGCGGAGGATCTTGCCTGTGGGTCCCTTGGGTAGGGCGTCGACGAGCCAGACCGAGCGGGGATACTTGTACGCCGCGAGACGGTCCCGGACGAAGTTCTTGAGCTCCTCCGGGTCCGCCTCAAAGCCCGGCTTGAGGGCCACCGCGGCGCCGATCTCCTCGCCCAGCTCGGCGTGTTTGATCCCGATCACTGCGGCCTCGGCCACGGCGGGGTGCTCGTAGAGGGTCTCCTCGACCTCGCGGGGGTAGACGTTGTAGCCGCCGCGGATGATCAGGTCTTTCTTGCGGTCGACGATGGTGTAGTAACCGTCCGCGTCCTTGGTGGCGATGTCGCCGCTGCGGAACCAGCCGTCAGGTATGGCTGCGGCGGTGGCGTCGGGACGGTTCCAGTAGCCCTTCATGACGTTCTCACCACGGATGGCGATCTCACCGGGCTCACCGGCCGGGACATCCTCACCGTCGTCGTTGACCAGGCGCATCTCGCAGCCGCGTACCGGAAAACCGATGGTGCCTGCCTTGCGCTCACGGCCGGGCTGGTTGAACGACACGACCGGCGCGGTCTCAGACAGGCCGTAACCCTCGAAGACCTCGCAGCCGAACCGGGACTCGAAGCCGCGCAGAATCTCCACCGGCATCGCGGAGCCACCGGTCATGCAGGTGCGCAGCGAGGACATGTCGGCGTGCGCCGCATCGGGGCAGTTCAGCATCGCCGCGTACATGGTGGGCACACCCTCGAACACGGTCACCCGGTCACGGGCCACCACCTCCAGAGCCTTGACCGGATCGAACCGCGGAATCAACGTCAGTGTGGCGCCCGATTGGATTACGGCGTTAAGCCCGCAGGTCAGGCCGAAGACGTGGAACAGGGGGAGGCAACCCATGACCACGTCGTGGGGGCCGGTCTCGATCAGCGTCTCGGCCGTGGTGGCAGCGTTGGAGCACAGGTTGCGGTGGGTGAGCTCCGCGCCCTTGGGCTGCCCGGTAGTGCCGGAGGTGTAGAGGATGACGGCGGTTTCGCCGTCCGCACGCTCAACCGGCACTTCGATCGGGGTGCCCCTGAGCTCGGTGGGGCCGATCGCAGGGACAGTGATACCAGTGATCCCCAGGGCTTTGGCGGCCCCGGGCACGACGTCCCTGGAGCCGTCCCAGCCGTAGACGACTTTCATGCCCGAGTCGCTCAGGTAGTACTCGACCTCGCGAGCCTTGAGCAGCGGGTTCATCGGCACCACGACCGCGCCTGCGAGCAGCACGCCGTAGAACAGGACCGGGAAGGCGGGCACGTTCGGCAGCATCAGACCGACCCGCTCGCCCGGTTCAACGCCGCGTTCGCGCAAGTCGCCGGCCACGGCGGCGGCGGCCGTGTGCAGCGCGGCGTAGTCCAGCACATAGTCGTCCAGTTTGATCGCCAGGTTATGGGGCTGCGAACGGGCGGTCGCGAGCAGGTTCATGGCCAGGTTCACGGTCGGTCCTTTCCAAGAGGGCACGGCGAGATAACCGGCGGCGTGGCAGAGAAGTAGCCCGGCGGCGTCAAGGATCTCGAGCGTCGCCGGCGAAACGGGGCTGAAGGCGACCTCGGCGCCTCGGTACGGAGGAGGCGGGCTTCGAGGTCGAGGGTGATGGTGTCGCCGTCGGTGACCGGGTCGCGGATCCCGTGAGGGTGACCGCGGGTAGGCCGAAGCGGATCGTGGTGCAGTGGAAGGGAGAGTTGAAGTCCTCGGCGACGACCGCGGTGATATTGAGGTGGCTTAGCAACACCATGCCCTGAAGCTGGAGCACAAGCCGAGGTTGCGGCCCGCTATCAGGATGCACCCAGGCGCGCCCGTTCGGACCAGCCTGAGCCCAGGTCGTAGAGCAGATACGTAGCCGCCTTGCCCACGGGCAAGCGCATCGCAAATCTGGGATCGTTTGCGCGCATCCAGGAAGATTCATCAGGTCGGTGATGCACTCGGTCACGTCGGAGCTGGCTACCGTGGCGGTGAAGGCCAAGGAGAACTCGGCATCGGGGCAGCCCATCCCACGCGCGTGGTGGGCGGCCCGATGCGTGGGCCAGATCTTCCCGATCATGGTGCCCATGAGATCTCCGTCGGTGGTCGCGACGGATCAGTGGGAACGCTCGCCGAGCGCGACCGAGTCGTCGTATCCGACTGCTCGGAAGCTCCCGAGCAGGCCCTCCGCGAGGTGTGGGTCTATCCCGCCCAAGTCGGCCAGCGCGGCGGCCGTGGCGGCGGTGACGGGGTGAAGCAACGCTCCGGGATGGATCGGTCAGCGTCATGCGGGCCGCCGTGACGAGGTATCCCGGGGCGGCCTCGACGGTTTCCAGCTCTTGTTCAACACGGCGATCACCGCTTCGCAGGCTCCCCGCTCGCGCGGCTCAGCGCCCGACCGGCCGCGGCATCGTTGCAGCTGAGGCGTCGCGACTGGGTGTGGGCAACGTCTGGGCCGGTCGCAGCGCGATCCTCGCACTGCCGGGGCAGAACTCGCGCAGCCATTGGGCGACTTGAGGGCGTGCCCCCTTCAGCAAGGTACGGCGGCCAATTCGCGGAAGCTGCTGCCATGGAAGACCATGGGGCTGACCTCGGGCCGAACGGTCAGGTTGTGCACCCGCAGTAGGACGATCGCGTGGTCGCCCGCCGCGAGAGTCTCGTGGACGGAGGTCTCCAGCCATGCCGCTGCGCCCTCGACAAACAGAGCGCCGGCGTCGGAGGTGAGGGTGTCGAGGCCGGCGAAGCGGTCGCCGCCCTTACTGCCGAGCGAGCGGGCGGCACCGGTGAGGTCGGCGCCGAGCGCGCTGACGCCGAGGCGGGGCGCGGAGACCAGCTTGGGCCAGGTGGCTGAGGTGTTCTGGATGCAGAAGGCAACGAGTGGCGGGTCGAGGGAGACCGGCACGAAGGTGCTCGCGGCGAGACCCGTGCGTTCGCCGTCGACCTCGGCGGCGATGGCGACTACTCCGCTCGGGAACTGGCCGTAAGCGTGGCGCAGGGTGCGCGTGTCGAGGCTGCGGGACAGGCTTGGCGTGGTGGACGCGGTCATGCGAGGGCTTCCCTTCCGGGGGCAGGAGCTGGGGCGGGTACGAGAATGTCAAGCAGCGGTCCGTGCTGCTGGGCTCCGAATGTGTCGCGTTCGCCGACGCTGCCCTGGTCGCCCTGCCGGACCAAGGTGAGCTTGAAGGCCAGGGCGGGTTCGAAGAATTGGCAGGTACGGACATCGCTCTCGGTCACCGAGTACAGGCTGGCGAGGGCGGTGGGGTTCAAGACGCCGCTGTCGCGGACGTGGGCATACCTGTCGGCGTCGGTGAACATGACGTCGAAGGTGATCTCGTAGGGTCCCGCGTTCTTGCTGCGGATGACCTCCGCGAGGTCCTTGAGCGGGACGGTCGCACTCATCGGGTGGCCTCCTTGGCGGGTATCAGGCCCACCTGTCGGTGGGCGACGGGGAACAGGTCGAGGTCCCGGGCGTCCATGAGGTGGTAGAGGGTGAAGGCGCACACCGGGCCGATGGGGCTTTCCATCGGGTTGAGCGGTAGCGCCATGTTCCCGGCGGTCGCCATCTGCCCGGGGTAGGACAGGTGAAGGCAGCCGATGCGCACGGTGGTGCAGATGGCGAGGGCGAGTTCGGGGCTCTGTGCGGTGACCTCTCCGAGGATGCCGACCTCGTGTGGCACGGCGGTGGAGGGCTCCAGCGGGCCCATCACCCCATTGCGGCCGTAGACGTGGAACGCCAGCCTGGCAGCGCCAGAGGCGAGTTCGGGGTGGAGCTGGGCCGTCTGTCGTTCGACGCGTTCGAGGAAGGTGTCGAGCTGGGCGATGAGGATCGGGTCGTGGATGCCGCCGATGAAGGCGGCGCGGTGGCCGACCACGGCCGCTCCCTCGACCTTGAGGACCGGATGGTCACTGGGCAGGAAGCGGCTGCCGCTGACCCGGACGGTGCGCTCGTCGACGGCCTCGTACACGCATGCGCGGACGTCGAGGACGCCGCCGGGGCCGGGCAGCAGGTCGGGGCGGCTCTTCTCATAAAGGGTGTGTGCGGCCACCGACAGCGGGGTGCAGCGCTGCGCCGGACCGGAGGGCGTGAGCTCGAAGCTGTCCCGGTGCACGGTGGCGATGACACCGCCACCCTTGGGTTCGGCGCAGGCTCCCCCGCATTCGAGGATCTTGCCCATGTGCCAGGCGATGCCGGGTTCGACGCCGTGGTGCAGGGCGAAGGCTGCGTGTGGCGCCGGGTCGTAGGCGCGACCAGCGATGATCACGTCGAAGGGTTCACCGGATGCGAGGATCTCCAGGAAGGGCTCGGCGCCCATCTGCGCGACCAGGCCCGTGGCCTCCCGTATGTCCTTTTCCGAGGGCAGTTCCCCACGCACGTTCGGCTCGATAAGGCCGCGGGCCAGCCTGTCGGCCACGACATCGGCGGGCATGTCCGCGCCGATGGTCACCACCCGCAGGCTCAGCCCCTCCTCGTCGGCCAGCCTGTCCACCAGGTCGGTCATCCGGGCGACCTGCTCGTCGGTGCCGGCTCCCCCGGCGGAGCTGATGACGAGCGGGATGCGGTGATCTGCGACGGCCCGCAGCATGGGCCTGAGGTCACGGGCGTAGGACTCCACCGTGACGAGGGTCTTGCCCAGCCCGAGCATGTACGGGCCGGGGTCGGTGGAGCCGGAGTCGACGACGATGAGGTCGACGCCTTCCTCTACGGTGCGGTGGAAGTCGGCCAGGTCGTAGCCGTAGCCGAGCATGCCCTGCGGGGTGAAGATCCGGATCGGCAGCGAGGCGCTCATGCCGCGGCCTCCCGGTTCGCCTCGGCCGGAGCGGGCAGGCCGAGGTTCTCGCGCAGCGTGGAGCCGGTGTACGAATCCCTCACCAGGCCGCGGCGCCGCAGTTCGGGGACGACCAGCCGTGCGAAGTCCTCGTAAGTGCCCGGGACGGAGGAGGCGCTGAGCACGAAGCCGTCGCAGCAGGAGCCGAACCACTGCTCGAGCTGGTCGGCGATCTGCTGCGGGGTGCCCACCATGGTGGAGTCGCCCTTGGGCAGGGAGCCGCGGCCGGAGTACTCCACGAAGTCCCGCACGCAGGGGTTCGCAGTGCCGCTGAGCTGGATGACGCGGTCGCGTAGCCCCTGCCAGGACATGGCGGCCAGTTCGGTGTCGGTGAACGGCTCGTCGTAGGGACGGGTGGACAGGTCGACGTTCAGGACCTCGCACAGCAGGGCCAGGCTGTCCTCGGGTCGGGCCAGAGCGTCGGTCAACTCAAAGTTGCGGCGGGCTAGTTCGGGGGTCTCGCCGGTGATGACGCTGATCGCGGGAGCGACAACCACCTGTGCCGGATCGCGGCCCGCGTCGGCCACGGCCTGCTTGACCGCCTGGTATTGCTTTTCTCCCGTCTCCCGCGAGGAGTACGCGGTGAACACGACGTCGGCCCAGCGACCGGCGAAGGCCATGCCGCGGCCGCTCGATCCGGCCTGGAGCAGCACGGGGTGTCCCTGGCGTGAGCGAGGCACCGTGAAGGCACCGTCGACGTCGAAGAACTTGCCCGAGAAGGTGGTCCTGCGGACCTTGTCGGGGTCGGCGAAAACGCCGGTCTCCTTGTCGAGAACCAGCGCGTCGGCGTCCCAGCTGGTCCACATCCGACTCACGATCTCGAGGAACTCGTCCGCCCTGTCGTAGCGCAGGTCGTGCTCCAGGTGGCCTGTGCGTCCGAAGTTCGCGGCTTCGGAGTCGTTCAGGGAGGTGACGATGTTCCAGGCGACCCGGCCGCCGGTCATCAGGTCCAGCGTGGCGAAGAGCCGAGCTACGTGGAAGGGCTCGTAGTAGGTCGTCGAGTACGTCGCCCCGAGACCGAGGTGTGTGGTCGCGGCCGCCATGGCCATCAGGATCGGTGTCGGATCCATCTTGACGGAGCGGATCCCGTGCCGGAGGGCCAGTTCGTGGCTGTGGCCGTAGACGTCGGGCATGGCCAGACGGTCATCGAAGAACGCCATGTCGAATGTGGCGTCCTCCAGCGTCTTCGCGATACGGGTGAAATAAGAAGCGGACAGGAAGTCCGTCATCGAAGACGGGTGACGCCAAGATCCCACATAATTGGAACAGTTCTGGGCCTGCAGAAAAGCAATGAGTGCCATTCGGCGGGAGTCGTCAGGCATTGTTCCTCCTTGATATACGGAAGGCGTCGATATGCGGAAGGCGTCGGCCGTAGGCGGCACCGTCCTCGAATACAGCGGTCAGAAGGAATTCATTGACAGCGCCCATGAGCACCGTGGACGATTCAGTCGGCAGCCGCAACCAGAGTTGCGATCGGCGCAACCAAGAGGGTGCGGCGGCTGTGGGACGGACGGTATGGATCAGTCCGAGAAGCCAGGCAAGGGCAAGGGAGGGGCGACGGCATGACCAAACCCGAGACGAGGACCGGGTCAGGCGTTCCGGCGGCGACCGAGCAATCCGACTCGGCGTTGCGGGCACTACGGGTACTGGAGTTGCTGGCCGGGATGGAACAGCCCGCCTCGCTGACGGCAATCGCACAGGTGACGCGCCTGACGAAGACCCGGACGTACCGCATCCTGCGCAGTCTGCAGGACGGCGGTTTCGTCCATCACGCAGGCCGCAGCGGCTACCGCGTCGGCAGCCGCGCCATCGCGCTGGCGACTTTGATGAGCCCGCGTCCGGCACTGGTGCAGTCGGCCCGCCCGGTGCTCATGCGGCTGGCGCTGACCAGCGGGGAGACCGCAACGCTGCACCTGCGCAGCGGCGGCCACAGAGTCCTGGTCCTGGGGGAGGAGTCACCGGGCAGCGCGCTGCGACGGGTGGTGCTGTTCGGTGAGCGTTCGCCGCTGACCTCAGGGTGCGGCGGCACGTCGATCCTGGCGCATTTGCCGCAGGCGGAGGCCGCCGAAGTGATCGAGGAACATGTGCCGGCAGAGTCCCGGTCCCACCTCGCGGAGCAGCTGGCGGAGATCCGCGCGCACGGATACGCGGTCTCCTACTCCAGCAATCACCCCGGTCTGCACGGCATCGCCACGGCGCTGCTGGACCCGGCCGACGACTATCCGCTGGGGTCGCTGGTCATCGCGGGCCCGGAGCAGCGGCTTCCGAAGCCCGCGCTGCTCGCGTTGGCGGGGCCGCTGCAGGCGGCCAGCCGCGAGCTGGCGCCCCGGCTGGCAGCGGTCATCGGTCCGAACTCCTCGGTGCGGCTTGCCTCGTTGGACGTGACCATCCAGGATCTGCTGACCCGCTGACCGCCGCCGGCTTGCACCGGATGTTGCGGCTGCCGCAACTCCGCTTGCCCGTGCCCTTCGCGCCGGTTGCAATGGCGGACATCGGCATCGGCGAGGAAACCGGTGCCGCCGCACGAGACGCGCATTTCCGTGACACAGCCCACGAGGCATGATCAGGAGCGGTAACCCCCTTTACTTTCCACGGGCCTCAGTGCTTTTCTCGCCGCCACCGCGGGATGAGGAAGTTCCCTCGATCTACCCTGTACCCCGAGTGCAATCCGGGTGTTTCACCGTCCGTATTTCCGCCCCCGCCCGAGCCGCGCGGCTATGCCGCCTTGCGGGAGCCGGAATTCACAATGATGTGAGGACCACGCATGGCTGCAGCAGAGAAAGTGCACAGAAACGAAAGAACGCAATACTCCGCATCGGCGCGGTTGAGTTCGCTTCCCCGTATCACCCGCTCACAGCGGACGTGGTGCATGGTCCTGGGTGTCCTCTTCGCCTTCGACATCGTCGACATCTACTCCTTCTCCTACGTAGCGCCGACCATCACCCAGGAGTGGGGGCTCTCCCTGCACAGCATCGGGATCGCCACATCCTCGACGTTCCTCGGCATGTTCTTCGGCGCTGTGACAGGCGGCCGGATCAGCGACCAGATCGGCCGCAGACGGACCATCGTCGGCGGGGTCCTGCTGTTCTCGACGGCTTCCCTGCTGACTACGTTCGCCAACAGCGTCGGCTACCTGATCGCGGCCCGGTTCATCAACGGCTTCGGCATCCAGGCAACCACCGGGGTGCTGATCGTGTACGCCGCGGAAATGTTCCCGCGTGCTTCCCGCGGCCGATCAGTCTCCCTGATGCTGGCGATAGGGCTGCTCGGCGCGCCGGTGGCCGCAGCGTTCGCCCGGGTCGTCATCCCTCTGGGCGAGGACACCTGGCGCTGGGTGTTCGTGCTCGGTGCCGCAGGTGTCATCCCGGGCCTCCTTGCCCTGCGCATCCTGCCGGAGTCGGTGCGCTGGGAGTGCGCACAAGGCCGGATCGAGCAGGCCACGGCGACGGTGGAACGGCTGGAGGCGGAAGCAGAACGGCAGTACGGCACGCTGCCGGAGCCCGTCGAGGAGCCGCCGGTGCTGCCGGCGAGCCCGCGTGAGCTGCTGCGCGGGGCCAACATCCGCAACCTGTTGGTCGGTGTGGCCTGTCTGGTGCTGACCTCCTTCGCCTTCTACGGGTTCAACGCCTACGTGCCGACGTTGCTGGTGGAGCACGGCTACAGCCACACCGCGGCTCTGACGCTGACCCTGGTGTTCGCGTTCGCCGCGGTGCCGGGTGCTCTGCTGGCCTGGCCGCTGGTAGACCGGCTGGAACGCAAGTGGGCCATTCTTGCCCTGGCAGTGGTAATCGCGGCACTACTGCTGGGGTTCGGGAACACCGGCAACGCCACAGTAGTGACCGCGTGTGGGTTCCTGCTCAGCATGCTGCTGCAAACCCTGACGGCGTTCCTGTACGCATACCTCCCGGAGCTGTTCCCCACCCCGCTGCGCGGACTCGGCCAGGGCGTGTCCAACGGCCTGGGACGCCTCGCCGTGTTCTCCGGCGGTTTCCTGTTCGCGCCGATGCTCGAGGGGCTCGGTTTCTCCGGATTCTTCGCCGTCATGGCCGGCGTCCTGGTGATGGGCGGGGGTACGGTCGCCGTCTTCGGGATCCGCACCGCGGGCCGTGCCCTGCGGGAGAACACCGCGCAACCGGCAGGCGCGTCGACACACCATGCAGTTCCGTCACTTAAGGAGTCGCTGTGAACAGCATGCCGAAAGCGCCCACCGGCACCCCCGAGAAGCCCGTTGCGGCCTTCCGGGCCCCCGACGCCGAAACGGCCGTTGAGCGGCTGGCCACCTTCACTGTTGGTCTGCGCCTGGCCGACATCCCGGAGGCGGTACAGGCGGTGGCCCGTGACCACCTCCTCGACGCACTCGGCATAGCGCTGGCGTCCTCGGGCATGGACTTCGGACGCCCGGTCCTCGATGCCGCCGCAGCGCTCGGCCGAGGAGAGGACAGCCACGTCCTCGGCCACGGCACGCCCCTGCCTGCTGCGTCGGCCGCCCTGGTCAACGGCACGCTGATACACGGCCTGGATTTCGACGACACGCACATCGGCGCCATCTACCACGCCACAGCACCCGCCCTGGCGGCGGCCCTGGCTGTGGCGGAAGAGCAGCACGCCGACGGGGAAGCCTTCCTGGTCGCCTACATCGTCGGCCTGGAAGTCGGCTGCCGAATTGCCGGCGCGGGAGCGGGCCTGTTCCATGACCGCGGCTTCCACCCGACCGGCATCGCCGGCACCTTCGCGGCGGCGGCCACGGCGGCCCGGCTGCGCGGCCTGGACGGGCCGACGACCGTCTCAGCACTCGGCATCTGCGGCAGCCAGGCAGCAGGCACCCTGGAACTGGCCGGTTCATCCCTCAAGCGGCTCCACCCCGGCTGGGCAGCCCACTCGGGCATCGTGGCCGCCGGGCTCGCGGCGGCCGGTTTCGCCGGTCCCCCAAGCGTCCTCGATGGCCCCCTCGGCTTGTACGCCAGTCACCTGGGCCTGTCGGCGGACGAGATCGACCTGGGCCTGGAAGACCTCGGAAAGCGCTGGTCCTGTGCCGACATCGCCCTGAAGCCATACCCCTGCTGCCACTTCACGCACGCCTTCATCGACGCGGCGCTCGCCTTGCACACCGAACTCGGTGGCACCCCGGTGCGCCCGGAAGACGTAGCCGAGATCATCTGCCCCACGACCCCGCGGATGATGCCCGCCGTGACCGAGCCCGCCGCGCGCAAGCAGCGGCCGCAGACCCTGTACGAGGCGCAATTCAGCGTGCAGTACGTAGTGGCTCGGGCGCTCACTGCGGGCCGCATCGACCTCACGACGTTCTACGACGAGCCGCTTGATCACCCCGACGTGCTCGCACTGGCCGCCAAAACAGTTTGCCCGCCGGACCCAAACAGCGACTTCCCGGCCCGCTTCCCCGGCGAGGTCGTCCTGCGCCTGACCGACGGCCGGGAGGTACGCCGGCGAATCGCGACCTCCAGCGGCACCCCCGGAAACCTGCTTACTACGGCGGAGGTCAGCGCCAAGTTCCGCAGCAACGCGGGCCGAGTCCTCTCCGAGGACCGGGTGACAGCCATCGAGAAGACGGTCGGCGAGGTGGAACACCTCGCCGACGTCAGCGCATTGGTCCGCCTGTGCCGGTCAGGGACGGCCTCCTGATCAAGTGCCCCGCGTTCTTTGTCCCGTAGACAAGCCTGCACTCACTGTCAGCGACCTTGGCGTTTGGCCAGCAAGGAGTTGGCGATGTCCCGCGGGGCAGGCTGTACTCGGTGACGATCATGTCGGCGAGATCGAAAGATGTTGACGCCGATGCCCCGGGTTTCGTCTCGCCTGAATGGGTGCTGACTTACCCCCTGTCCCTGTGCCCAACACGCAGCCCGCCCAGGCGGCCGCCTGTCCGTGAAACCGGCGGCCGCCTGTCAGGCCGGCCCCGGTGGCGGGGCATGACCTGCATCACTGAACCGCTCCGGGATCGATGGAGGCTCTATGCGTTGACTCCAGCTGCCGGTTGGGGCTGGTGTTGAGCGTAGTAGTTGGTCTCGTGTTCGTGCGGCGGGACGTCGCCGATCCCGGTGTGGAGACGCTGGTTGTTGAACCAGTCGACCCATTCGGCGGTGGCGAGTTCGACGTCGGCGAGGCCGCGCCAGGGCCTGCGGGGCTTGATCAGTTCCGTTTTGTAGAGGCCGATCTGGGACTCCATGAGCGCATTGTCCAGGGCGTCGCCGACGGTGCCGATCGAGGCGTCGATGCTGGCCTCGAGGAGGTGCGCAGTGAATGCGAACGATGTGTATTGGCTACCCGCATCCGAATGGTGAACCAGTCTCTCTCCAGCGGGAGTTCCCGCGCGGTCGCGGCGCCACAAGGCCATGTCGAGGGCGTCGAGGACGAGCTTGGCCCGCTTGCTGGTGGCGGCGGACCAGCCGACGATCGCCCGGGAGTACACGTCCACGACGAAGGCGACGTAGACGAGCCCGGACCAGGTGGGGACATAGGTGAAGTCGGCGACCCACCGCTCGTTCGGTCGGGACGCGGTGAAGTCGCGCCTGAGCAGGTCAGCGGCCCGCTCGTGGCCGTCGTGTCGGAGAGTGGTGCGGATCTTCCTCCCTCGTCGGGCGCCCTCCAGGCCCAGGTCGCGCATCAGCCGGGCGACGGTGCAGCGGGCCGCCGGTATTCCTTCGCGGTGCAGCTGCCGCCAGACCTTCCGCACTCCGTAGACGCTGAAGTTGTCCGTGTGGACGCGGCTGATCTGCGTCTTCAGCTCGGCGTCGCGGACCGATCGGACGCTGGGTGTGCGGTTCTTGGCGGCGTAGTAGGTGCTCGTCGCGATCTTCAGTCCGTGACTGGTCAGGACTCGGCAGATCGGCTCGACTCCGAACACCTCGCGGTGTGCGTCGATGAACGCTACGAGCGCTTCGACGGCCGGTCGAGCTCGGCCGCGAAGAAAGCCGAAGCCGCTTTGAGGATCTCGTTCGCCCGCCGCAGTTCGGCGTTCTCGGCCCGCAGCCGTTTGATCTCCGCGGCCTCCTCGGACGTTGTGCCGGGCCGCTGGCCGGCGTCCACCTCGGCCTTGCGGACCCAGGTCCGCACCGTCTCTGCCGCACCGATGCCCAGCTTCGCCGCGACCGCCTTCATCGCCGCCCACTCGGTCGGGTAGTTCGGTCGGATCTCAGCAACCATGCGCACCGCTCGTTCGCGAAGCTCAGCGGGGTAGGGGGACGGACGTGCCATGACTCGATCCTCTCAGGGAATCGAGCCTCCACCAGACCCGGAGCGGTTCATCACTGCGAATCAGATCACCTCAGCCAGTTCCGTGAGTACCTCCTGTCCGCCTCGGGGCGTCGTGTCCTGCCGTCGAGTCCGGACCAGGAGCAACGAGACCAGGGCGCTGACGGCGAGGAAGGCGGCAGCAACGATGAACGCCATGTCGTATCCGTGGACCAGCCCCGCCTAGTGGGCGGCGGCGCAGGTGCCGTGGTCGGCGATGTAGTTGGCGGTCGCGGTGGCGGCGATGGTGTTAAGCAGGGCTACACCGAAGGAGTTGCACAGACCTTTTGGGTGCTGCCGTCGCGATCTCGCCCGAGATCTTCTCGCGGATCTTCGACGCATCGATCGCCACGTCCGTGACAACGAGGCCCAGATGTGTGACGCCCTGGCCGGCGCCCGCACCGCGCTGACCGCAGTGCCCGGACTGGCACCGTGATCGCCGCCAACCTGCTCGGGCACGTGGGCGACGTCGCCCGCTTCCTACCGAACACCACTTCGCCAGCCATACCGGTACTGCACACTGGACGCCTCCAGCGGAAGAACACCCGCCACCCCCTCAACACCCGAGGAAATTGAGCCCTCAACTCGGTTCTGCACATGGTTGCCGTCTGCCAGATCCGCGACGGTGGCCGCGGACAGGAGTACTACCTGCGCAAGATCGCCGAGCGCAAGACACCGGCGGAGGCACGGCGGGCCCTCAAGCGGCGTCTCTCGAACGTGGTCTATCGCACCCTCAAACGCGAGTACCACAAGGCTCTCATTACAGCCGCTTGACACACAGCGGCACTCATCAGCGTCTCCAACGACGCCTCCCAAGCCCGTGACACCACCCCAAAAGTCATCCGTTCGACAGGGGGGAACAGTCATGCCGGGCCCGAAGGCCAGCGGCCCTCTTGCACGACCGCGAAAAACATGACTGTGAGAGTTCTTCTCCGGACCGGGATGCGTTGCTGCCAGGCTAGACGTTCGTGATCCGGCATGACAGGGCAGATAACTGGCGTCCCGTCAGGGACTGCCGCTCCCGAGACGTTGTCCGGACGCGGGCGTCGGCACGGCCCACCCGTTGGCTTGATCAGCAGCCTGTCCGCCTTCCGGCGTGACTCATCGCAGTTCCGCCACGTGGTGACTCCACCCAGGCCGACGCCGTCACGGTCGTCCGCCCGGAGGAGAACAACCGCATGACCATGCTCACAGAATCGACGGCGTCATCGGCGTCGACACCCACCGCGAAACCCTCGCCGCAGCCGCCGTCAGCTCCATCGGCGCCGTCCTGGCCAGCACTGATTCCCCGGCCAACGCCCGCAGTTACCGGCGGTTGCTGGACTTCGCCCGCGGGGGCGGCCTGGACCCGGGTATGCAGCAGCGTCCAGGCCCGGGCCGGCGGCTTGGGGCCGCTGACGATGTCCGGCCAGCCGACCGCGAGTTCGCCGAGCAGGCTGCAGACCAGGCGGTGGACCTGAACGTGCGACAGGGCGGGCGAGGCCGTAGTCGAGGTAGCTGTCACGATTCAGAGCTCAAAACGCCTCGAAGGCGGGCGGCAGGGCCGACGCCAGGCTGCCTGGCTCGCGCGGCGCATCACGGCCGGTGCGAGGACACGGGATTCGAGCCCGTCCGTGCCCGGCCGTTCGGCCCAAGCACGGCCCCGAAAGGCGCGATGGAGGCCGTGCCACGCACCGGGCGCAGCCCCGCCGCTTCGGCCCGATCACGTCCCGCGACCTCAACACCTTCATCAACTCGGTCCCGGCACTGACTCCCTCCGTGCGGGCGTGATCTCAGCAACCGCGTCGCGTGCGATCGGCCGACGATCACGGGTCCCCTGCGGGCGCTGGAGCGGGACGGGCACGTCGATGTTCGAGCAGTTCCACGCCTGGCGGAAGGTGACCAGCGTCATCTCGCCGTTCGTCGGTGCCCGCTATCCTCGACGACACAAGGTGCTGAACATGCAACCACCGGAGAAAGGCCCTAATCATGCCCGAGGATGGGCACATTCGCGCCCTCTGGATCCTCGAGACGCTCGCCGGCCTGCAGCAGCCAGCCGCCCTGAAGACGATCGCCGAGCGCGCAGGCCTGCCCCAGACCAAGGCTTACCGGGTGCTGCGAGACTTGCAGGAACACGGTTACGTCGACCACATCGGGCGCCGCGGCTACCGGGTGGGCGGTCGCGCGCTCGCCCTCGCCTCACTTGTGGGGCCACGTCCCGCACTCCTGCACCGCGTGCGCCCCGTACTCATGCGACTCTCCGCCGACGTGGGCGCGACCACAAGCCTGCTACTCCGCAGCGGAGCCCACCGTGTCATCGTGCTCCGTGCCGACCCCCCTGGCACAGCCGTCCATCCGATCGCGCACATCGGCGAACGCTCGCCATTGACCTCGGGGTGCGCGGGAGCAGTAATCCTCGCGTTCCTCCCCGCCCAACAGGTCGACGAAGTCCTCCTCGCACCGGAGAGCCACCCCGTGCGTACCGATCTACCCGAGCAGCTCGCCGAGATTCGCCGCCAGCGCTACGCCATCTCGCAGTCCGCCAACCACCCGGCGCTCAACGGCATCGCGGCCCCGGTACTCGACCCCGATTCAGGCCATGCCCTAGGGTCGCTTGCCATCGCCGGTCATCCCTCCCGGATGGCCGAGCCGGTCCTGCACCGCTTCGCGACGCCGCTGCTCGCCGCCTGCGCCGAACTTGGCCCCCGCCTCGCCACCGTGCTCGGACCGAGCTCCTCAGTAAGGCTCGAATCGCTCGATGTGACCATCCAGGACGTGCTTGACACCCACAGCGTCGAATAGCGGCCCGATGTCACCCGTACGCGGCGAACCGGCATCACGAATCCGCGTTCCGGCGCAGACGATGTAGCGGAAGCGCAGGCAGGTCATCGCCTCGGAGCTCAGATATTCCCGTCTTCGGCCGTGTTTGAGGCCATAGTTCGTTAGTTGCATATTCTGCGTCCTGCGTGGCGTCAGGGGCGGCCACCACCCCACGATTAGCCTTACGGCGTCAACGTAAGAAGTTGCCCTCCGTGACTCCACTTCCTCGCTGCGACTGCAACGAGCTGAACGATTAAGTAGTAGGAAGAATCCAGACGATGAAGAAGATTTTCCCCGCGGTTACTCTGGGACTGGCCAGCATCGCGGCGACGGCTATTCTGGCGTCACCGGCAACGGCCGAAGTTACGACCGACGGCAATGCCTCGCCTGTACAGGTCGAGCGCAAGACGCCCGACGTCCGCAATGTTATCTTGGTGCACGGCGCGCTTGCCGATGGATCGGGCTGGCAGAGTGTTTATGACCGCTTGGTGTCGAAGGGCTACAACGTCAGTATCGTCCAGGAACCCGAGACCAGCCTGGCGGACGACGTCGCGGCGACACGCCGCGCTATCGCAATGCAGGACGGGCCCGTCGTGCTGGTCGGCCACAGCTACGGCGGAGAGGTCATCACCCAGGCCGGCGACGACCCCAAGGTGAAGGCGCTGGTCTATGTAGCAGCTGCCGTACCCGACATTGGCGAGAGCCTCAATAATCTGTTTGAGCGCATCCCCTCTCCCACCCATGACATCAAGCCCACCGATGACGGGTATCTCATGCTCGATCCGCAGAAATTCCATGCTGATTTCGCAGCTGATCTCCCCGCACGTCAGGCCGATTTCATGGCAAAATCGCAAGTTCTGGTCGCTGCAGAGGTTTTTGACACACCGGTGACGACGGCCGCGTGGAAGACCAAGCCTAGCTACGGAATTGTCGCCGGAAAGGATTTGATCGCCAGCCCGGATCTTGAGCGCTGGATGTACACACGGGCGCATGCGAAGATCACCGAGGTCCCCGAGTCCAGCCACGCTGTCTACATCTCGCATCCGGACAAGGTTGCCTCTGTCATCGAAGAAGCAGCTGGCCGCTAAAATTACCCGGACGTGTGGCTTTCCCCCACGAGCGAGGCGTTCCCGCAATGAAGGCCGAGGCTGGGCGGTCATCCTGCCGCGCGGTGTGCCGTGCCGAGTTGGACCGGCAGCATGCGGCGTTCGTTGCACGCCGAGCCGCTATGCCCGAGGAAGTCGTTCCCCGAGCAAGTCCGTCAAGTCCCGGCCGAAATAGGGATCACCCACGCTACGGGCTGGCAGGTGCGCGACGCCGGGTCCACCATCCTGCAGGCCGCCCGCGACTGGGCTTGTCCCGCAGGGCTGTTGCAAGGTCGCATTTCAGGCGTGCATGTGCAGGCCACGGGGGATACCGAAGAGGTCGAACGGGACGGTGTGCGGCGCGAGGGCGAGCCGTCGGCGCGCGTCGGCAATCGAACTACCGGCCTTGCGCGCCGACGGCCCCGGCCGGGCGGACCGGCAGGGGCCACACCCCATCGTCCCGCGGCATCACCTCGTGCCGCGGGTGCAAGAAGGCGGGTCAGTGGTGGCGGCCACTGCCGTGGTGGTGGCGGTGTCCGCCCCAGGAGGCGTCGTCGATGAAGCGGCCGTGGTCGTTGCGCAGGGGGCGTTGTCGGAGTAGTTGTCCCACACCTAGTGGCGGCGGTCCATGTACAGGTCGCTGTCGCTGTCGCGGCCCTCACCGGTGTGGATACGGACCGTGGCCCGGCCCTCCAGGCGGTAACCGTCGAAGGTGTAGGTGTGGCCGTCCTCATCCTGCAGAGTCCAGCCGTCGAGGTTGACCGTGCAGCGGCTGGTGTTGGTGAGCTCCACCCACTCCTTGTGTGCCCCGGTGCCAATCTTGTCCACCCGCCTGTCACCCGAGCGGCCCGAGCAAGCGAGACCGCCCCTATCGAGGAAGTTGGTGGCGGACCCGGCCTCGTAGGCCGCGGGGGCCGTTCGCGTCCCGGGCGACCAGGTTCAGGGGCTTACCCGGCGCCCAGCTCGATCCGCGCCCGGGGCCCTCCGCGACCGCGGTGAAGCGGTGAGCGGCGCCAGACACCGGCGCCTTTCTGGTCTCCACCAAGTGCGCCAGGATCTGCGGTCGGTGAGCCCGCCCCGGCGCGTTCACCGGCCCGCCGCGGCAGTCAGAGCGGCCGGGGGGCAGGTCAGAGGTGGTCGCCGAGCAGGACGCGGCGCACGTGGTGAAGGTGCTCGCGCATGGCGTCGCGAGCCGCCTGGGGGTCCCGGTCTGGACTGGGCTCGCTACACGCAGCAGAAGGCGTCGATGGCGAGGGATGCACTCGCGTGAGGCAGGCGGGCTTGGCGTGTGGTGTCGGCCGGATAAGGCGAATGATCGGGGGTACAACAGCTGAGGCTCGTGCGGTTGCAGGGCCGGAGCATGCCCGGTTCGACGGCTGCTCCAGGTATGAACGAAGGATCGACGGTATGGCCAGCGGCACCGTGAAGTGGTTCAACTCCGAGAAGGGCTTCGGGTTCATCGAGCAAGACGGCGGGGGCCCGGACGTCTTCGCGCACTACTCCGAGATCGCGGGCAACGGGTACCGCGAGCTGACCGAGGGCGAGCACGTGACCTTCGACATCGGCCAGGGCCAGAAGGGGCCGCAGGCGCAGAACATCGTCCGCGGCTGAGCGAGCCACCAAGCGCATGGCGGAGGCGGCTGACCGGTTCGGCAGCCGCCTCACTCATGCAGCGCCGTAAGACGTGAAGACGTCCATTCCCAGCACGTTGCACTTCGCGGATGCCGTCCCTTGGGGGTCCTGATGGCAGCGTTGGCGGATGGCGGTGCACGGTCTGGGAGCGTACAGACCCGGCCGTGCCGCGCATACGCAAGCCTGTACGCGCGCACGCGCGGTTGAAGCTGTGGGGATTTCACGCGCTGGCCGGTGCCGCCGTGGGGCGCAGTACACAAGGCCCGCGAAGAAGTCCACACGACATCTCTCCGTCTGCCTACTACACCCGAGAAAGACGAAGAGGCTGAACCGCCTACGCGGTGTCCTGCGGGCCGAGTACGCTCACCAGCCCGCAGCGGTCGAAGACGCCTTCGGCAAGCAACTCCTCGCTCTGCTGCAACAGTTCGAGGCAGCCTGCCAGGCCAGTGAAGATCTCACCGAGGCAGTCGATGCCCGCTTTCGCGATCATCCCGATGCCGGGATACTCCTGAGCTTCCCGGGCCTTGGTGTCCAGCTCGCATCACGTGTCCTCGCCGAGACCAGCGACGACCGCAACCGCTTCGCCGACGCCCGCGGGCTGAAGGCGTACGCCGGATCTGCACCGATCACCCGCGCTTCTGGCAAGAAGCACTACGTCGGGCGCCGCATGGTCAAGAACAACCGGCTCCACCACGTCGGCTATCTCTGGGCCTTCTCCTCCCTGCGCTCATCACCTGGAGCGCAGGCCCACTACCGCCACCGGCGCGACGTCGGCGACTGGCACGCACAAGCACAGCGGCACCTGTTCAACCGTCTCTTCGATGAAGAACATGCCTTCAAGCAGCCCGCGACCTCACTAGTGGCAGCTGCTGCTTGACGTCTTCAAGTCCCGAGATGTCTATCGGGACACGCCCACCGGGCCGGCGGCAGCAAGCCCCGCACGAGACCATGACCGACAGATCGGAGCTCAGGACACCTTGGTCAGTCGCAGACCGGGTCAGGCCACGGTCCCGCGCGGAACACGCTCATCCTCACGCAGACCAGCATTAACACGTCCTCGAGCCAGGGTTGTTCAGCTCGGTGAAAACCTGCAGCCAGTACTTCGCTCCCTGCCCGCGCTCGCCATACAGAGCTGCCTCACGCCGGAAGGCTTCCGACGGCAGCTATGCGAGATGAGGAAGCACGTACGGGTGGATGTCCTCGATCACAGCGACAGCGGTTGAGAGCACGCTTCAGTGCGTCCCACGAGCGGCGTCTTCGATTACCTTGACGACCGCGTCGGGGTGGCTGACGTAGACGGCGTGCGAGGAGTTGACCTCCTCAATGTGGGAGTTGGCCCGCTTCGCAAAGAACTCCTGCATCTCCGGCGCGTTGGCCTGGTCATTCTTGGTGATCAGGTTCCAAGACGGGATGGTCCGCCACGCCGCCGCAGTGGTCTTGAAGCCCACCGCGGCCTTCGCGACTGGCCGCTGCGTGGCGGCCATCGCCGCGGCGGTTGCCCGATCGACATCAGCGGCGAAGGTCGCCCGGAACCCATCCTGCGCCAGATACAGGTCGTCGCCGGCAGTCCCGTCCGCGGCCACCGTCGGAACCTCAACCAGGGACTGCGGCGGCGCCGGGTGCTCGATGGGGACATCGGACGGCCCGAAGGGGGTCTCCCCCACGTCCGGAACCAGTGCCGCGAGGTACACGAGCGCCTTGACGTTGGGATCGCCGGCCGCTGCATTGGTGATGACTGCGCCGCCGTACGAGTGGCCCACGAGCACGATGGGACCGTGGATGCTGCGCAGTACGTCCTTGGCTGCGGCGGTGTCCGTGGGCAGACCCCGCAGCGGGTTCGACACCGTTCGCACCGGGTAACCGTCCTGGGTCAGCCGAGCAATCACCGTCTTGAAGCCGGAAGAGTCGGCGAAAGCACCGTGCACCAGCACCACCGTCGGCTTGGCCTCCTGTGTGGCCGTGGCCGGGGACGCGGTGGCTGGCACCGCCATTGCGGCACCGACCGCAACGAGGGCGGCCGCGCTGGTGGCCACCAGCGTCTTACGAACAGGGATTCGACGAGCCATGGAGAATTTCACCCCTAGATGAAACGAACGTTCTGTCTTTCACAGCATGACAATTCCATCGAACATTCGCAAGACAGAACGTTCTACTTCAGCGTGAGGATCATCTCACCTCTGGCCAGGTCTCGGACCTGAATGACGCCGTGAGCCGGACACAGAGAGGGCGCCGATCCGGCCACCAGCTCGAACATGCCGAGGCCACGAACGTCGCGGACGGAAAACGGACCCCGGAAGCCCGGCTTTCGCGGCTCAGTGGAACTGGACGTCGACTTTCGGCGCGTACGGCTCACCACGCCGGTGCTCCCACCCTTCCAGCCGGACATGCCGCGCTTGTGGAGATGGCCCGGGCGGAACTCCGCGCCGGCACCCTGCCGGACTATCCCCATTCGCCCCTGCCCTACCTCATGACCTGGTCCAAGGGCTCATCCAGAAGCAGTTGGCCGGCTACGTCGAAGCCGATCGGCCGCGAACTGCCTGGAGTGGGAAGCAACCGAGTCTGCGCCAACGGGTGTTGCGTGCGCGCCGGTGTTCGTAGAGCAGCCAGGCAACTTGCTCGACGAGCTCGTGCGGGACGTCGAGCATGGCAGGAAACGGAAACACCAGGGCCCCTGTGTCGTCCATTTATGCGGCGAACGCACCAAGTTGACGCCGTGCCAGATCCTCAACCGATGTGCGCCTTGGTCGGACGCCTCCCACCGCCACAGACGCCACCCCACCCCGTGCCGGGTCGTCACCCGAAAGTGCGTAACAGGCCCCGGCCTCTCCCCCGGTGCCGGTGCCTGCGAGCGGCTGGTCACGCACGGCCGGCGTGCTGCTGTGTTGGTCGGAGAAGACGATGAGCCGCCGATGACGCCGTCGGCGTGACATCCCGCCACAGCCGCAACCACACACGGCCGTCCGGGGCTCTCCCCCTGCACATCCACCCACTGCTGGAGGAGACCCACGTGAGCATCGCCTTTAACCACCACACGCCGCAGACCTTCATCGACCCCTACGTCGGCGACCCGGCGGAAGGCGCCTGGCCCCCGGCCGCCAGGCAGGACACCGACTTCCTGCTGCCGCCGCCCAACCCCGCCGAGCGCCTCAACATCCTCATCACCCCCCGCGACCAGCGCCGCCTGGCCCTGCACGCCGCACTGACCACCGCCGGCATCCCCCCGCGGCCCGAGGACCGCGACGCCATCGACCAGCTCAGCGCCCTGCCCGCCAGCATCAACACCACCCTGCAGCGCTGGCTGCACCACACCTCGTGAAGCAGAGAGAAACGAGTAATCGTCAAGACCGGTGAATGGGTGCCCGCCTGCACTGACCCACCGCGCCCGGTGGGCTACGACGGCGTCCAGCAGGCCTTGCTCACACGGCTGTGACCAGCCGGTTATGGAAGGCATCCGCTCCAGTTGTGACGATCGAGGCGATGCTCCCGGTCTCCGTGCGCCCCAGCCACACAACGCTCCCCCCGTCGGCCGGGAACGTCACGAGGTCGGCTCCGAGAGCCTCGTCGCTCACCCGCTCGAACGACTCGCCCAGAGTCTCGGTGGCCAGGGATGCATCCTGCTTGCCCGCGTCGACGTCGAGCCAGACCTGGCGGAATGGTTCGGTCAGCGATGGCCAGGCGGTGGCGTCGGCGAAACTCCCCATGTTTTCCTCGGAGTCGAAGGCCGGCCGCTTACCGTGGACGATTCGCTCGATGCTCTCACCGACACCGAGGGCCGCCTCCCAGCAGGCCACTGGGGCATCGCTGACAAGCAGGCGGATGGCGACCGCCTCGCGGCCGTCGAACTGCTCGCCGTTGTACTCGAACGGTGCTTCCGTCCAGGATGCCTGCACCCGGTGAACGCCCGGAGGGATCCGGTCCTTCAGTTCCCGGCCGGCCGGGGTGGGCAACTCCCAGTCGGAATCATCCGGCCAGGGTGAGGCGACGACGAGCCGGCCGCTCGGCACCCGGATCGGGCTTACCTCCGTCACCTCGACGACGTACACGGGTCTCGCCGGATCCTCGGCATGCGTGCCCACCTGCGCCCCCAGTGTGAACACCGCCTCCAAGTACCGGCTCTCTTCCGGACCTGCCGCCACACGTTCATCTGCTGTATATCCCATGGCCGAACCGTAGAGGGCCCCACTGACAGAGCCCGGCGTCCCGGCACCTCCCATCCCGCTCTCGGTACACAAGTAGCCGGCGGGACCATGCAGTGGCGGTGCCCCGCGCGATGGGTGGGGCTGGCCTCAGTATGGACGGGCTGGCTGTCACACGGCGATGAACAGTTGTGGTGGGGCGACCACAGCCTCCCACGCGGACTTCGGGCGGCGTCCGGGAGCCGTTCCTGCGCGATCTCCTCGGAGAGATCCACGCGTGCCCTCTCCAACATTGCGGCTGTTGCGCACTCAGAGGTCGTTTTCTCCCGTCGTTTCGTCCTGGTATGCGGATTTGACCCGGTGATGCCGAGTCCCGCGGTGTTCTCTCCGGTGAGGCGGCGGGCCATGAGGTCGGTCATGGCGAGGTGGATCATGGCTTCGGAGCGGGCAGGGAGGGTCTCGTAGTCGCGGGCCAGGCGGCGGTGGAGCATCAGCCAGCCATAGGTCCGCTCGACCGTCCACCGCTTCGGGATCGGGGCGAATCCCCTGGCCCCAGGCGTGCGTGCGTTGGACGATTTGGAGGTCGATGCCGAGGGTGGCGGCGTGCTCGACAAGGAGGCGAAGGCGAGGCGATGGCGGCAGGTATGGCCCGAGCGGCTGTGCTGGAATGGCCTTCCACGAGCGTCACGAGCTGTTCCGGTGGCTGACCTCAGCTGCGTAGGCGGCCCAGTCTCCGGCGGCGGCCCGCTGCCACTTGACGGCGGCGGTTATGTCGATGCCGAGGGTGCGTGCGAGGACTGCTGCGGGCAGCTCGGTGGCGAGCTGGAAGAGCGCGGTCCAGCGGGCTTCCGCGAGACGGATACCGAGCTTGCGGAGCCATTCGCCCATGGCCCAGGCGCTGATCGGACGGCCGGGTGGCCTCCGGGGAACAGCCAGGGGGAGTCTGTCCAGGCAAGGCCGGCATGGCTGCGGCGGACCGCGACTTGTCGGAGGGCGAGTTCAGCGACGGGTGCCGGAAGTTCGACCGGGACGGCGCCGAGGTGGATGCGGACGGCTCCGGCCGTCACCTCGATGTGGCCGACGGTGAGCCGCGAGATCGCGGCGAGCCACTGGGCATAGAGGAGCAACAGCAGGCCAGCGAGGCGGTCTTCGGGCTTAAGGGGTCGTTTCCCTTGGCGTGATCTATCGTTGAGCTGAGCATGACGGATCTGATGGAGCGGTTGGTGCAGTACGAGTTGTGGACGATGTTCCGTCGGGTGGTTCCGCCGACGGAGGTCATACGTCCGCAGGGCGGCGGCCGTCGGCGGGCGGGTGACCGCGAATGCCTGGCGGCGATCATCTTCGTAGCCACCTCGGGGTGTACCTGGCGGCAGTTGCCCCCCGTGTTCGGCCCGGCCTAGCCGACGGTCTACCGGCGTTTCGCCCGGTGGAGCCGGGACCGGGTGTGGGCCAGGCTCCACCGCACCCTCCTGGACGAGCTCGGCGCCCGCGGCGAGCTGGACTGGTCTCGGTGCACAATCGACTCAGTCAGCCTCAGGGCTACAAAAGGGGGCCATTGACCGGACCGAATCCGACCGACCGTGGCAAGAGCGGATCGAAAATCCACCTGATCACGGACCGGAAGGGTCTGCCGCTGTCGCTGGGCATCTCCGGTGCCAACATGCACGACAGCCTCGGCCTGAAGCCACTGGTGCGCGGGATCCCGCCGATCCGCTCGCGGCGCGGCCCGCGTCGCCGGCGCCCGGCCAAGCTCCACGCCGACAAAGGCTACGACTACAACCACCTGCGCCCATGGCTGCGCAAGCGGGGCATCCGCCATCGCATCGCCCGCAGAGGCATCGAGTCCTCGCAGAGGCTGGGCCGCCACCGCTGGGTCGTGGAGAGAACGGTGTCCTGGCTGGCCGGATGCCGACGCCTGCACCGCCGCTATGAACGCAAAGCCGAGCACTTCCTCGCCGTCGTCGGCATCGCCGCAGCGCTCATCAGTTACCGCCGCCTTGCGCAGTGTCGCGTCGCAGCAGGCCGGTGAGCCGGCCCATCCAACTCCTGCGCGGCTTGTTATCTCTTTCGATCAGAAATCGCGCTGATTGCAGCGGGTCACGCGGGGGCTGACCTGCCTGGTGGCGGAGCCAGTAGCGGGCCACTCTCTGCTCCAGGTCGCCCAGGTCCACGATGTTGGTCCTGGCCAGAACGATCGATCCTTCTGGGCCCTCGGGAGCAGTCAGCGCCAACACGCCACCGTCTGGTGAGTACGCCGCTGTGTACTCACCTTCATCTACGTCTATCGCCTCGATCCAGTTCGTAGCGTGGACGAAGGACTCGAAGACGAGGAGGTCCTCGTCGCGGTCGAAGACGAGCACGGTGTCAGGAGGGAGTTCCATAGAGATCACTGTCGCAGTCCCATTCCTCGTGCTGCGACCAAAATAACGATGTCCAAGGTCCTCCTCGCGTCGGCCTGCGCGATGAGCGTAGTGAAAACCCGCTCCCAGGTGCCGTCCACGGCCCACATCCGCGCCGGTTGTAGACACCTCGCCAGTTGCCGTACTTCTCGGAAAGGTGAACCCATTGCGATCCGGTCTGGAACTTCCACGCAATCGCGTCGATCAACTCACGGTGATCCCGCCACCGACCACCCCGCCTGGGCATCCGATCCGGGAGCAACGGCTCCATCCGCGCCCACTTCGCGTCAGTCAACGGCACACCCAGACCAACGATCCGGCGATCGGAAGGGAGCGGTTATGGGCTGGCCACGTCACCAGCCGGGCCAGCCCGACTTCCACCAGTCGACCACGCGGACGGCCATTGTGTCCGGCCGTATGCCCAGAGGGTCGACACCGAAGTGGGCTTCCAGCTCGTGACGCAGGAACTCCCCGATTTCGGTCCGGCCGGCACCGGCACGGAGCCGTTGGAGCAGGGGAGCAAGCATGCAGTCGTACTCGTCCTGCACATCGTCAGCGACGCCGATGGGATCCCATTCATTAAGCAGACGCCGCAGATCATCCTCGGTGGATGTATTCCAGGGTCTCATCGCCACAGACTGCCACCCACGAACGACCGGTTCAGCACCCGACCCCCTGATCCGCACGGACCCCCTAGACTAGGAGCTCTCTTACGGATCACTTGGTGGCAGTTCGACTGCGGGGCCTGCTGGCGCCGACGGGACCGCTGCCTGCGACGATGCACTTGTGAGTTATGACCTTGCGGTGTGGGACGGCGACCGTCCACTCGACGACGGCCAAGCGGGCTTGACCTACGACGAGCTCTACGAGCGCTACCTGGAGTCGGACGATGTCGTCGTGCCTCCGGCGCCGCGCATCGTGGCGTATGTGGAAGCGCTCGTCGCGCGATATCCGGACGACGTCGACCGCAGTGTCGTATGGGCGTCCCCGCCGGTCATCGAGGAGGCATCGGGCCCGATCGTGTACCTGCTCATGGCCCATGGCAAGGCGGAGGAAGTGTCTGAGTACGCCGCTACGCTGGCTCGCGAGCACGGACTCGTCTGCTTCGATCCGCAAGGAGAAAGCCTCCGGCTGTGATCTGCTTGTTCGTTCAGCGGGCGGACCAGAGGAAGATGCCCGCGATGAGAAGCCCGGCGTGGTAGACCGTGGCGGTCTTCTCGTAGCGGGTCGCGATGCCGCGCCACTGGGCTTCAGTCGGTTGATACATCGCTCGACCGTATTGCGTTGCTTGTACGCCTCACGGTCGAAGGCGGGTGGCCGACCGCCGAGGCCGCCTCGACGCAGGCGGTGGCCCTGCTAATCCGCCGGAACCGGAATCACCGCCTGGATGCCGCGCTACGTGTGGACCTTCGTCTCCCTCACCAGATCACCCGGCGCCAGAGCCCACTACGACCGTCGCAGAGAAGCTGGCGACCGTCACGTTGCCGCACAACGCAATCTGTTCAACCGCTTCATGGGCATGCTCTTCCACTGTCTCCAACACGGACAGCTCTACGACGAGACGAAAGCCTTCCCAACCCAACCTCTGGAAGGTCCGTCCACCATCGCAGCTTGACGCTTATCAGCGTGGGATGTCTTGTCGGCCAGGACCACATCCGGCCTGGTGCGAGGTCGTCCGCGCCGGCGTGGGACCCGCAGGCGGTCCATCACGTCCGCGAACGCGGGTGCGTCACCGGCCTGTCCGGCGGTGAGCACGAAGGCCATCGGCCGACAGCTGCCGTCGGCGGCGAGGTGAATCGTTGTGGTCAGCCCGCCGCGGGAGCGGCCGATGGCATGGTCGCCGGGCTCCCCGGCCGGGGCCCCCTTTTGCGAGCCCCGGCCGCGTGCTGGTGAGCGCGCACCATCGTGGAGTCAACCGCGACGACCCAGTTCAAGTCGCCGTCGGCATCGGCCTGGGCGAGCAGCGCGGTGAAGACACGCTCCCAGGTGCCGTCAATGGCCCAGTTCCTCAACCGCGTATAGACGCCCGTCCACGAGCCAAACTCGGCGGGGAGGTGCACCCACTGAGACCCAGTCTGGAACCTCCAGGCGATCGCATCGATCACCTGCCGATGGTCATGCCACCGCCCGCCCCGCCTCGGCGTCCGATCAGGCAACAACGGCTCTATCCGCGCCCACTGCGCGTCAGTCAACGGCACGGCCAGACCAACGATCCGATGATCGGAAAGAAACGCCCTCGCTGGTCAGCCATGGGCTGCAGCTGTGCCAGAGTTGCAGGCCCCGTTGCGCGGCACCGTGGAGAGCGGGGGCGGCATGGTCAGGTCGCTCCCCGCGACCGAAGGACGCCACGCCGTCTCCTAAGGATCGACCCCGTCCGGGTCCGTGCCGCCCACACCTGGGAAATCGATCGCCGTCGTCGGTGACTCGTACTGCAGGAAGGGCACATGACGGCGCTCGGCGATCCGCCAGCCGGAGGGATCTCGGACGAGCCTGTCCGTCACCGCGACCCAGCGGATGAGGACCGACGGCTCGTTCTTGAGGGCCATCGTCGCGCAGAGGTGCATGTCCGCCGTCGCGATGTCACCGTCCAGCGTGATCCGCAGGCTGCTGATGCTGTGGTCGATGAATCCGAACGGCTCGAGTGAGGACACGAACGTGTCCGCGAACTCGTTCCCCGTGAAGCGGCGCAGGCCTCCGAAGTAGGACAGGTCGGCGTCGGGGGTGAAGCAACTGCGCATGAGTGCCTCGTCGCGGCGGTCCATCGCGTAGGTGTACCGCTCGATGACGGCCCGGACGGAGATCTGGTCCGCGGCATCACCGTCCTGCGCCGGATGCGTCGACGTCGACGGAGTTGTGTCTGTCATCGATGAGTCCTCCCTTCCCTTGCGGTGGCGGGTGAGCGTCCCAGGACAGTATCTCAGCTACCGAATGAATTGTAAGCATGCTTGTATTCCGGTTTCGACTCGGTTAACGTCTCGGCCACCGTGCAGCTGCGCACACCACTGCTTCATCGCCTCGAAGGAGAGGTCGCTATGACGGCACTGCCCGAAGCAGAACCCTCAAGTGCAAGCACTCTGCGACGCACCACGCTGGCCGCCGCGATCGGCAACACCGTCGAGAACTACGACTACGCGGTATACGGTTTCGTGGCCGCGGTGCTGGCGAAAAATTTCTTCCCCGACGCGACTCCCGGGGTGGCGTTGCTGTCGACGTTCGCGGTGTTCGGTGCCGCCTTCGTCGTCCGGCCGCTCGGAGGGCTGCTCCTCGGCCCGGTGGCCGACCGCCTCGGCCGCAGGCCCACTCTGGTACTGACGCTGATCGGCATGGCGGTGGTGAGCACGCTCATCGGACTGCTGCCCACCACGGAGACCATCGGGATTGCCGCTCCGATCCTGCTGGTCGTCCTGCGCATGTTGCAGGGGCTCGCGGCGGGCGGAGAATACGGAACAGCGATCATCTACGCTGCCGAGTTCGCGCCCGCGCACCGCAAGGGCGAGATGGCCAGCCGTGTCCAGATGGGCAGCCTCGCCGGTCTGCTCATCGGCGCTTTCGTCGTAGTGGGCCTGAACCTGTCCCTGAGCGCCACAGCCATGCAGTCCTGGGGCTGGCGGGTGCCGTTCCTGCTGGCGCTCCCACTGGGGGTGATCGGCCTCTACCTGCGCAGCCGGCTGGGCGAGACCCCTGAGTTCGTCGCGGTCCGCGGCCGCATGCAGGAGCAGCCGCCGGTCGACCGGAGAGTGCGGCGTGCCCTCCTGCTGATCGGGGTGGCGGCCACTCACGCCGTCGGCTTCTACCTGGCGTTCACCTACGTGCAGAACCTGATCATCCAGCTCCACTTCTCCGCAGTGACGGCGACGGCCGTGGTCGGGTGCGCCCTGGCCGTAGGCATCGGGCTCGTCCTCGCGGGCGGGCGACTGTCGGACCGGATCGGGCGCCGCCGGGCCCTGCTCATCGCGACCGCGGTGATCCTGGTCGTCTCGTATCCGCTGATGGCGGCGCTGACGGCCGCGTCGAACCCCTGGCTGCTCGCTCTCTGCGCGGTGCTCTTGGCCGCCGGCCCGTCGTTCTACTCGGGCATCGCCCCCATCACCTACATAGAACTGTTCCCGGTGCACTCGCGCGGCACGGGCGTGGCGCTGGGGTTCAATGTGGCCGTCGCGATCTTCGGTGGATCCGTCATCTACGCGACCCAGTGGCTCGTCCAGGCCACGGGGGACAATCGCGCCGGCGCGTTCGTCCTCATCGGCTCGGCAGTGCTGAGCGGACTGACTGCCCTCGGCCTGAACGGTGTGCTGGTGCCCAGCGCACCGCAGCGTTCCACGGCGGTCACACCCGAGCCGGTCTGAGTGGTCAGCTCCGGCGTGCTGCCCGGCGCGCATCCTTGATCTCGGCCTCGACCGCGACGGCGCATCGCCGGAGGGTGGCGACGAGTTCGGGGAACTGGCCGGGCTCCAGCTCCGCCCCCAGCGTAGATTCGATCTTGTCGACCTCGGCCGCCATCTCAGCGAGGCTGGCACGGCCCGCGGGGGTCAGGGCCAGCGAGATGGCCCGCTCACTCTCCGGGTGTGGGCTGCGCTCCACCCACTCCCTGCGTTCGAGCTCGGCGACGATCCTGGTCATCGTCTGCGACTTCACAAAGCAGCGCCGGGAGAGCTGAGCCAGCGACACATGGGGTTGCCGCTCAAGGATCTTGAGGGCTGCGTAGCCGGACAGCGTCATCCTCCACGGCTTGAGCCTCAAGGCCCCGATGTTCGCCACGGCACGCTCAAGGCGGGTGACCGCGTCGGTCAGGTAGTCCGGCTGGTCCGTAGTCGTGTCCACGCTACAAGTTTAGACAGCATCCTTACATGGAGGTTCTGCCATGCCCGACCCGACCACCGCCTCCGTACCGACGGCCAGTCTGCCGCTGGACGAGGCCCGCCACATCGTGACCGAGGCGATGGTCGCCGTGGGTTACACGCCGGAGGATGCCGCGGTCATCGCGGACCACCTGATGGACTGCGAGCTGCGGGGACTGTCCTATGCCGGACTGGCCCGCGCGGTTTCGATCGTCGAGCGGATCCGCGCGACCGAGCCGCCGCAGCCGATACAGGTCGTCCAGGAGTCCCCGGTGTCGGCGGCCCTGGACGGCGGGGACCAGGTCGGATACCTCGTCGCCGCCCGCGCGACGGAGATCGGAGTGGAGAAGGCCCGTGCCCACGGCATGGCCATGGTCGGAGCCCGTCAGACCTGGTACACGGGAATGTTCTCGTACTACCTGGAGCGCATCGTCGACGCCGGGTTCGTCGGCATGATCGCGGGCAGCGCACCTGCCCTCGTCGCTCCGTACGGGGGCACCGAGTCCCGGTTCGGGACCAACCCCATCGCGTTCGGCTTCCCCACTGCCGACGGCCCGCTGATCTGGGACATCGGCACCTCGTCCATCACCCACGCGGAGGTGACTCTCGCGGCCCGGCTCGATGAGGCCCTGCCCGCGGGCAAGGCCTTCGATCCCGCGGGCCGGCCGACCACCGACGCAGCGGCAGCCCTGCAGGGTGCATTCACCGTCTGGGGCGGGCACAAGGGTTCCGGGCTCGCCCTCGTCGTCCACCTTCTCGGCATGCTCGCCGGCGCCTCGGCGGCTCCCGTCGGCGTCTCCGACTGCGGCTTCCTGGCCGTCGTTCTCGACCCGTCGAAGCTTGGTGACGCGGCCGACTTCCGCGCCCGCGCGGCCGAATTCGCCACGTCCGTCCGCAACACCCGCCCCGTCGACGGCGGTTCGGCGGTCCGGGTCCCCTTCGATCGCTCGGCCGCCCTGAGAGCGGAGACCCTGCGTCGCGGAACGATCGAGGTCACGGTTCCCGTGCTGGAGGCCCTCCGGCAGATCACGACCAAGTAATAGCCAGCATGCTTATATAGTGTGAGCATCCTAATATGAGGAGAGTGAGTCGTGGTCGACTTCTTCACGGGACTCCAACCGCTCGCGCCGGGCGAGACCGACCCCGCCCAGCTCGCCGAGCGGGTGCGTGAGCTCGACGCGTCGGAGGCGATCGATCGAGTGCTCGTGGGCTACTCATCGATCTGGCCCCACAACCATGCGATGGCGCCATACATGCTGGCGATGACCGAGAAGTTCTCGCCGATCGTGGCTCACCGCCCCGGCGTCATGGCCCCGACGGCGGCGGCCCGGTACTTCGCCACCCTGGACGTCCTGGCACAGGGGCGACTGGCGATCAACGTGGTGGTGGGAGGAGCGGACAAGGATCTGCACCGCGAGGGCGATCACACCCCGAAGTCGGAACGGTACGAGCGGGCGATCGAATACCTCGACCTGGTTCGCCGCACCTGGACCGAGCCGTCGTCGTTCGACCATCAGGGCCGCTTCTACGCCGCGGAAAACGTCAAGCTCCTCACCCGCCCGGCCCAGGGGCAGGTCCCGATCTTCATGGGCGGGGAGAGCGACGCCGCAGTGGACTTCGGCGCCCGGCATGCCGACCTCTACATGCTGTGGGGAGAGCCGTTCTCAGGAACACGGGAGCGCATCGCCCGGGTTCGCGCCGCCGCCGAAGGCTACGCGCGCCAGATCGAGTTCTCGCTGAGCCTGCGGCTGTTTCTCGGCAGGACCGAGGACGAAGCGTGGGCCAAGGCACGCTCGGTCGAGCGGCAGATCGCCGAGGCCCAGGGCAGCCACGCCTTCCTGCGCTCGTCGGCGACCGACAACTCCGTCGGCCGGCAGCGGGCACTGGCACTGACCGACGAAGAACTCCACGACACCTGTTTCTGGACCGGCCTGACCAAATTGCTGGGCGGTTTCGCCAACTCCCAGGCTCTCGTCGGGACCGAGGAGCAGATCCTGGACACCCTCGGCACCTACCACGACCTGGGCGTCGGCACATTCCTGGTCACCACCGGCGCCGAGGCCGGCTGGGACCCCGCCCTGGAAGCCTTCCTCCTGCGCGCCAAGAAGGAGCTCTGACCATGCTCGACCTCCCATCACTGGGAGGCGGCACCGTCGGCGGGCTACTCGCCGACCGCGCCCGCCGCACCCCCGACAAACCAGCCCTGCTCTTTGAGGACGAGCAACTCACCTATGCCGAACTGGACGCCGCGGCCTCGGCCGTGGCGCGAGGGCTGCTCGGCCTCGGAGCCGCTCCCGGCTCATCGGTCGGAGTGTTCCTGCCCAATCGGACCGAAGCCCTCGTCGCCTTCTTCGGCATCGCCCGTGCCGGCCTCGTCGAGGTACCCGTGAACACCGCCTACAAGGGCACCTTCCTCGAACACGCCCTTGGATTCACGGACGTGCAGGTCCTCCTCACCGAGCCCGGGCTGCTCGACCTCGTCGCCACCCTGCCGGAACGCCCCCACGCACTGCGCACGATCGTGCTGCTGACCGACGCCGCCCCGGCCAACGTGCCGCTGCCCGGTATCGAGATCCTCACCTGGCACGACATGATCGGCCGGGGCGACGCATCCACGGCGTTTCCCGAGGTCGCCTTGGACGACCCGATGGCGATCATGCTGACCTCCGGGACCACCGGACGCAGCAAGGGCGCCGTCTATCCGGCGCTGATGCCGGTGGTCGCCGCGCACGAGTTCGCCGTGGCCATGGGAACCACCTCCGACGAACGGCTCTACACATGCCTGCCGTTGTTCCACGGGGCCGCGAAATTCAACCTCTCCCTGCACGCCGTCGCCGCCGGCGCCACCATCGTGCTCGGCCGACGGTTCAGCGCGAGCCGGTTCTGGGACGACATTCGCCGCCACGAGGTCACACAGTTCAACGCCCTCGGATCCGTCCTGCCCATGCTGCTCGCCCAGCCCCCGTCGGGCCGCGACCGCGACCATCCCGCCCGCAAAGTCTTCGCCGCGCCGGCTCCACCCCCGGTCCTGGCCGCGGTCGAGGAACGCTTCGGAGTGCATGTCGTCGAGGGCTACGGCCTCACCGAGATCAAGACGATCACCTGGAATCCCCTACGGCAACGCAAAATCGGCTCCATCGGCGTCCCCTCGGCCACGACCCTCCTTGAGGTCCACGACGACCTCGGCTTCCCCCTGCCGCCCCGGCAGGTCGGGGAGATCGTGTACCGGCCCCGCGTTCCGCACATCATGTTCTCCGGCTACCACCATCAGCCCGACGCCACCCTGGAGACCTCCCGCGATCTGTGGTGGCACACCGGAGACCTCGGCTACACCGACGAGGACGGCTACTTCTACTTCGTCGACCGCAAGAAGGATGCTTTGCGGCGCCGCGGCGAGAACGTGTCCTCCCAGGAGGTCGAGGCCGTCCTGCTCACTCATCCCGCCGTGTCCGCGGCCGCCGCAATCGGCGTGGCCTCCGACCTCGGCGAGCAGGAGGTCATGGCCGTCGTCCAGGTCGCCGACAACACCGAACTCGACCTGAAGGACCTCTTCACGCACTGCGACCGGTCCATGCCGCACTTCATGGTGCCCCGCTACTACCGCCTCGTCGACGCCATGCCCGCCACCCCCACCGGCAAGATCCGCAAGGCGGCACTGAGGGAGACCGGGCTCACCGACGACGACTGGGACGCCGAAGCCGCCGGCCTGACCCCCACCCGCCACCACTGACCCCAGCCGAAGGACACACGTCGATGACACCACCTCCTCCCCCATCACCCGGCACCACGCCCCGGCCCATCGTCCGGCTGCGCGAGATCACACCCAGGCTCACCTTCCAGGCACACCAGGCACCGACCAGCCTGAAGATCGAACTCGTGCAACGCCTCGTCAGCGCCGGGATCCAGGACTTCGAACTGTCCTCGTTCGTGCGCCCCGACCTCGTTCCCGGGCTCGCCGACGCCGCCGACGTTTTCGCCGCCATGCGCGCGATACCCGACCTGACACTCGGCTGCTGCATCGGCAACGAACGAGGTCTGCGCGCCGCCGCCGCCGCGGGCGCCGACTCCGCCGCCTTCCTGCTCTCGGCGGACGAGGACTTCGCCCGCGCCAACATCGGGCGCAGCACCGCCGACTCCCTCGCCGAACTCGAACGCCTCGCCTCCCTGGCCGCGGACCTCGGCATCACCTTGAGCACCTACGTCATCTTCGCGTGGGGCGGCCCCACCGGTCCCGCCCGCGGCCCGGCCGAACTGGAGCCACTGGCCCGCCGGCTCGTCGATATCGGCGTGGTCAAGTGGATCCTGGCCGACTCCTTCGGCTACGCCGCCCCGCCCCAGATCCGCGAGATGCTCGAAACCGCATCTCAGTACGTGCCGCTCCGGTCGGTGACCGTCCAGGTCCACGACAGCCGAGGCCTCGGCATTGCGAACGTCCTGGAACTCGCCGCCCTCGGTGCAGGCACGATCGACGTCTCCCTCGCCGGCAGCGGCGGCCATCCCGCGATGCCGGGCCAGCGCGGTGGCGGGGTCTGCACCGAGGACGCCGTCCAGGCCCTCGAACTGGCCGGCTACGACACCGACACCGACCTCTCCGCCCTCGTCGACACGGCCAACTGGCTTGAGAAAGCCGGAGTTCCCGGCCTGGGCTTCGTCCGACACGTCGGCCCCGTGCCCACCACGGCACAGACGCCGGCGGCACTGGCCTTCTCCTGGTGAGCATCGATGACGCCCCACCCGTGGAACGCACAACACGAAAGCGAGCCGACAAAGTGACGACAAGTACGTCTGCCATCGCAGGACTGCGAACAAACGACCAGCGCTACTCAATCGCCGTGATTGACGGCCCGAACGTCTCCAATCTCGCACGGCGAAACAAGCGGATGTACGGCCCCAACGCATCCGCCGAGGGCCTCAAGGAGTTCGTCATGGACTGGGGCGCCCGGCTCGGCGTCGTAGTGGAACGCTTCCTGTCGAACCACGAGGGCGACATCCTCGAGTACATCCACGAATCGAGCGACCGGGTGGACGGATACATCGTCAATCCCGCCGGGCTGACCACCACCAGCCACTCGGTCCCCTTCGCTCTCTACGACACCGGCAAACCGGTGGTCGAGGTGCACTTCGCCAACATCAAGGCATCGGCGACGACCGCACGGGGCCCGGTCATCGGCCCCGGCGAGTCCACCTTCACACCGCTGGTCTCCGGCCAGTTCATGGGAATGCGCGAGTACAGCTACGCGGGCGCACTGCTGTCCCTGGTCCTCGCGTTGGACGACACGACCTTCTTCGGCGCCAAGCCCGAGTAGGCGGACCGGCACAACGTCCCGGCACAACACGCGCATCGGCCTGACCGCGTCCTCGCCGCACACAAACCACGGACCGCGCACCCGGCTGCGTTCGGGTGCAGACGGAGACATCGCGTCGGTGCAGCAGCTCTTCTGATGCACCGAAAGCCTGCAGACCGAACGCAGTCGGGCCGCTACCGAGTGGCGGTCGAGAGGACAGGCGGTCCCCCGGCGGAGGCCCCAGTCCCTATGGATGGCCGGCTCGGGGTCGGCGTCGAGGGCATCGAGCGCTGCTTCGCCATTTGTCCGGGCCCACTCCGTCCCCATGTGGACCGGATCGATCAACACCGCCCCGAGCAGCGAGAGTTCGTACTCGACGCGGGGCGGCACTTCGGCGCAGGCGTGGCAGTTGATGAGGTCCGTGCACCTCAAGGCGTCGGAGCATCTGGATGAGCACCTTGCGGGAGATGCCGCCGATCAACTCGATCAGCTTGCCATGGCACACCGGGCCCTGGCTGAGGCCGTAGAGCACGACCGCCTTCACCTGTCGACGATGAGCTCGACCGTCAGACGCGCCGGACTGCCGGCGAAAAAGGAGTCACCTGCACGGAAACAGCTCATGGCACTCAAAGGTACCTATTGGGTCCTGTCGGATACCTGGCCCGGGTTTTCTTCCCCTTCAACACCAGGACACTCATGGGGAGTCATCACACGCTCGGCGATCCCAAGGCACTCACCAGCGTGGACGCGCCCGACCCCTGGCCCCTCCCGACCAAGGTACTCGTCCGAGTCAAGGCGATCGGGCTGAACCCGCTGGAGGCGCGCCTACGTGCCGACGAGTTCCCTCTGCGTCAAGCCACCCTTCGTCCTCGGCTGGAACAGCATCGGCATGGTCGAACAAGCGCCGCAGACAAAGCGGTTCAGACCCGGCGACGAAGTGTTCGGGATGCCGCTGTTCCCGCAGGCGGCGAAGGCGTACGCCGAGGTCATGCCAGCGCCGGCGTTGCACTGGCACTCAAGCCGGCGTCGCTCCGCACGTCGAGGCGTCAACGCTGCCGGTCGTCGAGCTGACGTGGCAGGGCCGCGTCGACCTTGGCGGCGTGGGCGAGGGCGACCGCGTCCTGGTCCGCGGCGTTGGTGGCGGGTTCGGCCACACCGCGATCCAGATCGCAAAAGCACTCGGGGCGCATGCGATCGCGACCGTCGGCGGGAACAAGAGGAAGCCCGTCGAGGGGTTCCGCGCCAACGAGGTCATCGACTACACGGCGGTCGCCTTCGTCGAGACGGTTCGCGACATCGACAACGTGCTCGACACGATCGGCGGCGAAACCGTCGAGCGGTCGCTCGACGGTTTCTGCCCAGGCGGTCACCTAGTGACGGTGGCAGCCGAGGAGAATAGCGAACTGGCCGCCAAGTACGACGCGGCCGGCATGCGTTTCAACTGCATTGCGGTCGACCCCGACCCGGTCGCCCTGCGAGGTCTCGTCGAACTCGGTACACAGGGCATACTCCGGATCCACGTGCAACAGACATTCCCGCTCGAGCGTGTCGCCGAGGCGTACCGACTGCTCCACAGCGGCCACCTCCAGGGCAAGCTCGTCATGACCGTCTGATCGCGTCATGGGCCTCGCATGAGCGCGGCCCCAACGAGACCCATGCGTCGCGAAAATGGCACGCCGGCCTGCCTGGTGTGCGTAGGCGTCAGGAGGACCATCGTTGTGGCCGATGAACCACAGGTCGGCGATGACGCCAAGCGACGGCGAGGGCGTATGAGGGAGCCGTCCAGCAGGGCCACGCCACCGCCCTCTTGCTGTCAACGTCCGCTGCCGACTACGGCCTTCGTTCTCACTCCAGGCCAAGACCGGTGACGCACCGGCGTCCGTCCGGGACGTCCCGAAAGAAGGCCGGCGGGCAGGCCGGCCAGGCGTACTCGACTCGCGCGATCCATGGGCAGCGGAACTCCATCGAACGCTGCATCAACCAGGTCAAGCATTGACGCGGCCCGGCCACCTGTCGGGGCAAGACCGGAGTCTCAGGGATGGCCCCACAACGGGTCGTCGGGTGATGCTCAGGCAGCCGCGAGTTGGTGGTATCGACTACGGAAGAACAGCAGCGGGTCCGCCGTGGCGTCGGCCGCCAGATCATCGACGCGGCCGATGACGATGTGGTGATCGCCGGCGTCGTGCACCGCCTCGATCGTGCAGTCGATCCAGGCCACGACCCCTTCGAGAACCGGATTGCCGTGGGGCCCGGGTTGCCAGCTCAGATTGGCGAACTTATCTCCGCCGGACACCGCCAGGGCTCGGCAGACATCTTCCTGACCAGCGGCTAGAACGTTGGCACAGAAGGTGCCGCGCCTGGCTATGGCGGGGAACGTGGCGGACGCTTTGCCAGGCAGAAACGCGACCAGCGGTGGGTCGAGCGAGACCGAGGTAAACGACGAAACCGCCATGCCCACCGCTCTCCCCTCCGCATCGAGCGAGGTGATCGCCGCAATCCCGCTGGGGAAATTCCCTAGGACGGACCGGAACTGGCGTGATGTAAGCATGCTGACATAATATAAGCAACGCACGCATTGATGCAAGCATGCTGAACATCGGCGGACGAGGACCACGAAGGCGGTGATCTGGGCGGTGTGGGCGGTGATGACGACGTCGGCGGCGTCCATGACAGTGGCGCTTTCGCGGTCGGCGCGTAGTTCGTTGATGCGCTGCTCAGCCGGGAGACAGGAGGGGTTGGGCCGGTAGAGCCGCAGCCGCGCGCTGGAAGCGGATGGAGCAGAAGCTGCCCAGCCGTGATGGTCGACGACGTGCGCGGCGAGCTTGGTGACGGCCTGGCGTTTCCGCTGCGGGGAGACCGTTACTGATCTCGGCTCGTCACGGTGATATGGGGGTGTCGAGGGGCAGACCGGTCCCGGCTATGAACCCGTCGAGGGTGTCAGGTCGGTACTGCAGGCGCTTGAGTCAGTTGCGGCACGAGCTGCTCAAGACGGACGAGGGCGACGACGGCGGGGTTGATCAGACTGCGTCTGACGTCTGCTCACCTTCGACCGGGTTCAGATCGGACGAGTACGCGGGAAGCAGGAACACCGTCAGCATCGTCTTGGAGACGTGAGTGTTGAGCCGGTCCCACACCAGCACGATGGGTGCCTTGACCAGCTGGTGGACGCCGTCCAGGAGGGCGATGTGGTCGCGCTCGCTCATGCTGCCCCGCGTGCCTTTGCCCGCGGGACGGGTGAGCAGGCGGTGGCACAGCCGGGTGCGGGAACCCGAGCGCCAGGCGATCAGCCCGGCCATCGACAGGCGTCCCGCGCGTCGTCCGCTTACGGTGACGACCGGGGTGTGGCCTCGCCGGCCCCCGGTGCGTCCTTTGGGCGGCCTGCGGGTGAAGCCCGCCTCGTCCTCGAAGCAGATGTAAATCCCGCAGGCAGCCCGGGCCCTTTTACCTCCGGAGTGAAACCGAGCCGACGCATCAACCTCGTTGCGCCCGAGACGCTGTGGGAGACGTGGAACTTCCTGCCGATCAGCGTGGCCCCCGTGCCCTCTGCGCGGCGAACCGCTGGCGAGGGCAAGCCCAATGCCGCTGTTGGCTGGAATCTCAGGCGCCTGCGCTTGCAGCGGGCGGGGTCATGGCGAGTCGCCGCATGAGGAAGGACAGCCAGTAGGTCGTGTGCAAGACCGCTTCGGAGCGGCGGGTCGACAGGCCGTGGCCGACGCCGTCCCAGATGCGGGTGAGGACCGGGGTGTCGGGGTCGGCGGCCGCCTGGATGCGGGCGACGCCCTTGCGGATCTGACCCGGCCGGCACGCGGTGTCAGCGGCGCCGGCGTGGACGTAGAGCCAGGGGTAGCGGACGCCCTCCTCGACTCTCTGATACGCCGACATCCGCGCCAGGTGGTGGACCTCCTCCGAGGTGTCGAAGCCGCCGAACTCAGCGGGGACGGCGAACTTTCCGTACGGGTCACGGTGCGCCATGACCAGGTCGAGGACCGGACACTGGGCCACCACGGCCGCCCACAGCTCGGGGCGCTGGACGTAGGCCGCGCACGCCATGATGCCGCCGTTGCTCCACCCCGTGACCGCCAGCCGGCCGGTGGTGGTGACGCCGGTGGACAGCAGGTGCTCGGCGACGGCGTAGAGATCGTCGAAGCTGTTCTGCTTGCGGTCGAGGCGTCCGGCGTCGGCCCAGTCGCTGCCCAGGTCGCTGCCGCCGCGCTGGTGCGAGAGGACCAGGGCGCCGCCGGAGGCGACGAAGGCGGCCAGTGGACCCGGGTACTGCGGCGGCCAGGCCACCCGGCCGCCGCCGTAGGCGGTGATGAGGGTCGGCAGCGGCTCGGTGCCGTCGGCGCCCGCGGGCAGGATCAGGTGGTACGGCACCTGGGTGCCGTCGGCGGAGGAGGCCCAGCGCAGCGACACGGTGGCACCGGGCAGTTCAGCCCGCGGCGGCCGCAGCGTCTCGATGTGCCCGGTGCCCGGCCGGTAGCGGTACAGGCCCGGGGAGGTGAGCGGGGTGGAGTGGAGAAAGACGAAGTCGTCGGGGTGACCGTCGGGGGTGAGCGCGTTGTGCGACAGGGCGTCGTTGGGGAAGGCGCCCGGGCCGGACAGCGGCACCTCCTCCAGCTCTGTGCCGTCGCGGTCGAAGATCCAGGCTCTGGCCTCGGTGTCCACCGAGCCGGAGAGAGCCAGCTGCTCGCCGACGACCCGAACATGGCTGAGCACCCGCTGCGACTCCGGCACGATCTCCTGCCAGGTGGCGGGGTCACCGGGAGTCGTGCTGTCGAAGGGGATGGACACCAGCCGCCCGCGGGGTGCGCCGTGGTTGGTGACGGCAAGGTAGCGGTCGCCGTCGATCACGCCGACGACGATGGCGTCGACGTCCTGCACGAAGGGGCGCCAGGCGCGCTCCGGGAGTTCGCAGACGTAGCGCGGCAGGGCGAACACGCTGGTGGCGACCGCGTACCTGCCGGCCGGGTCCACCTGCACGAGGGGGATGTCGGGGGCATCCACCGCCTCCGGGGCGAGCGGGGCCCCGGCGCCGACGCGGTGGTAGTAGACGGGGAAGGAGTAGGCGTCGCCTGCCGGGTCGGCGGCGGTGCAGAAGAAGCCGGCGCTGTCGGGCGTCCACTGCGGGACTGCCATAAGACCGTGGCAGCGGTGCGGGATGGCGTCCGGCAGGAGTTCGCCGGTGTCGGTGGCGTACAGGCGGAATTCGCCCTGCTCTCCGCCGTCCGTGCAGACCCCGGCGAGGACCATCGTGCCGTCCGGGGAGGGAGCGATCCAGAAGACCGCGTGTGCGCCGTCGCTGCGGGGGTCGTACACGACCTTGCCCGCTTCCTCCAGGGTGTCGCAGACCGTGACCACGGCGGCGTCCGGGTAGTCGGGGCCGCCGTCCCCGGCCGAGCGGTCGAGGCGGAACCAGCGCCCGCCGGCGAACACCGGGGTGGGGTCGGTCATCCAGTGGGGGGAGCCGTTGCCGTCGGCGGCGCAGTGGTCGACCAGCTGCCGCAGGCGCTCGAAGTGCGGCCAGTCCCGCACCTTCTCGTCGGTGAGCCGGTTCTGCGCCTGCTGCCATGCCTGGGTCTCGTCGGTGTCCTCCTCCAGCCAGCGGTAGGGGTCGGGGAAGCTGACGCCGGATACGGTTTCCTGCGCGTGTCCGGTGCGGGTGGGCGGGTAGTTGAGCGGTCGCTTCATGGCGGTGCGTCTCCTGCCGGTTGTTCGGGGGCTTCAGGGGCGGGCGGGCATGTGCCGTTCGAACCAGTCGAGGGCGCGGGTGAGGAAGTCGGCGACCGCCGGATGGCTGCGCACCCCGTGCCCCTCCTGGGGGTAGATCAGCAGCGTCGATTCGATGCCCTGGGCGCGGAGCGCCTGGTGGAACTCGCGTGCCTGCCCGGGCGGCGTGCAGCGGTCCTTGGCACCGGCGACGACGAGGCAGGGGGTGCGCGCCTTGTGGGCGTGGAAGACGGGGCTGCGGGTGTGAGCGGACGAGCCGGGCTCGGCGAGGTCAGCCTTCAGGAAGGAATTGCCCCACTCGCCGATGTTGCTGGTCAGCGACTGGCTGTACCAGTTGGTGACGGGTGAGACGGGGACCGACGCCGCGAACCGGGTGTCCTGGGTGACCAGCCAGGACGACATGAAGCCGCCGTAGCTGCCGCCGATGAGGCCGATGCGGTCAGGCTGGACGGTCCCTTCGTCGACGAGGTGGTCGATGCCCGCCAGGATGTCATGGGCGTCGGCGCCCCCCATGTCGCCGACCACCTGCCGGGCGAACTCCTGGCCGCGCCCGGAGCTGCCCCGGGGGTTGGGGCTGAGCACGGCGTAGCCACGCGAGACGAGCAGCGGCACCCACGGGTAGTTCATCGACCACGTGTTGCGGTAGCCCCAGACCGGGCCGCCGTGGATGCTGACGACGAGCGGGAAGGGCCCCGGCCCCCCGGGAGTGCACAGCACGCCCTCGATCTCCAGGCCGTCCGGGGCCACCCAGGACAGCGGGCGGGCGGTGCCCGCCACGGAACGCAGGTAGTCGGTACCGGGGTGGGCGGTGGAGGCAAGCACCCGTTCGCCGCGGGCGTCGGCCAGGACGAGCTGCTGGGGCAGGTCGTAGGACTCCCGCACGGTCAGGAGGCTGCCGTCGGTGGTGAAGCGGCCCGCGGGCAGGGGCGTGGCGCCGCCGCAGGCGAGCGAGGTGGAGAGGACCTCCGTCATGCTGCCGTCGCGCGGATCGATGATGCCGGCGACGGAGTCGAGGTGTCGCAGGCCGAAGAATCCCAGGCGGTCGGCATCGATCCACTGCAAGGCGGTGACGTCCGTGCCGCCGGCCTCGGCCGTCCGCGACCGGCCCGTGGCGATGTCGATGAGGACGAGGTCTCCGGCGACGATCCATCGGTCGCTGCACACGGCCCGTACGACGGCCGCGGTGGCGCCGTCCGGGGACCCGGCGGGCACGCCGAGCTGGACGTCGCTGTGATACAGCTCCCGGCAGGAGCCGTCGGCGAGGTCGATCAAGCGCAGCGTGGCCCCGTACCAGGAGTCCTCGTCCGCCCCCTCGGACGCCACGGCCAGGACGTGTCCGGGACCGCACCAGTTCGCCTCCCAGCAGTTCACGCCCTCGGGCGAGATCTGCCGCACCTCGCCGGTGTCGAGGCTGTACTGCCACAGGCTGCGGAGCCCGCCGCCGACGCCGGTCTCGACCAGCGGCTGCCAGGACCGGTCCGGCTCCGGGGAGGCCGTGCCCACGGTCGCCGAGCCCTGGCTGCCCGCCAGATCGGCATCGAGGGGCGCGACGCCGAGCAGGATGGCGCGCCCGTCTGGGGACCAGTGCGCGTACTCGACGCTGCCGGGTACGGCGGGGGCGGCGACGGCCTCGCCGAGGCGGTCGGCAGCGAGCAGGTGCAGCTGGAAGCGGTGCGGGGTGCCCCGGTCGGAAAGGAAGGCGAGGGTGCTGCCGTCCGGGGAGTGGGAGGCGCCGTGCGCCGAGCCGTGTGCGGCGGAGACGGGTACCAGGCGCCCCTCCTCGGCGGTGTAGACGGCGGTGCGCGGAAGACCTTCGAGGGCGTCGAGGACGACTCCGGTGACGGTGACATGCCGGCCGTCGGCGGTGATGTGCGCTTCGCGCAGCGCGTGCGGTGTGCCGAAGGCCGGCTGGTGCAGGCGGCGCAGATGCTCCTCGACGGCACTGCGGGACGTCGTCTTCGCGGACCCGGTTTCCATGGCTCTCCCTTGGTGAATGTGGGGGCGAGGGGACTGCTCCGCCGGAGGTCAGCCAAGGACGGTGCCGGTAGAACCCGACGGCTGCCGGCGACGCGAGAAGGCGCCGAGCCCGATGCGCTGGCCGGTGTGCTCGGCGGTGTGAACGAGAGGCTCTCGGTCGTGGTCGTGCCCGGCCTCGACGCCGTGGATCAGCGTGGCCATGAGGCGTCCGACCAGCGGAGCGTTCTTGAACTGGTTTCCGCTGGTGCCGATCGCCACGTAGAAGCCGTCCAGGCCGGTGCGGTCGTAGACGGGCGTCCAGTCGTCGCTGACGTCGTACACTCCCGCCACTCCGCTGGGCCGGTTGGGCACGCCCAGGCCGGGCAGTCTGCGGGCCGCCCGCATCACCTGCGTGCGGAACTGCGGAGCGGAGACGTGGGGGCGGCCGTCCTCGGGACGCTCCAGCCACTCCAGCGGATCGCACTCCGGCTCCACCCCGCCGACCAGCAGGAACTCCCTGCCCTCGGGCCGCAGATACGTGCCGAGGTCCATGTCCGCGATGACCGGACCGCTCGCGCCGCCGGGGTGGTAGCCGGGCGGCGCCGCTACGAGGTGCACCTCCTGGCGCAGCGGCCGCACGCCCACCGTGAAGTCGTCGCCGACCCCCGCAAGCCGGTTCAACTGCCCCGACCAAGGGCCGGCCGCGTTGACGACGACGCGGGAGTGCAGTTCCGTGCCGTCGTGGAGCCGGACGCCGCAGACCCTGCCGCGCGCCTGCAGGACCGCGGCCACTTGGGCCCTCCACTGGAAGGCGGCGCCGTGGCGGCGTGCGGCGGCGGCAAGGTTCGCCGCGGCCAGCTGCGGGTCGTTGACGAAGCCGCCCTCCGGGGTGAACAGCGCGCCGAGGCGGCCGTGCGGCCCTTCGAAGAAGGCATCGTCGTCCACCGGCCGGGGCGGCCAGTAGCGCCCGGTGTCCACCGCGGGCAGCCGCGCGGCCAGCATGTCGGCGTCCCACTCCTCGTAGCCGACGCCGACCTCGTCGAAGTGCCGGGTGAACAGGGCGCGCGGCGCCATCTCCACATCGAGCAGAGCGACCCCGCAGCCGTGGAACACGGCCAGCTGCTCGTCCGCGGGCGCCTCAAGGTGATCGCGCCACGCCTCCCAGGAGTGCCGGGACTCCCAGGCCGCGGCCACCCCTTCCCGCGTCGGATAGGTGAACCGCACCACCGCGCTGGAGGCGCTGGTGGAGCCGTGGCCCGGACCGGCGAGCTTGTCGACGACGTTGACGCGCAGTCCGCCGCGCGCCAGCTCCAGGGCGATCGACGAACCGATCACGCCGGCGCCGACGACCACCGCATCCGCGGACGTCCACACAGGGATCACCTCCGTACCGGGCTGCCCCTGGCAGTCCTTCCTCCTGCCCCCGGAACGCTACGCACACCCAGGGCCTCTGACCCGCAACGTCCGTCGCCCCTCCACCGGTGTTCGTGCGACATCGGTAGGGCCGGCCTCCGGGCCGGACCGGTAACCTGCGGCCATGGCGACCGACATGCAGCAGTTGGTGGACGCGCTCGGCGCCCGGCTGGGGCGCTCCGTGGCCGTGGACGACCGCTGGATCCGGCTCGTGGCGCACAGCACCCATCACGGCGAGGCCGACGCCGCACGCATCGAGTCCCTCATGCAGCGGGAGGTGTCGAGTGAGCTCGCCGCTCACGTGGCCGCCGCGGGCGCCGCGAGGGCCACGGATCTGTTCACCGTCCCGCCGCGCCCGGAGATCGGCGTCGCCGTCGCCCGCTACGGCATGCCGATCCGGCACCACGACGCCCTGCTCGGCTACCTCTGGCTCACCGCCAACGAAGGGCCGGCCGGCCCCCGGGAGGCCGATGCCCTGCGGGCGGCCGCCCGTCAGGCCGCGCTGATCCTCCACGGGGAACACCTGCGCGACGAGATCGCCCGGGGCCGCGAGCGGGAACTGGTGCGCGACCTCGTCGCCGAGAACCCTGTCCTGCGCGCCGAGGCCGCCCAGACGGTCATCGAGGAGGAACTCGCCATGGCCGGCCGCACCGTGGCCGTCGTCGCGATCCCCGCCGATGGGCCGGGCGAACCGCTGCCGCAGGAGCGGCGGCTCGTCCTGCACCTGGCCGTCGAGCACATCCGCCGCCAGGCCGCCCCCGGGAGTGTCCTGTCCCTGGTCCGCCCCGACCACGCCCTGGTCCTCAGCATCCACCCCAGGGCCGGCGACGAGCGCGCGGCAGCGGGCGCCGAAGAACTGGCGGGGGCGCTGGGCCGGCGCCTGCATGAGGAGTCGTCACCCCGCCGGGCAGCGGCCTTCCGCGTCGGAGTCGGCCAAGTCGCCCGCGGGCTCACCGGCGCCGCCACCACGTACCTCGAGGCAATGCACGCCGCGGAGGTCGCCCGCAGGACGGGCAGCGGCGAAGCAGTGACCGTCTACAGCCGCCTGGGCATCTACGCGCTCCTCGCCAGGCTTCCGCCCTCCGAACTCGCCGAGAGCGTGCCCGCGAGCCTCCGCACACTGCTGCACCCGCGCTCCGGCGACCCCGAGCTGGCAGAAACCCTCACCGCCTATCTCGACGCCGCGGGCGACACCGGGCGCTCCGCGGCACGGCTGCACATCCACCGCTCCACGCTCTACCACCGCCTGCGTCGCATCGAGGTTCTCACCGGCCTGTCCCTCTCCCACGGCAACGACCGTCTGACCGCCCACCTCGCCGTCAAGATCGCTCAACTTCGGCTGCTGGACTGACGGATCCGCCGCCGTCGCGGATGACTCGGCTGCGGCCCCTGTACTCGGCAACGACTGTCTCGCCGCGCAGGACGGTCACGTCATGGATCCCGCTGCGCCCGTGCCTGAGGCGTTCGCGGGCGGTAGCCGTCAGGACCTCCCCCTCCCGGGCCGGAGCCATGAAGGACACGTCGGCGCCCGCAGCGACCGTCACCGGCCGGTGGCTGTTGCAGGCACAGGCGAACGCTGTGTCAGCGAGGACGAGACGTAGTCTCCGTGGGCGATGCCGTGGCCGTTGACCATGGCGCAGTCACCGTCATCCGGGCCACCGCCGAGTCCTCGCCCGCCGTGAGGAGTTCGATGCAGAAGCCGCGCGAGGCGGCGTCGGCATCGAACATCGCGCGGGCGGGGTCGGCGGGCGGGCCGCTGTCGTTCGTCACCGGGCCACCTCCTGGGTGCCGTGGGCGCGCAGGTCGCGGGCGATATCTATCAGTCGGTCAAGGAGATCAGCCTCTGCCTTCGACAACTGCGCCAGCCCACCCCCGTACGGCCACCGCTGCCGCGGTGGTGGCCGTCCTGCGCCACGCCGAACAGGCCACCAGCGGATACCAGCGGCACCTCATCGGCTACGCCGCGGCGAATCTCGACGTGGCCACGTGGGTCGGCCAGGAGTCGGAGGAGGGCCGGCTCCGTCTGACCACCGCGCTCGACTACCTGGTCGGAGCCACCAGCGGTCCCGCACCGGGGCCTTCCGCCCGTCATGAGTCGACCAGGTAGACCTTCTCCCCCATCATCAGCGGCGCGTCGGCGGGCCCCTTGATGCAGGGGCAGCGCCAGATGACCCGGTGTTCCTGACGGCTGGGGTACCACTGCCGCGCCGTGTGCATCCGCACCGGCCACCGGCGGTGGTACACCCGCTTCGTCTCCCCCGCCGGGTCCGACGGACGGGGTGAGGACGCGGCGAGCCGGATCACTCGTACATCGGGATCATTTGGCACAGGCGCGTCATCATTCCGCGGCGGTTCCGGTGGCGGCCGCAGGCGAGCTGACCGCCTTGATGCCCTGGGAGTTCAGTCGGAGAAAGGCGAACATGTAGCGGCCGACAAAGTCGTCGTACGGGCCCTCCACCCGGCCGCCGCCCCACTCGCCGGTCTCGGGGACCGGCTTGGCACGCCACTCGCCGCCATACCGTCTCGCCCGGCGCAAACGCTCACTGTCGCCGTCGGCGCGACCGCGGTGACTGGCACGCCGCCGCCCAACGCAATCTGTTCAACCGCATGCTGGGAATGCTCCATCACTGCCTGCAACAGCAGATTCCCTACGACGAACTCCGAGCCTTCGCCCGCTCCTCGAAGCCACTCCGGCTTGACTCTTAGCGCCGTGAGATGTCTTCGAAGGTCCTGACCTCGATGCCGGGCGTCGGTGTCAGGACCGCAGCCCGCATCCTGATCGAGGTCGGCGATGGCAGCACCTTCCCGGCCGCCGGCCACCTCGCCGCCTACGCCGGACTCGCCCCAGCGACCCGAATTTCAGGGTGGTAAATCCGAGGCGAACAGCCCTCAAGGAGATGGCGTCCCGTGAAGTGGTGTAGCCAGCTAGCGTCCCGGAACGCGCGGCTATCTGCCCGGGGCGTGCATCCGCTGGCGGTGCATGCTCCCTGAACAAAGGCAGGCCATCGCGCAAGTCTCCCTGGTGAACGGGCAGTTCGACCGGAGGAGCACGCGATGGCCTTGTCCCAGTCTGAGCTGATGCGGCTGCTGGAGTCACTACGTCGGGCAGAGGGAGTTGAAGCAATCAGGGTGGTGTGCGAGCGCATCCTGCAGGAGCTCATCGAGGCCGAGGCGACCGACATGATTGGCGCCGCCCCGGGCGAGCACGCCGAGACGCGCACGACCTGGCGCAACGGTCACCGCCACCGGGTGCTGACCACGCAGGCCGGCGACCTGGACCTGAAGATCCCGAAAGTGCGGACCGGATCGTTCTTCCCGTCGCTCCTGGAACGCCGGCGCCGGATCGACCGGGCGCTGTTCGCTGTGGTGATGGAGGCATACGTGCACGGCGTCTCCACCCGCAGCGTGGATGACCTGGTCAAAGCACTCGGCGCGGACTCCGGGATCTCCAAGTCCGAGGTTTCCCGGATCTGCGGTGAGCTGGACGAGGAACTGACCGCGTTCAAGGAACGGCCGCTGGATCACACGGTCTTCCCCTACGTCTTCCTGGACGCCACCTACTGCAAGGCCAGGGTGAACCACCGGATCGCCTCGCAGGCCGTGGTCATCGCCACCGGCATCTCGGCCATCGGGCACCGCGAGATCCTCGGTGTGATGGTCGGCGACAGCGAATCGAAGCCGTTCTGGACAAAGTTCCTGCGCAGTCTGCGGGCCCGTGGCCTGGAGAACGTCCAGCTGGTCATCTCCGACAGCCACAGCGGCCTGGTGGCCGCGATCCGCACCGTCTTCCTCGGCGCGGCCTGGCAACGCTGCCGAGTTCACTTCGTCCGCGACGTGTTCTCGGTGATCGAAAAGGGTTCCGGGGAGATGGTGGCGGCCACCATCCGCACCATCTTCGCGCAGACCACCGCCGAACAGGTCCGCATTCAGCTGGACGTGGTCGCTGACATGCTCGGACGACAGTTCCCGCAGGTCAAGAAGATGTTGCTGGACGCCGCACCGGACATCACGGCGTTCGCGGACTTCCCGTCGGCGCACTGGAAGAAGATCTGGTCAACCAACCCGCTGGAGCGGCTGAACCGCGAGATCAAACGGCGGGCCGACGTCGTTCAGGTCTTCCCCAACCCTGCCGCCCTGGACCGGCTCGCCGCGGCGGTCCTGGCCGAACTCCACGACGAGTGGCAGGTCTTCGACCGCCGCTACCTCTCCGAAGCCTCCATGGCCGAACTCTTCACCACCCAGCCGACCCCGCCCGAGCCGGAGATCACCCCACAACCGGAATCGAAACAGCTGCCGTGACTACACCACCCCGCGGGACATGACCCTCAAGGAGAGGAAACAAGCAGCTCAAACGGGCTTTCTTCCTCTCCACCTTCGCAGCCCTGGGCGACCCGGCATCACGGCCTACTACGACAAGAAAATCGCCCAGGGCAAGCACCACACCCAGGCCCTGCTCTGCCTCGCCCGCCGCAGGGCCGACGTCCTGTTCGCGATGCCCCGCCGCGACGGAACCTTTTACGAACCTAGCCGTCGGCCGCAGTCACCTGACCTGCGGGTCTGCGAGGAGAACGACTCGATCGGCCTCCACATCGAAGCCGATCACCGGATGGCCATCGTCGCCCTCCGGATCCATCAGCACCGGCTTGCCCAGCCGCCGGCCGATCTCCCGGAGGAACCCGCAGAACACATCCAGTCGCTCCTGACCCTGCAACTCCCGCAGGTCGACGTCGAAGTCGACTTCATCGGCAGCACGGAAACGGAAGATCGCCAATACTTCGGCCGCCGGCCAGACCCGCAGGTCCGGACACTCGGCATCCGCCGGACGGGACAGCACGGCCTGCGCCCGGGGCACCGGAAGCACTTTTCCTCCCTCGGAGTACTGACACTTCCAGCCCTTCTCCGCGACCAGATCGAGGACCGCCTGCCAGTCCTCCACCGAAGCATCCGGGACACGCACGTCGGGCAGCGACCCCATCAAGTCAGGGTCGAAGAAGCACTTCACGTCATCCCACAGGAGATCAGCCACGCCGCCATGCTGCCCCGGCTCACCGACCCGACGCACCCCCGTTTCCGTTGACCAAAGACATAGGGGCACCCCCAGATCAGTGAGGCCGCTGTTCGTCAGAACGGCATGGAGTTCGGCGACGACGTTGTTCATGTTGGACGCGAGAGTCACCTGGACCCACGGGTTGACCGTCAGCGTTCGCTGGGTCTGCTCGCGCGGCCGGTGTGCTGCCCGGGCGGCGCCGGATGTGCGGTGACGTCCGTTCCGATCGCTGGAGGTGCGGTGGCTGAGCCTGTCCGTGTGCGCAGACTGACCGACCAGGAGGGACAGAAGCTGCAGCAGATCGTGCGCCGAGGCAGTACCAGCACGGTGCGTTACCGGCGGGCGATGATGCTGCTGGCCTCGGCCGGCGGGAACCGGGTCCCGGCGATCGCCCAGCTGGTCCAGGCCGATGAGGACACCGTCCGCGATGTGATCCACCGCTTCAACGAGATCGGCCTGGCCTGCCTGGACCCTCAATGGGCGGGAGGCCGTCCCCGCCGACTCAGCCCTGACGACGAGGGCTTCGTCGTCCAGACGGCCACCACCCGCCCCGCCAAACTCGGCCAGCCCTTCACCCGCTGGTCAGCCCACAAGAGCGCCGACATCCGCCGCTGGGCGAAGAAGAACAAGGTCGAGCTGTGCTTCACCCCGACCTACGCCTCGTGGGCGAACCCCATCGAGGCCCACTTCGGACCGCTGAGGGAGTTCACCATCGCCAACTCCCACCACCCCAACCACACCGTGCAGACCAGGGCCCTACACGCCTACCTGCGCTGGCGCAACGCCAACGCCCGCCACCGCGACGTCCTGGCCGCCGAACGCAAGGAACGTGCCCGCATCCGCAGCGAAAAGGGCATCCGCTGGGGTGGACGCTCCCTCGCCGCCGCGGCCTGGACAACCCGGCGAACCCATGCGCTCACAGCATTAGCCAGCCGCACTGACCAAGGTCTCGAAGCCTGAGCTGTCGCAGTAAGTCACTGCACGACCCTCAGCCCCGATGTCGCCGCCGACGGCGTTGACGGTGTCATCGAGGATGTCGGTGCCACCGTGTTCCAGGCCTGCCCGGTCAAGCCTTTTCGAGGCCTCGATGACCGCATCCCCTGCCGATTCGGTGTTATCGAGCTTAGGCGACTGGACACCCTGTCCGTCACCGGCATCGGCGTCTGCCTCGCCGGTTGTCATGGCGTGCGCCGCGTCCTGCCAGGACCCCAGCTTGGTGCAGTAATCCCGTTGCCACTCCTTGGCCTGCGCCGGATCGTCCGACGAACAACCGCTCAGCAGGACAGCGGCAACGACAACGGCTGCTGCTCGCCTGACTGCTCGTGTAATCCCACCGCTGTGCTGCAAGGACATGCCCTTCCCGAAGCTGCCGCCACAGAGTATGGATCACGAAGGTGTCACCTTGCGCCGATCTCCACGCATCATCACAGCGAATCGGCGAGGAGTTGAGCACACGCCCAACCCGGCGAACCTAATCCGTAGTTAAGGGCGTTCCGATGGAGCGAAAGCTTCTGGGGATGTTCGAGTAGAGGGCTGCGATGCCTGCGGCGAACCGGGTCCACTGAAGACCTCCGCATAGAGCGGCGCGTGGTCCTGGCACTCATGGTGGTGGCAGTTGCGCGGGCGCCGGACGTATGCCTCGTTGCCTACAGGTCCCTGAGGCCTTGGTAGAGAGCGGTATCGTCCGGCGCCTTCGATTTCGTCAACACTGCCGCTCTGAACACTCGTTGGTGTTGGTGGTGCGAGCCCGCCACACGGTGATCCCTTGCAATGCCCGAGCCGTTCGAGCTCCCGCAAAGGCCGGGGCCCGTGGGGCGAGCTGGTGCCACGAACGGCTACTGAGGTGGCGGACCGGCCACAGTGCTGAGTCCTGGGATTAGGTCGCTGCGTGGCCCGCATGAGCTCGTGACCAGCAAGAACAGCACGCTGGAGGGGAAAGACTTGATCTATTGCGGCATCGACTGGGCGGAACGCACGCACGACGTCGCCCTGGTCGACGACAGCGGCCAGTTACTGGCCAAGCGGCACATCACCGACGACGCGGCCGGCTACAAGATCCTTCTGAACCTCCTTGCCGAATACGGCGACACCGAGGAGGACCCGATCCCAGTCGCAATCGAGACCTCCCGAGGCCTGGTCGTCGCCGTGCTGCGGACAGGCAAGAGGCAGGTGTTCGCGATCAACCCGATGGCCGCTGCACGCTACCGTGACCGGCACTCCGTCTCCCGCAAGAAGTCCGACCCCGGAGACGCCCTCGTCCTGGCCAACATCCTGCGCACCGACCTGCACGCCCACCGGCCGCTGCCTCAGGACAGCGACTTGGCCCGTGCCGTTGCGGTCCTTGCCAGGGCTCAGCAGGACGTAACGAGGAGGCTATCCTTTCACGCATGCAAACCTTGCCCATCCAGTGAAGGGTCATCAAGTGATTCTGATAATTGGCGCAACTGGGACGATTGGTAGCCTTCTGGCCCGCCGTCTCGCCGAAGACGAAGTACCCTTTCGTGCTCTGGTGCGCCGAAAGGGTGTGCCGATTGAAGGCGCTGAGACAGTCGTCGCCGATCTGGACGAGCCCAATAGCTTGCGGGACGTTTTCACCGGCATCGACCAGGTCTTCCTGAACACCGCCGGCACCAGCACCGACGAGGGACCTGTCATCGCTCAGCAGAAGGCCGCCATCGACGCGGCGGTGGCGGCCGGTGCGGAACACATCATCAAGGTGTCGGCACAGGGCACGGCCCCCGACCTGCCGATTCCGTTCGGAATGCACGCCAGCATCGAGAGGCATCTCACAGCCTCGGGACTCGCCGCTACGGTTCTGCGGCCAAGCAGTTTCATGCAGAACCTCGTCGGAGGAATCACAACCTTCACCGAGGAAGGTGAAATCTACGACACCTATTGCGGAGGAGCAGCCGCCTACGTTGATGCACGCGACATCGCCGATTGCGCCTACGCGGTGCTCACCGGCCGCGTACCCCGGGGCGGCGTGCACACTCTCACGGGCCCTCAGGCGTTGACCGCGGCGGAGGTTGCGTCAGCCCTCTCCACAGCCCTGGACCGGCAAGTCGGAGTAGTGCAGCCTACGTACAAGGAACTGGAGGCGATGTATCAGCAACTCGGGCTTGCGCAGCGATTCGCCCAACAGTTCACTGCCATGGCGAAGATCATCGCCGCGGGCGGTATCGCTGAAGTCACCACCGCGGTCCGCGACCTCACCGGGAACGCGCCTCGATCGCTAGAGACCTTCATCACCGATCACCGCGAAGATCTGGACAAAATCATACCCATCCGGCACCCCTGAGCCTGGACCCATCCCGCGATAGTCGGCCTATCGAGGACGACATGAGAAGAAGTACCTGCTGGCCGGGTGATGGGAACTCCCACACCCTTACCAGGGGTCACGTCTCTCGTTGCCGAAACGGGCAAACCTACATAGTCCGCATACGCAGTAATCAACCCATCTCGCCAGCTGAGAACGCATCAGCCCTGGTATCCGACCCGCGAGAGCGGGACACGGCAGGATCCAGTCGGTGACCGGTGCCTTCAGGAGCCAGGTGATCAACGAGATGACACTGCCTCACCTCTGTGCCAGGGTGCGGTGACAGGAGTCGGCAGGGCAGACGAAGGGGGCGTCCATGGAAGCGCTGATGTGGGACGCGCTGGTGGGTGTGGCGAAGCAGGCGTATACCGCAGGACTGGGCGAGGGCTCGGTGCCGCGCCCGCTCATCATGCCGCTGGTACGCGGCGAGCTGGTCGGGATGATCTGGGTCCGCCCCCTCAAGGTCGGTCAGGACGCGCTCACCGGGATCGCGGAACTCTCGAACATCGCCGCGGCCGCCCGCGCGGACGAGGTGATCCTGGCCTGGGAGACCCACGACGTCGCCGCCGCCTGCGAGCTGCCGATCGTCGGCCCGGCGCCGTGCCTGAACATGGTGCTCGCCACCCAGGACGGGCACGTCCTGCACCAGTTCCCCTACACCGAGCAGCTCCTGTCCCGCGGCCCCGAAGGCTGGGCATCGGTCGCCCCGGACTGGAGGCCAGCCCTCGCGCCGCAGCCCGGCGGCGAGCTGGTGCCGCCGATCCAGGCCGCGGTGAACTACTCTTTCACCCCGATCGAGATCGACCACCCGGACCCGTTCGGCGTCACCGTCGTATTGATGGAAGAGGACGGCTACCGGGTGCGCCTGGCCGAAGCGTTCGACCACTGAGCAGGTGGCACACCTGGACACCAAGGCGCGGACATTCGTGCTCAAACATCCAGGAATAAGGAGCACCCCACCGCGCCGCACCAAAGGCGACCACGCGCCTCCCCAGTACCCCGTCCGCGACGCCGACCACCTCTGGCTTTCACGCCGGGCGCGGAGCGTCACCGGCCCCTTCCCGTAAGCGGTTCACTCGGGCGGCCGGGCACGTTGCCGAAGCTGCTGCCAGCACTCGTGGACGTGATCTTCGGCCTCGCCCATGACGCGGAAGGCGTGGCGTGCAAGTGCGCCCGACGACGCTGGAATGTGGCCGACCTGGGGTGGCGTGTGACGGCGCGCTGACCGGCCGGCGCGGGTGGTGTGTCGCCGGCAGCCCTGAAAGATCACTGCTCGGGCTGCGGGCAAGCGATCGCCCCGCCGGGAAACCCGCGGTCTGGAGCACCGCCCGACAGGGTCGAACAGTGGGAACGCGACCGCCACGGGCACTCCTCCGACCGCATCACCGTCGATCACGCCATGGCCGACCACAAACGCTGGAAACAACTGACCCGCTGGACCCACCGCCGCGACCGCCTGCCCGACACCTACCACGCCATCGCCGGCCTCGTCTCCGACCGCACCATCACCGCCTGAAAACAGGCCACGAACAGGCCAAACATGCCCCACTCACTATCACGCAGCAACTCGTAAGATGGCACCTCATTTGGTGAGTCTGCGGTAGCAGATGAGAGTGCAGGCGATGCTGGCGAAGGCGAGGAAGTGGTCGGCCTTGCGTTCGTAGCGTCGGTGAAGGCGGCGGCAACCGGCGAGTCAGGCCATGGTGCGTTCCACGGTCCAGCGGTGGCGGCCCAGCCGTTGCGAGGACTCGCCCTTCTTGTGGGCGATGCGGTGGGTGATGCCGCGCTCGCGTAACCATCGCCGCAGGTGGGCGTAGTCGTATCCCTTGCCGGGTGGAGTCCGCGTGGGTTGGGGTCCGACCTGCGATTGACCTTTGGCCTCAGAGGCGGGAACCTTGGCCCTACTGGTATGACCAATAGGAGGAAATGCATGGGAGGGACGAGCTCCCCGGGGCGGCGGCGCAAACCGGAGATCGTGGTCGAGGCGTTGCTGGAACGGATGAAGTCGGGCGCCCTGCCGATCGGGTCGAGGCTTCCGTCCGAGCGCGACCTCGCAGTCGATCACGGGGTGAGCCGGAACGCCGTGCGCGAAGCCCTGGCGGTGTTGCAGCTGAGCGGCCATGTCGAGACGCGTCTGGGCGACGGAAGCTATGTGGTCGAGCCCTCGCCGGTCGAGGAGCGAGCCGGCAACAGCCTTGTCGCCGGCACCGGCATCGCCGAGTCGTTGCAGGCCCGCGAGGCATTGGAGCTGGCAAGCGCGCTCATGGCCATGCGGAAGGCGACACGTTCGGACCTGCTGAAGGTGGACGCGATCATCGCCGAGATGGAAGAGCATCTGGAACACGACGACTTCGAGGCGTACCTGCGCGCGACGCTTGACCTCCACATGGCCATCGCCGCCGCCTCTCGCACTCCCCTGCTGGTCAAACTGGTGACTGAGTTGACGGAGAAGCACCGCGCGGACCAATGGGTGTTGCACGCGAGGTACACGCCGGAGATCGGGGCCTACTCCCTGGACGTCCACCGCGCACTGGCACAGGCGATCCGGAACAAGGACATTGCCGCCATCTACGAGGCGACCTGCCGGCACTATGAGGAATACCCCGTCCTGAAAGCCGACGCGCGCAGCAAGGATGCCCAGGGCCGATGACCGCCGAGTGCGGCTGCTGACCATACGGGGCCGGGGCATCCGGTGCCGCTCACGCCGAACCGGAGCGCTCAGACTGTGCCGTGCAGTTTTCTGCCCCGGCGCAGGAGGTCGACGAAACGATCCACGTCGTCGGTGGTGTTGTACAGGCCGAACGAGACGCGGATACCGTCACGGACCGGGGAAAGCCGTACGTTCTCGGTGGTGAACAACTCTGGCCAGAACGGGCCGGGAAGATCCAGCACGTAGATGTGTGAGCGGTGCTCCCGTTCAACAGGGCCGACCAGTGGGATGTCCAGCCCGTCGAGACCGGCGAGAAGGTGATCACCCAGGCTCAGGACATGGCTTTCGATGCGGTCGATGCCGACGCTCTCGATCAGGGCGAGTGATGCGCCCAGACCGTGGATGGCGGCAAGGTTGAAGTTGCCGATCTCGAACCGCTGAGCGCCGGGGCGCAGTTGCACGGGTTCGGGGCCGGCGACCAGACTGGTGCGGGAGTTGGCCACGCCGGCTAGCGCCACATAGGTCGGCGGCAATCGCTCGGCGTCGTGCGGGGTGTAGAGGAAGCCGAGTCCCTGCGGCACGAGGAGACCCTTGTGGCATCCGGAAGCCAGTGCCGACACACCCAGCGCGCGGGCGTCGACGGCCAGGACCCCCACGGACTGCATCGCGTCGACGACCACTTCGATGCCGTGCTGCCGGGCCAGGGCGGTGACGGCGGCCACGTCGTTGCGCTGCCCGCTGTGGAACATCACGTGTGAGATCGCGATGGCACGTGTACGTTCGTCGATGTATGGGGCGAATGAGTCCGCGTCGGCCCACTTCTTGTCCTGGGGTACGAGCCGGACCTCCAACCCGTGCGGACGCTGACTGAGCCAGGCGTAGGCGTTGTTGGGGTGTTCGCCTTCCAGGAGCAGTACGTTGTCGCCGGGCTCCCACCGCACACCGTGCGCGGCCACGTTCAGGCCCTCCGATGTGTTCTTGGTGAAGGCGATGTCATGAGCGTCCACGCCCAGGAATCGGGCGAGCTGATCCCGGACCTCCTCCACCCGGTTCAGCCAGCCCTGTTTGGGGCCCGCGGTGTGCAGGGCCTGGTCGTAGAAGGCGTCCAGAGTCGCGCGCACCGACGTTGGGAGGGGTGTCTGGTGTGCCGCGTCGAGATAGAGAAGATTCTCGGCGGCTGGAAACTGTTCCCGAATGCCGCTGTCGGCTAGGACGCTCACGAAGTGTTCCCCTTCTGTGGAGCGAAGTCGGCGTGATCGCGGGCGGCTGCGACAAGCAGCCGGACCTGCGCGCTCGGCCGCCGCCTCATACGTCTTTCCACTGTTCGGTGACGGCAAAGATGCTCGCTGGGGCATCCCCTTGGCTTGCTGGCGAGCGACAATATTGGTTCTACCGGTCGAGCCGATTTTGCATCCGGTGATGACGGCGGTCAAGGGTGCGGGCGTAGAGCTCATAGCCGCAGCGCACTCGCTGGAGACAGGACGCCGCGAGCTGTCCCTGCTCACACGCATGTCCGCCGTCCGATCGGGGCCTCGGTGCACTGACCCCGCGGAAGTCCCGCCCAGGCTCTTGACCTGTCATGGCGCCACCCCAATACTGTCCCCACCGGTCCTACCAGTGCCAGGGTGGGATGTTCAAGCCCGAGCCCGCGGCGCGGCGAAGTATGTCGTTCACTCGCAGTGCGTCCTCGGGTCGCGCCGGGCAGAGGCGGCTGAACTTCCGCGGGCTCTCACCTCACCGGCACTGACAGACGGTGAAGCCGGAGCACCGGTCAACGAGAATGGAGGCGCGTGACATGAGCGATCCTCGACGCATCGACAGCGGTCTGTCCCGACGTACGTTCGTCCGGCTGACCGGTGCGAGCGCTCTCGGTGCGGGACTTCTCGATACGGCCGGTTGCGCGGGCGAAGAGACGATCGGCGGAGGGCACGGCGGCGATGTCCTGACCCTGGGGCGAGCCGGCCCCACCGTCACACTCGACCCGGTCCACTCGAGCGAGCGTGAGTCCGGCAAGGTGTGCATGCAGATCTTCGACACTCTCATCGGGTTCGCACCGGGGACCACGGAGCTGGTCGGGGCGCTCGCTGTCGAGGTACCCCGTCCCGAGCGTAGTGGGAAGCAGTACACGTTCCGCCTGCGCAGAGGTGTGATGTTCCACGACGGAACGCCCTTCGACGCCGGGGCGGTGGTGTTCAACTTCGACCGTTGGAAAAACAGCGAAAGCCCGTACCACAAGGGTGGCGGACAGCAGAGCTCACAGTTTTCCCTCTATCAGGCCAAGTTCGGCGGATTCGACGATAAGTCGATCATCGACCGGGTCGAGGCAGTGGACCCCCACACCGTCAGGTTTCATCTCAAGCGGGTCAGTGTCGATTTCCTCAAGAACGTCGCGATCTATCCCTTCAGCATTTCCTCACCCACCGCTCTGAAGAACGACGTCGAAAACTTTTGGCAGAAACCGGTCGGTACTGGACCGTTCAAGTTCGTGTCCTGGACGCGTGGTTCCGCCATCACCCTGGCGCGCAACACGGATTGGTGGGGCACCGATGTGCCAGTCGCGGAAGGCGGTGGCGGGCCGTGGGTGGAGCAGTTGGTCTTCCAGGACATTCCCCAGAGACATCACGGGTCGCGGCCCTGTTCGGCGGAGACATCTCCGGAGCGGACGGGCTCAATCCTGACGACGTGCCGGCCCTGCGCAAGATGAGAAGGGTGGACCCCGTCCTCGGACCGCCGCTCAACATCGGTTACCTGGCGATGAACTGCCAGAAGAAGCCGTTCACCGACGTACGGGTACGGCGGGCCGTGGCCCACGCGATCAACATGCCGGAGATCGTGAAGACCTTTTTCGGTCCGACAGCGAAACTCGCTTCGAATCCGATGCCGCCGACGGTGCCCTACTTCGCGCGGGATGTCGAACCCTATGCCCATGACCCGGACCGGGCGAGAAGTCTGCTTCGTGCAGCGGGTCTTGACCAGGGATTCGAGGTCGACCTGTGGTACATGCCGGTTCCGCGGCCTTACATGCCCAACGGTAAGTACGTGGCGCAGGCGATGCAGCAGGACTTGGCGCGGGTGGGCATCAAGGTGAACCTGGTGACCCGCGAGTGGGCGAGCTATGTGGCGGCTGTGACCAGCGGTGAGCACGGCATGTGCCAGATGGGCTGGAACGGTGACACCGGTGACCCGGGAGAGTTCATGAACATCCAGCTCAACAGCGCGCATGCCACGAAGACGAACGCCCAGAACTTCGCTTACTACAAGAATCCCGAGATGGACAGGTTGCTCGATCAGGCCCTGTCGACTGTCGACAGGGACACACAGAGAAGTCTCTACCGCCGGGCGCAGATGATTTTCCACCGTGACGTACCGTGGGCGCCCATTGCCTATGCCGGCTCGGTGTTCGGAATGCGTGAGAACGTGGAAGGCTTTGCACCCTCGCCAATCGGTGACCGGTACAACAATGTCAAACTCGCAGCGGGATAACCGGTAGCCGCTCGATCAATCGACCCTCGCGCGAGAGGAGTTTCGACGTGACCACGTATCTCATCAAGCGATGTTTGCAGGTTTTTCCGGTACTCTTTGGTGTTTCACTCATCGCCTTCTGGATGATACATGCCATTCCGGGTGATCCGGCTCAGATCCTTCTCGGGCAGACGGCATCACCTGATCAAGTCGCTCGGCTCCGGGCAAGCATGGGGCTGGACCAGTCGCTCTTCGTACAGTACGGCGACTTTCTGAGCCATGCCGTGCGGGGTGATTTCGGAGTTTCCATCGCGGCCGGTCGCCCAGTCGTCACAGAGTTGCTGGAAAGGCTGCCGGCCACGCTGGAACTCACCGCGTGCGCGATGATCGTGGCCATCGTCGTCGGTGTCCCAGTCGGCGTGATATCCGCGGTGCGGAAATACTCGCTTCTGGACAGGGTTCTTTCCGGCGTCACCCTGGCCGGGGTCAGTATGCCGATCTTCTGGCTGGCCATGATCCTCATTGTCTTCTTCGCGGCCGACCTCGATCTGCTGCCGTTTCCCGGCAGGCTGTCCGGGAACCAATCGATCACCTCGTACACCGGCCTTGTGCTCGTCGACTCACTCGTCATGGGGAACCTGAGCGCCTTCTGGGACGGTCTGCTGCATCTGGTGATGCCCGCTGTCGCGCTGGCGGCATTTCCCGCTGCCGTCATCATGCGTATGACCAGGTCGAGCATGCTCGAAGTGCTGGACGAGGACTACGTCAGGACCGCACGGGCCAAGGGTGTGCTCCCATGGCGGGTCGTCCTCAAGCACGCGATGCGCAACGCGATGCTGCCCACGCTCACCGTGATGGGTATGCAGACCGGACTCCTGATGGGCGGCGCGATGATCGCCGAGACGATCTTCTCCTGGCCCGGCGTGGGCCAGCTCACGTACCAGGCGATCTCCGGACGGGACTACCCGGTGATCCAAGCGGTCGTGCTGTACGGCGCTGCTCTCATGGTGTTCGTCAACCTCTTCGTGGATGCCCTGTACGCCGTACTCGACCCGCGGGTGAGGTACCAATGACGACCCTGCCGACGGAAATCGGCCGGCAACTGCCCGGCGCCAGCGGCGAGACCGTGCCTCCCAGAGACGCCCCAAGCTTCCTCCGCGCGTTCATGAGCAACCGGCTCGCGGTAGCTGGGCTGATCGTGCTGGCTCTCTTCGTGCTCGCCGCGATACTCGCGCCGCTGGTCGCACCGTACGACCCACAGGCCCAGCACCTCGCCCAGAGGTTCGCCGGTCCCGGCAGGGCACACCTGCTGGGACAGGACGAGCTCGGCCGGGACGTGCTCTCCCGCATCATCCACGGGGCCCGGATCTCGCTCACCGCCGGACTCGCCGCGGTGGCGTTCGCCGGCGTGCTCGGCGCCCTGGTCGGACTGACCGCGGGCTATCTGAAGGGCTGGGCCGACTCGCTGCTGATGCGCCTCATGGACGTCCTGCTCGCGTTCCCCAGCATCCTCCTCGCCATCGTCATCGTGACGGTCCTCGGCCAGAGTCTGGTGAACGCGATGCTGGCCATTGGTATCGTCAACAAACCCCAGATGGCGCGGGTCGTGCGCTCCGCGGTGATCGCCGTCCGGGAGCGTGAGTTCGTCGAGGCCGCGCGGGCCGTGGGCGCTTCCAGACGACGCATCCTGTTCACGACCATCCTGCCCAACACCGTGGCGCCTCTGATCGTGCAGGCAACGCTGACCCTCGCCACGGCGATCCTCGACGTGGCGGCACTATCCTTCCTCGGTCTTGGCGCACAAGCTCCGACGCCGGAGTGGGGAGCGATGATCACCGACGCGTTCCGCTCCGGATTCGGCGTCTTCATCACGGGACAGCACGCGATTCTCTTCCCCGGCCTCGCCATCGCCCTCACCGTTCTCGCGGTCAACTTCATTGGCGACGGACTGCGGGACGCCTTCGATCCGCGACGACAGGGCTGACGGGCCCCACATGACAGGGAGCGGCACGATGAACAAGGGGCAGGGAGACGATCCCGTCGCACTGCGCGACGTCTTGGCACACGTAGCGAAGCGGCAACAGGAGTACGTCAACAGGCTGATCGACTACGTGTCGCGGCCGAGTATCAGCGCGTCGGGGGAAGGCGTCCTCGACGTCGCCTGCTACATCCGCGACCGCATGCGTGACATGGGCCTCGAGACCGAACTGATCCCCACGGCCGGGGCACCGATGGTGTTGGGACAGTGGTCGGGCTCCGACGGACCGACCTTGCTGCTCTACGGCCACTACGACGTGCAGCCTGCTGATATCGCGGACGGCTGGGTCTCGGATCCCTTCAAACCCGTCGTCCGGGACGGGCGGATCTACGGACGCGGCACCGCTGACAACAAGGGCCAGCACCTCGCGCAATTGCTCGCCATCGAGGCGTACCTCTCCTGCCATGAGCGCCTGCCGTGCAACGTCAAAGTGCTGCTCGACGGCGAGGAGGAGATCGGCAGCCCGCAGATGCCGGCCGTCGTCGCGGAGCACGGCAACCTGTTGCGGGCCGACCTGGTGGTGATCAGCGACGGACCGGTGGACCCCAGCGGCCGACCGATGATCTCACTGGGCGTACGCGGCGCCCTGGGCTTCGAACTCCGCGCCACCGGCGCCAACGCTGAACTGCACTCCGGGCATTGGGGCGGGGTCGCACCAGACCCGATGTGGAACCTGGTGCAATTGCTTGCCACGATGAAGGACCCCAGGGGCCATGTGACGATCGACGGGTTCTACGACGAAGTGCAACCGCTCAGCCCCGCCGGGCGCGAGGCGCTGGAGCGGCTGGAGATCGATGTCTCCGTCATGAAACGCGACCTTCAGTTTGACGAGCTCGCCGAGCCACGGGAACGCGGTGTGGCCGAGCGCCGCGTCGCATGGCCTACTCTCACCATCAACGGTCTGCACGGGGGCTACGGCGGCCCCGGACTGAAGTCAGTACTGCCCCGAGAGGCCGTCGCCAAGTGCGACATCCGGCTCGTGGAAGCACAACGTGCCGACGACATCTTCGCCAAGGTACGCGCCCACGTGGAGCGGCACGCACCCCACATCGGCGTCACCCGCATGGGGGGCAGCATGGAACCATCCCGCACGCCGATCGACTCTCCCTTCGTGGAACCCGTTCGCCGTGCGATCGTCGCGGCACAGGGTCAGGAGCCGCTGCTGTGGCCCGGGATCGGTGGGAGCCTCCCCCTTTACGTCTTCACCAAGACACTCGGCGTCCCGACCATCCAGGTGCCGTGCGGAAATGCGGACCAGTCCCAGCACGGCCCGAACGAGAACCTGACCCTTGACTGGTTCATGGCCGGCATCCGTACCACGGTGATGCTGCTCGCCGAACTGGCACAGTCCGCGCAAGGCCGCGCCGACTTCGGACGGAGCTAGCCCATGGCCCTGCTCGACGTGGTCGACCTGCGTACAACCTTCACCACCCCCGCTGGTGCGGTACGAGCCGTAGACGGCGTCTCCTTCTCCGTCGAGGCGGGTGAAACCCTCGGTATCGCCGGGGAGTCCGGCTCCGGTAAGAGCGTCACAGCCCTGTCCGTCATGCGGTTGCACCCGCGCGGATCCGTCTCGCACCCGAGCGGGAGGATCGTCTTCGAAGGGCGTGACCTGTTGACCGTCCCGGAGAAAGAGATGCGCCGCATCCGGGGCAACGACATTGCCATGATCTTCCAGGACCCCATGATGAGTCTCAACCCGGTCTTCACCGTGGGAAACCAGATCATGGAGGCCGTCAGGATCCACCAGAACGTCGCAAAGGGGGCGGCGCGCGAGCGGACACTGCAGGTTCTGCGTGACGTCGGGATGCCCGACCCGGAGAGAAGAGCGGGTGAGTATCCGCATCAGATGTCCGGCGGCATGCGACAGCGAGCCATGATCGCGATGGCGCTGTCATGCGGCCCGAAAGTGCTCATCGCGGACGAACCGACCACAGCGTTGGACGTCACCATCCAGGCGCAGATCCTCGAACTCATCCAGCAACTGCAGGACAGGTACCAGACGGCCGTCGTCATCATCACCCACGATCTCGGGGTGATGGCCAAAGTCGCCGACAAGGTGCTCGTCATGTACGCCGGACGATCCGTCGAGTACGGCCCCGTCGACGCTGTGTTCCACGACACGCTGATGCCCTACTCATGGGCCCTGTTGCGCTCCGTACCGCGCCTGGACGCCATCCCGTCGGCACGGCTGCTGCCGATCGCCGGCACCCTGCCGAGTCCGCTCGCTCTGCCCCCCGGCTGCCGCTTCCATCCGCGGTGCCCCTTCGCCCAGGACCGGTGCGCGGGCACCGACCCCCTGCTGGAGGAGAAGCGCCCCGGTCACCATGCCGCCTGCCTGTTGTCGACGACGGAAATCGCCGCGGAGAAGTCCCGCGCCGAGGAGGAACTCGGGGTGAGCCTGTGAGTGAGTACCTGCTCGAAGCACGCGGCCTGAAGATGCATTTCCCGATTCACTCGGAAGTTCTTCGGCGCACACAGGGGCATGTGAAAGCGGTCGACGGAGTCGATCTGAAGGTCCGTCGGGGCGAGACACTCGCGCTGGTGGGAGAGTCCGGCTGCGGGAAGAGCACCTTGGCACGGCTACTCCTCCGGCTGCTCCAACCCACGGCCGGACAGGTCCTCTTCGAAGGGGACGACATCCTCATCTACAACGACGCTCAGATGACGCGGGCCCGCCGCGACATGCAACTGGTCTTCCAGGATCCGTACGCCTCTTTGAACCCCCGAGCGACGGTGGGGAGGATCATCGCCGAACCGCTGCGCGTCCATGGTTACGACGGTGACGTCAAAGCCCGTGTCCGGGAGCTGCTCGACATGGTGGGGCTGAGACCGGAGCACTACGACCGCTATCCGCACGAGTTCTCCGGGGGACAGCGTCAGCGCGTCGGCATCGCCCGGGCCATCGCGCTGAGGCCCAAACTGCTGATCTGCGACGAGCCAATTTCGGCATTGGACGTGTCCATCCAGGCTCAGATCGTCGGTCTGTTGCAGGACCTGCGGAGCGAACTTGATCTGACGTGTGTCTTCATTTCGCACGACCTGTCCGTGGTGAGGCACATCGCCGACCGGGTGGCGGTCATGTACCTGGGCAAAATCGTGGAGATCGCCGACCGCGCCGAGCTGTACGACGCACCACGGCACCCTTACACCGAGTCCCTCATGTCGGCCATCCCCGTCCCGGATCCGGTGAAGGAGCGACAGCGTCGCCGTATCGTCTTGACCGGCGACCTCCCCTCTCCCGCCGCCCCTCCGGCGGGCTGCGCCTTCCATCCCCGCTGCCCCAGGGCACAAACATCCTGTTCGCAGACCACACCGCAACTCGAGGGACTCGGCGGTGACCGTCACCTCGCTTCCTGCTTCTTTCCTTTGTCGACCGATGCGCGGTTCGGGGACCACACCGCGGACGGCGCGGTGCCCGGCCATCGCTGAGGAAGGGCCGGCGGTGATGGCGCCAGCCCGCGATCTGCGACGGTGCGGACTGCCAGACACCCAGAAGACGGCTGCGTACCCCCTTTGGGCCCTTGCTGGCTCAGTACCGCGGTGAGTGGGCACACTGGTGGTGGACGCTTTCGCGTACAGGTGCAGAAGGCCCCGGCAGCCCTCGCCGCCCTCCGTGTAGAACGGGAAGCGTGCAGTCACGGCCGCGACGCATCGGTGAAGGAGTCGAGGTCCCTGTTCACGTGACTGGCCGCCGCTGCCCGACCTTGGGAATCTGCACCACACGACCACTGGCCACGTCGACGCCGATACATCCGAACATGCCACTCGTCGCGATGGCGACCAGCCCCCGCTCACCCATCCCCCCGAAGTACACCGGGTGGCTCAGCCTGGTACTCGTATCCAATCAACCCGCCTGCAATACCGGTCTCCTCAAGCTCGACAGCGACCGGGGTGGGCACCTCGGGTGGGGCCTCGACCGGGATCAAGACGAACTCGGGCTTCCGCAACTGAGGCAGGGGCTGGCTCACGGGAAGATCCTCTTCCGACGGACCCCCTGGTTGTGTCATCTGAACAACCTGCGTGTATGCCGGGCTGAAAACGATCAAGGTGGAGGAATTATGACCTCGTAGGTGCCGGTCAGTTCGATCTGTGGGAGGCGTCCTTCACCAAGCACGGTGAGCAATTCAATGGGGTTGCAGCCGATTTGTACACGCTGTTCAACTCCTTCACACTGCGCCCGATGAAGCGATAACTCAAGGGCGACAGTTTCTTGCAGGTACGGAATATCGGCGGCCTGTTCCAAAAGATGATTGCCGAACGCTGCCGACTCCCGAGCGCCAAATAGTTGCGGAGGAGTGCCTCGCCAGAAAGAGGTGAGTAGATCCCTCAGTCTTTCTTCTCCACGGCTTAGTAAAACTAGCCTAAATGTGTAACGCATTGCATCAGCCACGGTGCCGGCCCTGGCTTGACCGATCACCTTGCTGATTACTTGAGTTCCAGGATCGGAGCAAATCCATGCACCCAAGGGATCAGCATCATCTCCATACAGAACAGCCCTTGCAAGGGCCAATTCCCAGTCGCGCGGATTCGGCGGGTTGTTGTCAGGCATTTTAACCATTGACGATGCATCTAATGCCGTGCATTGAATCCTCGCGGGCATGCGGATCGTTCTATCCTCCCACATTCCACGGATACGCTCTAGAGTGGTGAGTATATCCGCAATACGGGCCTGTCCGGATGTCAGGTATTCGGGGATAATTTCAAATACTATCGCATGCACGTTGGGGAGCGTCGGGATGATATCGGAAGCGAGTTCTAACAGGGCATCCGGCACCGGACCCGAATGGGCATCCATCCAGTAACCATCAACCTCTTGCCCGCCAGCCAAGTGAACTTCCCATACTCGTTCTAACGGAAGCTCATCCAGGACACCCCAAACGCTTTGCCGCCCGTTCTTTTCATTGCACCAGAGGTTATGCAAATCCACAAGAATTCCACAATCGGCCCCTTCTGCAATTGCCGCAAAGAAAGATCCGTCCGAAAGTTCCCTGGGGTGCGGCTGGAGGTAGTTAACGCCAGTCTCGAACGCGAATGGGGAGGGCAGGATGCCCTGTATGGACCGAATATTCGAAACCGCTACCTCGACGGATTCTGCGCTCTGGATCGGCGGCAGAAGAAATAGAGTGGCGCTTTCGCTGCCCTCGTTGATTACTCGATTGAAGCTTAGGTGCTCACTACACCAGGGTGACGCCAACCTGCGCACAGTCCTGGCGAATGGGAGCAGTGCCTTTGGGTCTGGGGGACATGTGCCGCCGATGGGGAAACCTACACCATGCACTAGTTTGCGCTGTGGCATAGACTCCACGAGTCGAATAAAGTCGACCGACGCGCGATAGCCTGAATCGCCGATAAACCAGGACGTTTGCGGTTCGATCTCCACCACATCGAGGAGTTCGTCGCCTGCCTTGATCAGCGATTCGAGGCCCGGCAAATAAATCACACCAACACCAAGATCGGGCAGATTCACTGCTCCAGCTGCTCTATCTGGTTAATGGTGCGAACATTTAGCCGCTCGTCAACTAGGAACTGGCGAGCCACGTCAAATCGTATGTCCCACCCTGAGCAGCAGGCTCGACATCCCAGTTGATCCAGTACTTTCCGTTGCACCTCTTGGATGGCGTCAAGGTCGTGAAAAACCTTGACGGGCACGGTCACGTTCACCACGTTTGCGCGCAGCTCCGGACGTGCGGCGTCAAACTCGCTCATCTCGTGGAGTCCCCACTTCTTTGGGTGATGATAAGAGGAGCTTGCGACGGTAGATGGGTTGGGTCAATCGGCTAGGTAAATCCAAGTGGACTGAATCTTCTACGCCAATCTCTCTGGCCGACGTCATGACATGCGCTGATTATGAGTTGCTGGCTGTCGCTCCGAGCGTGGTGGGATCAGGCTCGTCGCTGCCGCGGCCGAAGTCCGAGAGGGCACGGTCTCACGCGGAGCGGCTGAACTGAAGTCGGATCAGGCTCTGCCGTCATCCTGGTGGGGGACGCAAGAAGGCTGCGAAATACCGGCGCGGGGTTTTCAACGACGAGATGCTGACACGCTGCAAGCATCCCGGACGAGCAACCCGCAACCGGTCTCCGCGCTGCGTGCGCGTGACACCGACCTGGCGCCGAGCCTGTTCGCCGCGCACCGGCGGCACGCCGTGGAGGTGCTCACCGGGGTGGGAGGGGAGAGCTTCACCGGCGGTGGCGCGTCAGTCGCCGCTGGTGACCGGCTCGGTGTCGGCGTCGAGCGCGTCGAGCACCGCGTCGCCGTTCGCCCTCGCCCACTCGGTGAGCTGGTGGATCGGGTCGAGCAGTGTCGCTCCGAGCGGGGTGAGCTCGTACTCGACGCGGGGCGGCGCCTCGGCGTAGGCGTGGCGGCAGATCAGCCCGTGGGACTCGAGCCGTCGGAGGGTCTGGGTGAGCATCTTGCGGGAGATGCCGCCGATCATCTCGGCCAGATCACCATGGCGCACCGGGCCCTCGCTGAGGCCGTAGAGCACGACCGCCGTCCACTTGTCGGCGATGAGCTCGACCGTCAGACGGGCCGGGCAGTCGGCAAGAAACAATTCACCAGGACCGATACCGCTCATGGCCCCACGGTACGCGCGCCCCTTCACCGCGCTACAGGTACCTGTCGGTTCCTATCGAAAATCTAGCCTGGGTGCTCTCCCCCATCACACAGCCAGGAGAGTCATGCGAGTCATCACCCAGCACACGCTCGGCGGTCCCGAGGTGCTCACCATCGAGGACGCGCCCGAGCCCCGTCCTCTCCCGACCGAGGTGCTCGTCCGCGTCAAGGCGATCGGGCTGAACCCGGTGGAGGCGCGCCTGCGCGCCGGCGAGTTCCCGCTGATCGGCAAGCCGCCGTTCATCCTCGGCTGGGACATCAGCGGCGTGGTCGAGGACGCCCCGCAGACGTGGCGGTTCCGGCCCGGCGACGAGGTGTTCGGGATGCCCTTGTTCCCGCGCGTGGCGAAGGGGTACGCCGAACTCGTCGCGTCACCCGCCCTGCACCTGGTACACAAGCCGGCCTCACTCACGCACGTCGAGGCGTCCGCGCTGCCGATCGTCGGACTGACGGCCTGGCAGGGGCTCGTCGACCTCGCCGGCGTCAGCAAGGGCGATCGCGTCCTGGTCCACGGCGGTGGCGGCGGGGTCGGCCACGTCGCGATCCAGATCGCGAAGGCCCTTGGCGCGTATGTGATCACGACCGCCAGCGGGAGCAAGCGGGAGTTCGTCGAGGGCTTCGGCGCCGATGAAGTGATCGACTACACGGCCGTCGACTTCACCGACGCCGTCGGTGACATCGACGTCGTGCTCGACACGATCGGCGGCGACACCGTCGAGCGGTCCCTTGGAGTGCTCCGCCCTGGCGGCCACCTGGTGACGGCAACCGCCGAGGATGACCCGGAGCTCATCGCCAAGTACAAGGCGGCAGGCATGCGGTTCAGCGGTATCGCGGTCGACCCCGACCCTGTCGCGCTGCGCGGCCTCGTCGGCCTCGTCGAACAGGGAAAGCTCCGGGTCCACGTGCAGGAGACGTTCCCCTTCGAGGGTGTCGCCGACGCGCACCGGCTGCTCGACGCCGGTCACCTCCAGGGCAAGCTCGTCCTCACCCTCTGAACCAAATCATCATAGAACCCAATAAATCAACCGGTTCAAAACCTTCCGATTCAAAACCATTTGAATCTACTCGAACGGTAGAGCCACGTGAGAGCGCACAGCACTCATCGAAGGAATCAGCATGGCCATCACTCAAGAGGACACGCTCCTCACCCCCGAGTTGATCGAGCGGTACACCAGCGCCGGATACTGGTCGGACACGACCCTCGCGGACGTCTTCAGGCGCAATGCGCAGGAGTTCCCGGACAAGGTCGCCTACATCGACGGGCGTTCCGAGGTCACGTGGGGTGCGCTGTGGCAGATCAGCGGCGAGGTGGCGTCCGGCCTGGCACGCCGCGGGGTCGAGCGCGGCGACGTCGTCGCGGTTCAGCTCCCGAACCGCATCGAGTTCGTCCATGTGCTGGCCGCCGTCGTCCGACTGGGTGCGGTGATCTGTCAGTATCCGCCGGACTATCGCGCGCGTGAGATCGAGTTCATCCTCGGCTTCTCCGAGGCGCATACCGTGGTGATGGCGGACCGGTGGCGGGACTTCGACTACACCGCCATGATCGACGGCATCCGGGGCGATCTCCCCCGCCTGGTCAACACCGTCGCCGTCCCCATGGGGGACACCCCGGCCGAGCTCGACGGCGACCGGTGGATCACGCTCGACCAGCTGCGCGCGGACCCGGACCCGCACGACCTCGCGCCGGACCGGCCCAGCGGCGCGAACGACGTCATGCGCATCTCCTTCACCTCCGGCACGACCGGGGAGCCCAAGGCGGTGATACACACCGCGAACACCACGTTGTTCACCATCCAGAAGGAGATCGAAGAGCGGGGCGTGAACGGTGACTTCACTCTTCTCGTGCTCTTGCCCGTCGGTCTGAACGCCGGCTTCTTCGCGCTGCTCGAAGCCGCTCTCGCGGGGTGCCGCATCGTCCTGATGGAGAAATTCCGTCCGGCGGCCCTGCTGGATCTGGTGGAGCGGTACCAGGTGAACAGCTTCATCGCCGCACCGACCGCGCTCATCGCCATTTTGAACGAGGAAAGCCTCGACAGCAGGGATCTCTCGTCCTTGAGGGTGGTTGAAACCGGCGGGTCGTCGACGCCCACGGAGGTGCTCCGGGCGGCGAACGAGCGGCTCGGGTGCCCGGTGGTCGACCTGTACGGCATGCTCGAATCCGGCATTACCGCGTGCACCTCGCCGGACGAGCCGTATCAGGAATGGGTCGGCACGGTGGGCCGGCCGTATCCCTGGATGCAGGTGCGCGTCCTTGACTCGGACGACCAGGACGTGCCCGTCGGCACCGAGGGAGAGATCGTCAAGAGCGGTCCCGCGATCACGGTGGGCTATTACCGCAACCCGGCCAAGAACCAGGAGAGCTGGACCGCGGACGGATGGTTCCGGTCCGGGGACCGCGGCTGCTTCGGCGTCGACGGCAGGCTCACCATCTCGGGCCGGTCCAAGGACATGATCATCCACGGCGGCGCCAACATCTGGCCCCGCGAGCTGGAGGAAGTGCTGACCAAGCACCCGGACGTCGTCGAGGTCGCGGTGATCGGCATCCACAACGACTACTTCGGCGAGAACGTGTGCGCCTGCCTCGTGCCGCGCCCCGGTACCAGTCCCACGATGGATGACGTCATCTCGTTCATGCAGAACTCCGTCGCCAAGTACAAACTGCCCCAGCACGTCGAGCTGTTCGAGTCCTTCCCGCTCGGTCCGACAGGCAAGGTGCTCAAGCGTGAGCTCGCCGAAGAGGCCGAAAGGCGCCGTAAGGCGGCCGCCGCCGCGTCCGACGCCGCGGCGGGATGAGCACCGGGACGCCACCGTCGGCGCGATGGGGACCGACGCCGCCAATTCCGGACGCGTCGATCCACTGTCGTACCGCCGCCGCGGGGCCTGAGCGCAGAAGAACCTCACCGCACTACCCGGCACAGCACGAAAAGAGGTGCTCCACGTGAGCGCATCATCACCCCGACTTCTGGATTTCCATTCCCATTGGGGCACCGAACAAGGGTGGAAGGGCTCCCCCTTCGAGACTCAGGCGGCTCGGGACGCACTGCGCAGCTATTTCAAGTGGGACATGAAATTCGTCAGCGAAGAAGAGCAGGCGGCACAGTTCCGCCGAGCGAACGCCCGGGTGATGCTCGACTTCGCGTACACCTACAAGATGGACGTCGGCGCGGTACGCGAGCAGCATGACTACGCCTTCGAATTCGCCCGCAACCAGCCCGACGTCGTCCTCGGCAACTGGATCGGCATCGACCCGTCGAAGCCGGAGCACGTCAAGGAGTTCGAGCGCTGTCTCAGTGACGGGCCGGGGCTGGTCGGACTCTCGCTGCACCCGTTCTCCCCCGACGCCGGCCTGCCTGACGAGCCGGCGTGGGAGAAGGTGCTGAACCTGTGCGTCGAAGCCAAGCGTCCGGTCCTGATGCTCGTGGGGATGACCGGACTCGGCGCCGGCACACGCGGCGGCATGGGCATCACCCTGGATTCCTACCATCCGCGTTATGTCGACCGCGTCGCGGCCAGGTATCCCGACCTGAACGTGATCGCGGCCCGGGTGGCCTGGCCGTGGCAGTCGGAGATGATCGCCGTCGCCCTGCACAAGGCGAACGTCTTCATGGAACTGCACGGCTGGTCCCCGCGCTACTACCCCGACGAACTCAAGCGTGAGATCGGCAAGCGGCTGCGCAAGAGAGTGTTCTTCGGAGCTGACTACCCGATGCTCAGCCACGGGCACCTCGCGGACGAATGGCGTGAGCTGGGCTTCGCACCGGACGTCCTCGACGACGTCTTCCACCGCAACGCCGAAGCGTTCCTCGCCTCGATCGGAGTCGACTGATGGATCTTCAACTGACCGGGAAGGTCGCCATCGTCGGCGGCGGCAGCGAAGGCCTCGGCTACGCGATCGCCGATCGCCTGTTGCAGGAAGGCGCCTCGGTGACGATCTTCGCGAGGCGCGAGGAGAAGACGGCCGCCGCCGCCAAGCGGCTCGCCGAACAGCACGGCGACGCACGGATCTTCGCCCTGGCCGCCGACTGCTCGGACGCCACCGACCTCGACCGGGTCACGGCCGAGACCGCCGAGCGGTTCGGGCCGGCCGTGCACGTGCTGGTCACCAACGACGGGGGCCCGCCGATCCGCCCCATCGCACAGCTCACCGACGACGTGTGGATGACGGCCCTGCAACGGCACTTCTTCTACGTCGTCAGGTCGGTGCGGGCCACCCTTCCGTACATGACGAGCGACGGCGGAAGCATCCTCAACGTCGTGTCCGGCGTGACCCAGCGTCCGGCGGCGGGCATGGCCGCCCCCGTGGCCGTGTGGTCAGCAGTGATCGGCTACGCACAGACGCTGGCGCTCGAGATCGCGCAGCACGACATCAACGTCAACACACTATTGACCGGTTATTTCGACACCCCACTGATGAACAAGACGTTCGCCCGGCAGCCGGGGCTGTCCAAGGACACCCTGGGGCAGACGGTCCCGCTGGGCCGTATCGGCGAACCGCGTGAATTCGCCGACCTGGTGAGTGCGCTCGTCTCACCCAACATGCGGTTCGTGACCGGCACGGTCGTCCCGGTCGACGGCGGATCCAGCGTCGGAACCGGCTTCGGCTCGCCGACCACGCCGGCAGGCAAGGCCACAGCCTGAGGCAGGGCCCGGGAGGCAAACCTCGACCTGAGACCCGATCAGTACGGCGCAGGCGTCGGGGCGGGGAGTCTGTACTCCCCGCCCCGACGCCTGCTCTGTCATCCGGCGCGCACCTCGAAACGACGCCCTCGATGACGATCCGGCTCAGGCCCTTTCCCGACTGAACGCGCGCAGCAGGTCAGCCGCCACGCTCACGGCAATGGTCGCCGGTTCCTTGCCCGCGATGTCAGCTATGCCGATCGGGGTCTTGATGCGGTCGATCACCGCCTCCTCATGACCGCCCTCTGTGGACAAGCGCTTGCGGAAGCGCGCCCACTTGGCCGCTGACCCGATCAGTCCGATGGATCCGAGATGCGGAGTGCGCAGCGCGGCATCGCACAGCGCCGCATCCTCTGCATGATCATGAGTCATGATCAGCACGTGGGCACCGCGCGGCAGGTCCACGAGCACTTCCTCGGGCAGCAACGGCGTGTGCCGCACATGGACTTGCGCCACCGCGTCCGCCAGCGCGCCGAGCCGCTCGACGGCGAGCATGTCGGAGCGGGTGTCGATCAGGTAGAGGTCGAGATCGTGGCGTGCCAAGATGCGCGCCAGTTCCAGGCCGACATGGCCGAGCCCGAAGATGGCTACTGCCTGCACGACCGGCAATGGTTCCAGGAGGATCGCGACCGTGCCGCCGCAGCACTGCACGCCATGGCGGTTCACCACCTTGTCGTTCAGGGCGAAGTCGATCAGATCAGGTTCCGGTGTGGACGCAGCCATCAGTTCTCGGGCCCGGTCGATGGCGACGGCTTCGACGTTGCCCCCGCCTATGGAGCCCCAGGTCTGGCTCTGCCCCACCACGAGCTTCGCGCCGGCGTCGCGGGGAGCGTGTCCGCGCACAGTCGCCACGGTCACGAGCACGCCGGGTTCCCGGCGTGCTCGCAGCCGGGCGACCGCGGCGACCCACGCCATGTCAGGCACTGCTCAGCTCTTCCGTGTCCGCTCGTGATCCTCGACTGGCTGCCTGCCGACCGGCGGCCGCCCCGTTGTGAGCCGTATCGGCCCGGCGTGCCGTCTCGATCGCCCAGTACACAGCTTCCGGCGTCGCCGGCGAGGACAGTTCGACGCTGACGCCGCTCGGCCCGAACGCGGCGGCGGCCTGCCGCAAGGCCTCGCGCACCGAGAAAGCCAGCATCAGCGGAGGCTCCCCTACCGCCTTGGACCCGTAGACAACCCCCTCTTCGGTGGCGTTCTCCAAGAGGGTCACGTTGAATTCCTCGGGCATCTCCGAGAAGCTCGGCAGCTTGTAGGTGCTCGCGGCCTGCGTCAGCAGCCGCCCCCGGTGCGGACCGTCGCTGACGTCCCAGCGCAGGTCCTCCAGGGTCAGCCAGCCCGCCCCCTGCACGAAGCCGCCCTCGATCTGACCGATGTCGATCATGGGTGACAGGCTGTCGCCGACGTCGTGCACGATATCCACTCGGCGGGTCCGGTAGGCGCCGGTGAAGCCGTCCACCTCGACTTCCGTCGCGGCAGCACCATGGGCGAAGTACTTGAAGGGCGACCCCCGGAAGGACTGCGCGTCCCAGTGCAGCCCCTCGGTTCGATAGAAACCTGCCGCCGACAGCTGCACTCGCTGGAAATAGGCGGTGCGTACCAGGGTGTCCCAGTCCAGCTCCCCGTCGACGCCCAGCGCTCGCGCGATGCCGTCGGTGATGCGCACGTCGGAGGCGGGCGCTCCAAGCTGTGTGGCAGCCACCTGCGACAGCCGCTCGCGCAGCTGATCGCAGGCATGCTTGATGGCCCCACCGTTGAGGTCCGCGCCGGAACTCGCTGCGGTGGCCGAGGTGTTGGGGACCTTGTCGGTGCGGGTCGGGGCCAGTCGGACCCGCTGGAGCGGGATGCCCAGCGTCGTCGCGGCGACCTGCAGCATCTTGGTGTGCAGGCCCTGTCCCATCTCGGTGCCGCCGTGATTGATCAGAACGGAACCGTCCTTGTAGATCAGCACCAGCGCGCCGCCCTGGTTGAAGGCGGTGAGGTTGAACGAGATACCGAACTTGATGCCAGTGAGCGCAAGCGCACGCTTGGTGTTCGGGTGCGTGGCGTTGAAGGCAGCGATCTCGCGCTGCCGGACGGCGACATCGGCCGCGTTCTGCACCTGCTGCCACACGGCGGAGATACGTTCGGCCTGCGGGACGGGCTGTCCGTACGGAGTCGTCTGCCCTTGACCAGGCCGGTAGAAGTTGCGCTCCCTCAGCTCCATGGGATCGAGGCCGAGCTGCGGTGCCGCACGGCCCAGGATGTCCTCGATGACCAGCATTCCCTGCGGGCCACCGAAACCGCGGAAGGCGGTGTTGGAGACGGTGTTCGTTTTGGCGATGCGGCCGGCCACTCGGGCGTTGGGGATCCAGTAGGTGTTGTCGATGTGACACAGGGCGCGGGCAAGGACCGGCTCGGACAGATCCAGGCTCCAGCCGCCGTCCGCGGTCAAGGTGGCGTCCAGAGCCTGGATACGGCCGTCCGCGTCGAAGCCGACCTTCCACGTCGAGTGGAATCCGTGGCGCTTGCCGGACATGGTGAGGTCCTGGGTCCGGTTGAGCCGGAACCGGACCGGGCGGCCGGTCAGCTTGGCGCCGAGCGCGGCGATGGCAGCGAAGCCGTGCGGCTGCATCTCCTTGCCGCCGAAGCCACCACCCATCCGCAGGCACTGCACGGTCACCTCGTGGCTGGCCACGCCGAGCACGTGCGCGACGATCTCCTGGGTCTCCGACGGGTGCTGGGTGCTGCTCTGAATGAACACCTGGCCGCTCTCATCGATCTGAGCCAGCGCCGCGTGCGTCTCAAGGTAGAAGTGCTCCTGCCCGGAAAACTGGAACTCGCCGGTGAGGACATGCACGGCGTCGGTGAAGCCTGACTCGATATCACCGTGCACCATCAAGGGCGTGGCGCCGTGGTAGCTGCCCGCGGCCATCGCATCCTGCAACGTGATCAAGGATGGCAGCTCATCGAGTTCCACCTCGACGGCTGCCGCGCCCAATCGGGCCGCCTCCAACGATTCGCCGAGCACCCAGGCCACGGCATGACCGTAGAACATGACCTCTTCAGGGAAGAGGGGTTCGTCATGCTTCATGCCGGCGTCGTTGACACCGGGCACGTCGGCTGCCGTGAGCACGCGCACCACGCCAGGCACCTTCAGCGCCGGCCCCGTGCGCAGGGCAGTGATCCGGCCGTGTGCCTGCGCCACCTGGACCGGATAGGCGTGCAGCACGTCCTTGGTGCGCTGCACCAGGTCATCGGTGTAGAGCGCGCCGCCGGTGACATGCAAGCTGGCGCTCTCATGCGGCAAAGGAAGGCCTACCACAGGCTTCTCGGGACGGTGGGACAGTTGGCTCACGACCTCACCGCCTCGGTGGTCTGCGCGTACAGCTTGAGCAGGCTCTGGCCGAGCATGGCCGAGCGGTAGCCGGCGCTGGCACGATGGTCGTCCATCGGTGTTCCCTCTGCACTCAGCACGGTAGCCACGCTTCGTACGGTTTCCTCTGTCCAGTCCTGGCCCTCCAGCGCCGCCTCGGTGCGCACCGCTCGGACCGGGGTGGCGGCCACTCCGCCCAGCCCGATCCGTGCCTTGCGAATAATCCCGCCCTCAACGTCGAGCGCGAAAGCGACCGCCACGCTGGAAATGTCGTCGAAGCGCCGCTTGGCGATCTTGTGGAAGGCCACGACGGGCGAGAGCGGCCGCGGGATGCGTACCGCACGGATCAGCTCGCCCTGACGGCGCACCGTCTGCCGATAGCCGGTGAAGTAGTCCGCGAGCGGGACCACTCGCTCGCCGGTCGGATCGGCAAGAACCAGTGACGCCTCCAGCGCCAGCAGCGCCGGCGGGCTGTCGCCGATGGGCGACCCCGTACCGAGATTCCCGCCGAGCGTGGCGCCGTTGCGGATCAGCCGGGAGGCGAACTGCGGGAACAGCTGTGTCAGCAGCGGGACTTCGCCGTCCAGGTGTCGCTCGATCTCCGTGAGGGTGAGCGCCGCGCCGATCTCGACGTAGTCCGCGTCGACATGCAGCTCGCGCAGTTCAGGCAAGCGGTCGACGGCGATCACACAACTCGCTCTGCGGGACTTGATGTTGACCTCGACGCCCCAGTCGGTGCAGCCAGCGACGACAAGAGTGTCGGGCCGGTCTCGCAACACCTGCAAGGTCTCTGCCAGGGTTCGTCTGCGAAGGAAGACACGGTCGTCTTGGGTGTACTCAGTGGCGACGGACACGGGCGCGGGCTGCTCGCGGCGCTGCGCGAGCGGATCTGTAGCGGCCGGCATGCCAACGGCGAACGCGGCATCGCGGATCGGCCGGTATCCGGTGCAGCGGCAGAGATTCCCGCTGAGTGAGTGGAGATCGAAGCCGTTGGGCCCGTGCTCGGCATCGGCGCTCTCTGCTGAGTCGTCCCCTGGGCGCGGGCACCGGTCGGGCCGGTAGTACTCGGCCGCCATGCTGCAGATGAATCCCGGTGTGCAGTAGCCGCACTGGGAGCCGCCTCGGACGGCCATTTCTTCCTGCACCGGGTGCAGGACGGTAGCCGCGCCGCTCTCGTCGACTGCAGCGAGGCCCTCAGCCGTGACAACTTCCTGGCCATCCAGCGCCGCGACTGGGACCAGGCATGCGTTGACAGCCACCCAGTCGGTCGGCTTCACCACTCCGGGGCGGGCCACCAGGACCGAACAGGCGCCACACTCCCCCTCGGCGCAGCCCTCCTTCGTTCCGGTCAGGCCTCGCTCCCGCAGGAAGTCAAGCACCGTCGCGTGGGCTGCGGCAGGTGCGATCGGGGCTACTCGCCCATTGACGGTGATCTGGGTGTTCACCATGCCAAGTCCTCGGGCCGGTGCACATTCATTCGATTCGGTAGGTACACCAAGGGAATGCAGCTCTCTGTATCAGGCCGCCGCATCAACAGGGGCGGTAGCCAGGCGCATGCACTGACAACGTCGGCATGCGGAAAGGAAGGGAATTCAGCAAACGCGGCAGGGAAGCCAGCAGGTGCCGTCAGCGGGCACGTGAATACGGCGTGCTCAGCAGCCGTGTGCGATGTGTCCCGGAGCCCAGGCCGTGCCGTGGGCGAGGCGACGCAGGTCAGAGATGCGATTCATCTGCCGGTCGCCTCCTTACGGTGATCGTGACGAATTTCTACGGAAAGCTAGTCGCGGCAGGGGCGTGCGTCAAGCTTCCGGCGCCTGGCCACCCCTGGGGCGCGACGCTGCCCCGCGAGGCGAACCCGATCCGCCTGCGCCCTTCGACACGGTGAATCCATGCACCGCCCGATCAGGCCGGCCGCCGGTATGGAGCGGGGCCAGGTGCTCCCCGATCCGGCTCGAGCGAGCTGCGCACCCACGCGCGTTGCGCGCCGTGTGGCGGAGGGCGGCGGGTCTAGCGCGCGTACTTGTCCGCGGTGGTCGATCTCGACGACACGCGGTACCTGGGTGCCGGAACGCGTCCTGGCAGAGCCGGGCACCGCGCCGATGCTCCTATTGATCGTCAAGCCTTGTCGGCAGGATGATCACCGTATGGTGGCTGGGTGCGGTATCTGACGGAGTCCTTCGTTCTCGGTGCCTTGCGACGGGGCCGTCCGGTCGAGCAGTTCCTTGGGCCGTGCGGCTCGCCAGAGCGCCCGGGAGTGCGCTATGTCGAGGTTCGTGCGACGAAGACGTCCTACGAGGTCTTCCTCCACGAGGTTGAGGACATCGGCTGTGAGAGTTTCTTCGACCTGGGCGAGTTCCCGCCGTTCGACCCCGATGACGAGGCCCGCGAGTTCGGCCGACTCCTGGGCATGGCTGAGGAGCCACTGGCTGCGCTGGCTGTTGCCGAGCAGCGTGCTGGAGCCGAGCGGGGTCGGTGGGTCAACGAGGGCATCGTCCAGGACGAATACGGTGACTTCGTGCGCGCTGGCCGGCCGTCGGATGTTTCCCCCGACGGCCGACCGTGGCCTGACGTGCCGGACGCTGTATGGCCTCGCGCGTGATCAAGCGACGCTGAGCCAGTCCCGGTAGGTTTGGGCGAGGTCGTCGTCTCGGCGGATGCCGCGTTCGCGGGTGGAGATGGTGGCGGGCCACACCCCGAAGTGTCGGGCTGCGGTGGTGAGAGTGATGTTCTTGGACTGCCGCAGCGGTCGCAGGTCGGCGATGCCGGGGGTGCTGGGACGTCGCCGACAGCCCGGCGAACGAGGCCGCATTCGGCCGCCCCGGCCCCCCCGCGGCCACGACAAAAGCTCTTTTCCCCAAGTGCGGATGGCTTGTCTGATCGAGGTGGGCACACACCTCGTCCTGGACGCGGAGCCGGCCGGCTGCCACACCGGCGAAGTCACCCTGGTGGGCCGCCTGCCCCGCTCCTGCGGGCGCGGCGAACTGGTCCTGGCGGACCGCGAGTTCCTCGGCGTGCCGTTGTGGCGGGCCTTCACCGACAGCGGCGCCGACCTGCTGCGGCGGGTGCCCGCCAACCGCATCCTGCCCGTCGAGCGGCAGCTACGGGACGGGTCCTGGATCTCCCGCATGCACGCCCACACCGATCCCGCACACCGTGATCCGGTCATGGTGCGGGTGGTCGCCTATCAGCTGCACGGCACTGCCCACGAAGGCGAGATGGGCGGACCTCCGCGCCACGCTCCGCCTGGACGGCCACGCCCGCGCGTAGGTCTTCGGGGTCTGGCCGCGTACACCGGTCGTGTCCCGGAGCCCTCGATGATCACGGTGTGGATCCCGGTCAGCCCGTCGGTGGGGACGTCATAGCTGGGCGAGCGCTTCGCGTGGTACGTGGTGGTGTAGACGACCGCACCGTGATCGCCGCTACCCACGTCGCGACCCCCTGGCACCGCTTCGTCGTCAGGTGCGGGGACCAGTTGGCGCAGACGATCGCGATGCGCACGCCGCTCGCCGCCTCACCAGCAGCGAGCTCGGCACCGGGTCCACATTCCTTGATCGGATTTACACGATGTTTACGATCATCCTCGGCAACCTCTTGTGAATCGATACAACCTGCGCTAGCTTTTCGCGCTAAGCCGCCCCGAGCTGCCACCACCCAGCATGCGGGGCGGATGGTGGGATCCGTCAGCGAGGAAGTAATCAATGAACCACACGGGATCAATTGATCAACGTCCGAGTCCAAACCCATGGCGGGTGGCAACGATCTGTGGAATAGCGTCGTATGTCGATGCCTCGACCATCGTCACCACCGGAATTGCCCTCGTACTCTACCAGCAGTCGATCGGTGTCACTCCGAATCAGATCGGCATCCTGTCCGGCGTGCTGACTCTGGGCATCGGGTTGGGCGCACTGCTCGGCGGACGCCTCGGCGATCGATTCGGCCGGCGAAACGTATTCACAGTGACCATGGCGCTGATCGTCATTGGGATTGCTTTCCTGGTTTTCGCCACGAGCTTCTATCTGCTGCTGGCGGGTATCGTGCTTGCCGGATTCGGCACCGGAGCCGATCTTCCGGTGTCGCTGGCGACAATTTCGGAAGCGGCCACCGACAAGAACCGCGGTGCGATGATCGGGCTCTCTGCCGTACTCTGGAGCGTCGGTGTGCTGGTGTCGGTGACGCTCGCCATCTTCGCGGGCGGCTGGGGTCACCTCGGCGGGCAGGTCCTCTTCGGTCAGATCGGGGTCGTCACCTTCATCGTGCTGATCTGCCGCATCGGCATTCCGGAGTCGCAGATGTGGTCGGAGGCGCGGGAAGAAAGACTCGGCGGGGCCCACACCATCCGTGCGGACAAGGCCCGCGCGCGGGACCTGCTCAAGGCTCCCTACTTTGTCCCCTTCGCGGTGCTGCTCGTCTTCTACGCCCTGACCAATGTGGCGTCCAACACCAACGGACAGTTCGGGACCTATCTCGCGGTCAATGTCGCGCACATTTCTGTCCAGATGAACTCGCTCATCGGCTTCCTGACCTTGCCCATCTACATCGTGCTCGGTCTCGTCTTCATGCGCATTGTCGACCGCAAGAACCGCATGCTCTATTTCACGGTCGGCAGCGTGTCGCTCATTCTCGCGTATATGGTACCGGCGGCATTCGGCTTCACCATCACGACAATCATCATCATGAATGTACTGTCGGCGATCGGTGGCGCTTTCGCGTTCGAGGGAATCCTGAAGGTTTGGGCCCAGGAGTCGTTCCCGACCCTGCTGCGCTCGAGCGCGCAGGGGGCGATCTTCGCCATCGGACGAACGGCCGCTGCTGGTCTGGCGTTCTTTACGCCGGCGATCGCCGCAGCCAGCTTTCAGGGCCTCTATTGGGGACTGACGATCATTGTCGCGATCGGTCTCACCGCGGCATGGGTCACGTTTCGGCGGGTTGAGCGTACCCAGTTCACCATCGAGCAGGAACTGGAGCCGGAGATCGAGTCACCGCGCGATGTACCCGGAACCGCTGTGCTTCAAGAATGAGCCGGACCATGAGCACCACCAAAGCTGCAAGCGCCGGGTGCAGAGGGAGTGCGGCCCTCCACGGCATTCGACGGTTACAGTCGCCGGACCTGCGGCTATGTAACCTCGCGGGCCACCTGGCTTCGGCCGCGTGCCGTAGTGCTGGCGAGCGGACGACGGTGCGGGGGCCAGTCCGAAGCGGCGGCCGGACTTCGTGGGACACAGCCAGAGCGGGACACAGCCGGAGCGCACGGCTCGGCAAGTCAGCATGTGTTGTATCGATTTACACACGCCCGTCGAGACCGTACGATGTTCCGCAGGTTTGCGTGGGTCAGCTCAGGCGGCACGAGGAGTGCTGCGTGGGACCGAGAGGGCTCGGTCCGGTGTGCCTCCTCGACCGCGGTGAACATGGCCCTCGGTAAGCCCTGTTATCGAGTCATCACCAGGCGTTCTCCCTTTCCGGGGCCGGCTACCGCCCAGTCCACCACGAAGGGTCTGGGTTAGCATGGAGGCTGAGCGCGGGCTCAGGGAAGCGATCGAGTGGGGGCGGCTGTGAGTCCTGCGAAAGGCGTGGGGAAGTCGCCACGCGTCAAGGATGTTGCCGAGCGTGCCGGGGTCTCCGTGACTACCGTTTCCAACGTCCTGAACACACCTGGACGAGTCGCGTCGGCAACGCGAGATCGCGTCGAAGCCGCCATGGCAGAGCTGGGCTTCGTGCGGAACGAATCCGCACGGCACCTGCGTGCCGGCAGGAGCCGCACCGTGGCTTTCGTTGCGTCCGACGCGGCGAACCCCTTCTTCGCGCAGATCGCCTCCGGCGTGGAAGACGTCGTGGAGCAGGAGGACCTCTCACTGTTCATCTGCAACAGCCGACAGGAACTGGGTCGCCAATCCGCGTACTTGAGCCGGCTGGAACAGCAACGCGTACTCGGAGTTCTCATCACGCCGGTCGCCGAGGACAATCTGATTGACGCCCTGCCCGCACGTGGCACACCCGTCGTGGTGCTCGATGACAGCTCTTCAGGGAACTTGCACTGCTCCGTTTCCGTCGACGACCGCCTAGGGGGCAAGCTCGCCGCGGAGCACCTGGCGAAACTCGGTCACATTCGCGTTGCGTTCGTCGGCCCGCCGGGCTTCCGGCAGGTGAGCGAGCGTCGAGAAGGATTCGAAACAGCCCTGTCGACGCTTGGCGATGTCAACCCGTCGATCACCCATGTGGTGACCGACGGCCTCACCGTGGCCAACGGTCGATCAGCGGCGAAGTACATCGCCGACCTCCCGAAATCGGAGCGCCCCACCGCGGCATTCTGCGCCAACGACCTCCTGGCCATCGGGCTCATCCGAGGTTGCACCGACGTCAATTTGTCGGTGCCCGGCGACCTGGCTGTCGTGGGATACGACGACATCGAGTTCGCGGAAACGGCCAGGGTTCCGCTCACCTCGATCGCGGGGCCCAGCCGTGAGCTCGGCCGCGCCGCCGCGCGTCTGCTTCTGGACGAGTCGGCGAACCCGGAACATCATCATCAGCGCGTCAAGTTCACGCCTCACCTGGTCATTCGCTCGTCCTCCTGCTAGCCGACCGCCGCCGGACACCTCACTGGGGGTTGGTGGCACACCACTGCTCTGATACGTTGTGTATCGATACAACCAGAGCCACCACGGACCGCGCTGTCACAATGTGTATCGATTCAATCGCTCTCAAAGGAGACTCGTGAGCACTTCAACTGCGAAACCACGCAAGGGACTCAGCGAGGAATATCTTCGCGCTCTGCCCAAGGCTGAGGTGCACTGTCATCTCGGAGGCTGCGTTCCCACGGAGATGGCCGCGCGGTTGGCGGCGAGCCACGGGGTGGCGATTCCGGAATCTGCTGTACGACACGGCGGCCGCTACCGATTCGCCAATTTCGACGAGGGTCTCATCGTCCTCAACGCGGTCACAAGCTCCATGCAGACGACGAGGGACTTCGAGGAGGTCACGTACGTCAGCCTGATGACCGCGGCCAGTGGCGGCGTACGCTACCGCGAGTACTACTTCGACCCCCAGAACCACCCCGCGCTTAGCTACCCCGAGATGCTCGAGGGCATCCTGGCGGGAGCCCAGGCGGCGGAAAAAGAGACCGGCGTCGTCACCCGGATCGTCCCGGCGATCAATCGGGAACTTGGCGGCGAGGCTGCCGTCGAGCTGGTTCAGGAGATCATTCGGCACCCGCACGAGTACGTCGTGGGCATTGGCCTCGACTCGGATGAGAAGGCGGGCCGGCCGTCCGAGTTCATCGCAGCATATGCGCTGGCTCGAGATGCCGGGTTGAAGCTGTCCGCCCATGCCGGTGAACACGGAGACCCGAGCGAGATCCGGGAAGCGCTCGACCTGCTGAAGGTCGACCGTCTGGACCATGGCTACGCGGCCCTCGACGAACCGGAGCTGCTGTCACGCCTCGTTGTGTCGCAACTGCCGGTGGCCGCATGCTGGTTCGTGGACTATCCGCCGCCGGAGGTGCCTGGCCGGATTCGTGACCATCGGGCCATGGCGGCGGCGGGGGTCAATCTGTCGATCAATTCGGACGATCCGGCTTTGATCGGTCCCGAGCTCCATGACTGCTATTTCGATTCCGCACTCCACATGGAATGGACGGTCGAGGACGCAGAGAAGTACTCGCTGGCCGGGCTGGAGGCGAGTTTTGCCGACAAGGAGACGATCGACCGCTTGACGGCTGAGTTCAAGGCCGAGCACCAGCGTATCCGTCATCTGGCCTGAGGCGCCCCGGGTACAAGGCGGGCCGTCGAGGCGGGACGGCCGTGCCGAACCGTCAGCGAAGGAACGCACGGCGTGAACGCGGTGCGACCTCATGCGGCCCGCCCAGACCCCGGGCAGATCACGAGCGCTGGCGCGGACGAGTAATTATCAAGGCGCGGCCGCCAAGTCGTGTCGGAGGAAGAAGGAAGCTCATGGTCCATTTCATCGGTCCGGACAACGACGCGTATGTCGCGAGTGTGATCAGGCACCTCGCGGAGTACGAAGAGTTCTCCGGCGAGAAGGTCGAGCTCGAGATCATCCCCGAGACCGACTATGTCACCAACTCCCTGGACGTTCTGCGGGGCCGGCTGCAGGGTGAGTCTGCGCCGGACGTGTATGTGTCAGGGCCGGTCTCGATGTGGAAGCTGGCAGGTGAGGGCTTGGTCGAGCCACTCGACGGGTACCTCGACCGGTGCTCCGCCGACTTCGACCCGAGCGACTTCCTGACCCCCTTGCTCGACTGCAACCGGTGGACCGGCAAGCGCGGCGACGCCCTTGGCACGGGTCCGCTACTGGAAATCCCGGTCAACTGGGAGACCTACAACCTGGCCTATCTGCCTGACGTCCTCGAGCAGGCCGGTCTCGGCGAGGCACCCACGACCTGGGAGGGCTACTTCGACGCAGCGGCGGCCATCGCCGAGAAGGTACCCGGCGTGCGTGGTTTCGCGCAGCGCGGCACCGATACCTGGCACACGATGTATACGGGGTTCGCGACCCAGCTGTGGTCCTACGGCGGGGTGGACTTCGACAGCGCGGGCCGCAGCGCTGTCGCCTCCCCGGAGGCGCTCGCGGCCACGCGGGACTTCATCTCGGCACTCCATGCGTCAGGCCCGACCGCATGGCCTGGTGGGCACTGGCTGGACGTGGCCCGGGACTTCGCCGCCGGCCGGTACGGCATGATCGTCGACTCCGATCACTATGTGGCCTTCTTCGAGGGACCGCACTCGGCGGTGCGCGGCCGGGTCGCCTACACCCGGCCGCCCACCGGTCCGGGCGGGCAGCGAGAATCCAACATGTGGACCTGGTCGCTGGTCATGAACAGCGCCTCGCGGGACAAGGACGCGGCGTGGCGCTTTATCGAGTGGGCCAGCTCACGCTCGTTCCTCACCCGGGCCGTGCACGAGGGAAACATGAACCCGACACGGCAGAGCACCTGGGACGACGAGGGCTACCGGGCTGTGGCGGCCACGTGGAATGGTTTCGCCGAGAACAGCCTCGAGATCCTGCAGACCACCGCCCGCGTGCTGCCGGCCCCCATGCCGGAGTATCTGGACGTGGCCAGCATCTGGTCCCGGGGCCTGGTCGACGCCTTCGCCGAGCCGGCGCGGCTCGAGGAGATCCTGACCGCGACCGCCGCGCGGATCGACGGCCTCGAGTTTGGCGGCGGCCCCGTGGGTGGCCGGTGAGGATCGGCCTGGTCGGAGCGGGCAGCCACGCGAACAGCGCGGTCTGCCCGGCGATCCTGGAGGCAGGCTTCAAGCTGGTCTCCGTCTGCGCCCGCACCGAAGAGCGCGCCCGCTCCACGGCCGCGCGATGGGGGGGCGAAGGGGCACTACGTCGGCCTCGACGCCATGCTTGAGGCGCGGGCATCGACGGCGTCGTAGTGGTGGTGCCTGCCGGGCAGTACCGGTCCGTCGTCACCCGATGCATCAAGGCGGGTCTGCCGGTCTTCTGCGAGAAGCCGGCCGGAGGGTCCTCGGCCGAGCTGCGCGGGCTCGCCGAGCTGGCCTCGGCGGCGCAGGCCCAGGTCGTCGTGGGCTCTATGAAGCGCTTCGCCCCGGCCTATCGCCGGGCCCATGAGCTGATCCACTCGGCCGAGTTCGGGGCGCCGTCGTTGGCGCATTTCACCTTCGTGATGGGGCAGTTCGACGGTTACTTCAAGGGGAACCGCGACGACCTGCGCTTCTACCTCACCGACAATCCCGTCCACTTAATCGACCTGGCGCGGTACCTGGTCGGTGACCTGAGCGAGATGTCGGCCGTGCTCAACGTGGTCCCCGGCTTCGGGGTGGACGTGAGCCTCGTGGCGAGGGCCGGCGGTGGGGCGGCGTGCTCGTTCAGCTTCTGCACCACTGCCTCCTTCGCCCACCGCAGTGAGGCGATCGACGTCTACGGTCGGGGGAACGCGGTGCAGGTCGACAACGTCGACACCTGCACCTACCGCCCGCTCGACGGGCAGGCGCAGACCTGGCGGCCCAACTACACTCTGCCCTGGGGCGACAGCTCGAGCCTGGTGACCATGGGCTTCGTCCTAGCGCTCCGGCACTTCGAGGAGGTCGCCGCCGGGTGCGCGGTGAACGAGTCCGACCTGGACAACGCGGCCCGCACCCTGGAGGTCGCCGAGCAGCTCTACGCACAACTGCTGCCCACCTGGTCGAAGGCGATGGACCGGTAGTCCGCTCCCCACACGGGCGGGCCCGGTGCGGGTACTCAGTACTCCAGCAGCGGTTCGCTATCTGGCCTGGTCAGAGGCGTCGTCGGAAGTGTAGTGGGCTGCCGGCATGTCAAAGACGGTCTGGCCGGACTGCCTCCAACGAATGACATCGCCGTCGGTAGTGACAGTGCCGGGCCACGGCCTGACGCCTTCGCCGCCATCGCGTCCATCTCAGCGCTTGGATCGGTACGGAACAGGCCGACGTCGAGCGCGGTCTGGCGGTGAAAGAGCAGGTTGCATCCGGTGACCCAGTACGGCTACACGGCCAATTCCCGGCCCTCGGGCCAGTCCACCGCGCCGCGGCACTCGCGCAGCTTTCGTCAACGCCGTGACCTGGCCACCCGGATAGATGACATGGGTGCGGCCGCCGACCGCGAACACCTTTTCTTCCTCGATCGCGGTGACGAGGACCTGCAGCCAGCCGGGTTCGGGGGTGATGTCGGGGGCGGTGATGGCGACGTACTGGCCGCGGGTCGCGCAGATCCCGCGGTTGCGGCCGGCACGCAGTCCTGGGGTCGGCTCATACAGCACCCTCACGGTAAAAGGCCAGTCGCCGTCGCGGATGGCATCCGCGATCGGCCGGATCGGTCCGGGCAGGTCGTTGTCCAGGATCACGGCCTCGGACCGGGCGGCTTGCAGCGTCTGCTGGCACAGCGCGGCCAGCAGACTCTTCAGGCTTTCGGTGTTGCCCCGGGCACTGACGAGGGCGGACGCCAACGGTTCCTGAGCAGGTGCCGTCAGTGCTCCCCTCTCGTTCGGACTGGGCTGGTGGGGTGCCACACGCGGCTGCGGCACGAACGAGAATGGGCTCAACTGTTCGATGGTGTCGACCGGTTGATCCGTCCAAAATGTGAGCGGGCCTTCGCCGATGTCTGCCGCCGGAACGGCATCCACCGCAGCATGGGACGCGTCGGGCCCAGATATCACAATGCCCTCGCCGAGTCGTTCTTCCAGGACTTCAAGCGGGAGCTGCTGCACGGACGGCGCTGCGACGTAGGCGAAGCGGGCTTCGGCGTCGTCGACGTCGCCGGGCAGCCGGTCACCGCTCTCGTACCGGCCGCGACACAGCCCAACTCACCCGGCCCATACCGATGACGTACCGGAGCGAACGCCGGGAGCTGATCCGTGGCGACTCCGCAGGCGGCACCCACGAGTTCGTCGCCTGGCTCGCGAAGCGGGGCAGGCGACTGTTGTACCTCAGTCGGCATGACCATCACCGACGCCGTTCCACCAGGCCGCCCTCAAGGTCCCGCCCGCCGCGTGGACGGTGGTCGTCGAGCTGTGCGGCGAGATTCGCGACGGCGCCTGGGTCAACGAACCCGACGCCCGGCGAAGAGAGCTCCGCCGGGCCCCCTTCGTCAGGAGATGTTGTAGTAGTCGACCATGTCGTCGGCGAACGCGGCCCAGGCGTCCGTGCTCTGAGAACCCCAGATGCCGTCGACCTTGCCGGCGTTGTAGCCCTCGGAGTTCAGAAAGCGCTGCAGAGCCTTCTTGGTCTCAGTGCCGGGGATCCCGTCGATGTCGCCTTCGTAGCCGTTGTAGAGGGACAGAACCTGCTGTATCCCAATCCAGCTGTTGTATCCCAACTCGCCGTCGACAGGGCCGTTGTAGAGATTGTGAAACCGCTTGAGCCAGGTCTGTACACCTTTCGCCTGACGGATGGTCAGACCGAGGTTGAAGACGGCCTGCGCCCCGACTTCGCCCTCCGTCACGGCCGGTTGGGTCACCCGCGCGGTGGTGGCGGGCTGCGGGACCGCGTAGCCGGGTGCTGCGCCGGCGAGCGTGCCGACCGCGAGAGCCACGGCGACGGCGGTGGGAACGAGCGTCGTTCGGAGAATCCTTGTCCTCATGGCACTTCCTTCTTGTGGCACGGTGAGCATGGCGACCGCAGGACCGGAAGTCGCCGCGGACACTGAACTGACGGGGGCGGGCCTGCCGATGCGCCTGGTACGGCCGTCATGCCTGCCCAGCGCACCTCGGCCGTCGGCCTTCCGCGCCGGTCAGCCGCAGGCGTTCGCCTTCTCGCCGTTGTTGTAGGCGGCGGAGATCCAGCTCCCGGTGGCCGGGTTGCGGAAGTAGTACGCGCCGTGGTCCGACTTGCCCCGCAGGAATGTCACCGGCCGCGCGGAGTCTCCGTAGTAGACGTACTGCAGAGTGCTGTTGTAGTCGCCCCCGAACCGCAACCCGTTGTCGGCGTTCAGGAAACTCTGGACCTCGGCCCTGCCGGAATCCAGCTCACCCCAGCTGTGATCCAGATTCCACTGACGGGTTGCCGCCTGCGTACCGGAACCGAATACGCAGTCGATGTCGCTGGTGTACCGAAGGTAGCCGTCGCTCCAGAGGATCCACTGCCACAGCCCCGCCACGTTCGTGGTGTTGCCGTAACCGATCGGACCCTCGTCGTTCCAATCGTTCTCGTAGCCGTTGCTGAGCCCGGGGTCCGCGTCGACATATCCCTCACCGACAGCTGACGCCGGAGACGTACCGGATGACAAGGCGAACGCCAGGGCGGCGACGACAACCAGCGACGCCTTCTTGCGCTTGGACATATGGGTCTCGTTTCTGGTTGGGCGGAGTCGACCCTCGACGCTTTCGCCAAGGTCATCGTCTGGCATGCTGCGGCCGCACTCGGACTCTTCCTGCCAACGGGCGCGGGTCGGCAGTTCACCGGCCGTGTCCCGTAGCAGCCGCGGGCCGCAGGTCTCGCAGTTCCGCAGCGGAACGCCTGGGGCCGCGGTCGGCTGTCACCAGACCCTTACGCAGTAGTCGGCCCACTCGGCGAATGCGGCCTTGGTCTGGGATCCGGCTATGCCGTCGATGGCTCCGTGGTAGTAGCCCTTGTCGCGGAGGAACTCCTGCAGTCCCGCGACGGTTCTCGGTCCCACGATCCCGTCGATCAGGCCGTCGTAGTACCAGGGGCCCATGTGTTTCTGAAGGGCCTTCCAGCTGAGGGTGCCGAGGTAGCCGTCGACTGTTCCGGTGTACCCCGAGGTGCCCTTCAGCATCCGCTGGAGCCCCTTGGCCTGGGTGGTGGTCAGGCCAAGGTTGACCACCGCGCTCGCCCCGGCCTCGTCGGCGCTGACGGCCGGCCGCGCGGTCGGCACGGTGACGGCGAAGCCGGTGCCCGCGGAGGCGAGGCCGGTCGCGGCCGCCCCGATGAGGACGGTGACGCTGACGAGTGTCCTGCTCAATGGCCTGGGTCGCATGCTCTCTCTGCCTTCCGGGTAGGGGGTGGAGCCGCTTTTCGGCCTACCGCTTTCGGAGCCGGCCGCAGCTGCCATTGCCTGGCTGCCTGTTGTCCAGGTGGGGCCGGGCCCGAGTGCCACTGGCTCAAGGGCCCGGGCCCTGTCTCACGGCTGGGTCAGCACCTGTTCGAGGACGCCGGCATAAAGTTGTGCTCCCGCGATATTGGGGTGGAACGACTTCATCGAGGCCGGGCCATCACTGTCGGCCTTCGAACGATCGGTGAGTACGATCCCGTTGATGGCCAGGTTGACCTCGGGGCTGCAGATCACCCGCCCTTCGAAAGCGGTACGAGGATCGGCGAACACCGCGTTGGCGAGATACTGGGAGTTCGCGGCGGCCACGGCGGCCGACATCTGGGCGGCCAACTGATCCGCGACGCCGTTCAGCCAGATCGTCTCCGCCCGGTTGACGAGGCCGTCGCACGGTACCGCCGGGTCGAGCAGCTCGGGGTATCCCATCAGGACGATACGGGCGTTGGGCGCCTGCTCATGGATCGCGCGCAGCGTGGCGGTGAGACGTGGTGCGATCTCGTTCTGCAGCCAGTCGGGCACCCACTCGCTCAGTCGGCCGGTGGTACCCCCGGTCGCTTCCCCGGTGTCCGGGTCCCAAGCTTCGATGCCGGTCGGGTCGTCCTGGCAGTCATCGGTGAAGGTTCCGATGAGACAGTGCGTGATGATCGGGACAAACCCGGAGTCGTTTCCTCCGACCGACAAAGTGACCAGCGTGGTGTTCTGGTCGAGATAGCCCTGCTCGATCTGGGGAAGCTCACTGTTCTGGCCGCGGTTCAGGATGTTGTAGTGCTGGGCACCGGAGCAGGCGACGAACTGGTAGTCCATGTCCGGGCTTCTGCTGTCCGCCATCTCGCCGATGGAGTCGGCGTACAGCGGCAGCGTGGCCACGCGGGACCATGTCTTGGTCGACCGGTGACAGGCGTTCCTCGTGGCGGGGTTGGTCTCGTCGTAGTAGTCGCTCTCGGGGTAGTAGTCGTCGCCTGCCCTGACGGTGACGCCTTCCCCGGACGAGAACGAGTCGCCCATGGCCACGATCTGGTTGGCCGGCTTGCCGCCCAGTGGTTCGAAACCGACGGCGTCCCAGGCCACGTCCTCGGTTCCGTTACCGTCCTTGGTGACGTTGGAGAGCTGTACCCGGGGTGTGTCGACGAAGTTGAACGCGCCGAGCGAGAGCCACTTGTTGGACATGACCCGCTGCGGCTTGACCCGGTTGGGACTCGTGGAATCGGTACCGAGGACGGTGTAGTACGCCTGGCGGGTGTGGGCTCCGTGATCCGGAACGTGCACCCAGACCCGCATCCACCCCCGTGCCTCCGGGCGCAGGGTCCACGTACCCGTCGCCTTCGGCCTGGGGGGTTCCGACGAGGGCTGCCGGTAGGTGTGCGAGAACCAGAAGTGGTTGTCGTACCCGGCACCGAGTTGATGCAGGTCCATGCGCCCCGCGGGCGAGGGGAAGTCGAAGGAGAACGAACCTGCCGATGTGGAGGCCCCGCAGCTTCGTCCCGATCCGCCCATCGGAGTGACCCCCTCCGCCACGTCGTCGACGATGAGGGTTCCGGCCGGCAATTCGGCCGTGCACCGCGGCGGATAGGCGGTGCCGTCGGGCTGCTCGGGATAGCTCGTGTCGAACCGGTGCAGCGGGTAGCCGCACGCACGCGCGGCCGGACCGCACTCCTTCCAGGTCGCCGGCCCGTGATACCAGCACTTCAGGAACAGCGGGTCGTCCTCGTCCGTGGGCAGCAGACAGGGACCGTTCTCCTGCTCGTCGTCGTTCTCGATCAGGGCGGGATCGCAGTCGTTGACGAAGCCGCTGCAGAACAGACCGATCGGCGGCTTGGCATCGGTCCTGAACAGGCCGTTGAGCCAGGTGGCGGGGCGGTAGCCGGCCCCGAGTTCGCCGGGAGCGGTCATCGCGAAGAGAGGTCGCCCCGCCCAGCCGATCACTTTTTCCGGATAGGGCCAGTCCTGCGGGTGCCGTGCGTGCTCGTAGTCGTCCCGCCCGAACTCGTCCTCCAGGAAGGGAGTGCGGTTCTCCTTCCACAGCGGATTGGCCGGGTTGTTGGTCCAGCCGACGCCCCACTTACCGGAGTTGGCGGCCGCGGAGGACTGGGGATAGTAGCCGCTGTTGTAGGCCCACAGGGCGTAGAACCAGTTCTCGATCCACTGCGGCTCGCCGTTGTTGATGACCAGTCCGTCGGCCTGCGTCTGGTTCCACTTGTCGGCCAGGATGTCCGCGCCCTTGGCGATGTTCGCCGCGTAGTCGACCGCCACTGCCTGCTGCTGCAGCTCGGTCATGGTCGGTTGGCCCTTCCCGGGAAGACGCATGCCGTCGGTGACCTGGGTGACGCCGTAACCGCAGTCCGAATCCGACCAGTTGATCGCCCAGGGGTCCTCCTGATCACCGTCGGGGCTGTAGTCGACGCCGTAGAAGTTGCCGATCAGCGGGTTCGCCGAGACGCCGGGGACGGCGTATCGGGTGGCCTGCCACATGTTGGACTCCTGCGCGGTGATACCGAGCATGATCTGGGCAGGGATGTGCCAGTTGGCACCGCTGCCTCCGCTCAGCTGCCGCAGCGGGAACAGGCTCTGGGGGGCGTAGGAGACGTCGATCCCGGTGTTCTTCCAGTTGATCGACCGTGATGCCCCCGAGTTGAGGTTGCCGACCACGGCCTGATCCACCGCCCACTCGATCTGACGTGGCGTCGGCTGGAATGCCTGCAGCTTCACGTCACCCCGCGGCACCGAGCACGTACGGTCCTGGTCGACCGGGCTTTCCGCCATCGAGACCTCACTCGCCGTGGAGGCGCCGTCGGTCTTCGCCGGCCTCGGTAGTACGGGGCTGATCGCCGTGGACGTCAACTGTGCCTTGACGCTGCCGATCCGTACCCCTGGCAGTGCGTCGAGTTCCGTCGTCCTGCCGGTGTCCAGTGCCTTGAGGGTGATCCGCGCCGGGCGGGCCGCGAGGGCGTCCTCCTGGGAGATCCGGGAGTCCTTGCCGTCCGCCCAGGCCGTGGTCAGCGCGGCGGCACCGGCACTGGAAACGCGGGCGTCCTTGTCGATCCCACCCGGGTTGCGGACCACACGGGGCAGGCTCGCCCCGGACTTGGCCCTACCGGTGACGAAGACCTGACCACCCGGGGTCCGCGCCAGGTCGAAGGCGGTCAGGTCGCCCTGGGCGAGCTGCGTGGCCTTCCCCTTGCCGTCGGCCGAGCGGACCTCGGCGGCGGTGACCCGGGAGACGGCGGCCCGGTCATCGGCCGACTCCTTCTCCTTGTCGCCGGGCAGGCGGTCGATGAACGTGACACCGCCGTCCGCATCCGGCTTGAGCTGGAACGGCACGGCGTGCGTGCGCGCCACGGTCCGTACGGCCATCCCGTCGATGCGCACGACCTGCCGGCCGCGTGCGGCCACGATCCGGCCGTCCGCCACGGGCACCGCCGAGGTGACCTGACCGGCCACGTCCGCCTTCTCGGTACGGCCGTTGCGCGCGTCGGCCGTGACCAGCCTGGTCTCGCTCCTCACCGAGCTCAACTCGTCGGTGAACTGCGAGAACACGGCTTGGTCCCCGGTACCGCAGCCCGGCGAGAAGTAGCCGAGGGTCGCCTGGAACGGCAGCTTGCGCACCGTGCCGCTGGTCAGATCGACGATGGCGGTGAAGGCGCCGCGGCTCATCAGCTCCGGCTTGTTGGTGAAGGTCCGTGGCGCGTATGCCACCGCCGCGTACCTGCCGGACGCGGTCACGCAGGCGTTGCCGATCCACGTGTCCGTCTCGAATCCCGGCTCGGCGAGCGAGGCGGCGGTCCGCCACGCGTAGCCGTTCTTCTCGTCGGCCACCATCACATGGAACCCGAGCGCGTCACCGGTGGTCGTGAACGCCCGGTCCTGGGACTTCCTGTAGTCCGAGCCCAGCCGGTCGGCCCGCTCGCCAACGGGGACGGCAGACGGCTTGGGGGCGGCCTCCTGACTCGGGGCGGTGGCGGTGGCCGCACCGGGCGGCACGGCCTCCTTCGCGTACGCCGGTGCCGTCCCGAGACCACTGGAGGCCACTGCGAGCAGCAGCCCCATGATCACGGGCACATGGGCATGCCTGAATCTCCTGCGTCTCAACTTCCTGTCCTCACTCGGTGGGTGACGCCTCGACCGGGGCATCACCCACCGGCGAGGTCAGTGGTCGAGCAGTCGTTCAGCCGCCAGGAACGAAGCAGGTCGCGTAGGACCGGTAGGTCGCCGTTTCCCACAAGTTCGAGCCCAGACCCGCTTCAGGGTTCTCGAAGCGGTAGGAGCCGGCAGAGCTGCGTACGAACGTGACAGCGTGCGCCCTGCCGAAGTAGGTGACCTCGCCCGTGCTTCCCCGGAGGTGGTTGTCCGCGATGCTGAACGTCTGGCTGCCCACGGCTCCGTCTGCCCCCAGGCCCCACCTCGTCTGCAACTTCTTCGTCGCATAGGTGGTGTTGGCGCCGAAATCGCAGTCGATGTCCGCGTAGTCGAATGCCGTGCCGTTCTGTTCCGTGGCTCCCTCCGCCCACAGGACGTACTGCCACAGACCGACCGCGTTGGACAGCTGATATGTGCCACCCGCCCAAAGAGGGCCCTCGTCCCCCCAGTCGTCGGTGATGGTGCCGCTGCCGAAGACGACCCCCTGCGAAATACTTGCCGACGCGGGGCTCGTGCTCAGCGCCGTCAAGCCCAGGGCGGCACATGCCGCAAGCGCGACCAAACCCTTCCCGATGGACATACGTTTCCCCGACTTCTCAGAGTGGAGGCGGCAGGATGGCTCGCCTCGAACGACTCGGTACGACGGGGACAGTAGCCCCGCCCGGTCGCTGGGTGTGTCGGTCGTTTGCCCCACAAAGGAGCAGGGACCGAGCAGGCTGCAGACTTGCTCCCACTTGCTCGAGTGGCCACCTACCCTTGTTGTTATGTGGCACGGGGGTGTTTCTATGTGGCACGGGGGACGCAAGGGGAACGGGGTCGGAGCCATCGAGTCAGCAGACGGGCCCAGGTCCAGCGAGCGCCTGTTGATCCTGGCCCTTGAGCGGTTCGGCGTGTGGCTCCGGTCCATCGTGGTCTGCTTGTGCGGTGCGCTGGGCGTCGTCTCGGCGGATGCGGCGGAGATTCCCCTGGCGGTGTCTCTGCTGGTGCCCACTTTCCTCGCCTGTGGTGTGCGCCTTTACTCGCTGCGCCGCCCGCGCCTGTTCCCGCTCGCCCTGCTGTGGACGTTGGACGCGGCCGTGGTGGTGCTGACGGGGCTGTCTCAGCTGGTGATCGGCGGTGACGGCGCGGATGTGATGGTGGAGGCGATTGTCGGCATCAGCGTCGTCGCCTTCCAGTACGAGTGGGCGACGCGACCGGTGGCCGGGGCTGCCCTGGCTGCGTTGGGGGCTGTCGTCTTCGTGCTGGGCGACGTCCTCTCCTCACCCGGGCACAGCCCCGACTTGGTACCCCTGGTGCGCATGCTGATCCAGGTAGGCCTGTCGAGGGCCGCCTACCTCATCGTTCGGGCGCTGGCCAGGGCGGCTGACCGGTCGGCCGCTGTCAGGGCGGCGGCGCGCCGGGAGATGGAAGTCGCCGCCGCACGCAGGGCGACCGAGCGCGAGTACCTGGCGACCCTGCACGACACGGCGAGCGCGACGCTGCTGATGGTCTCCCAGGGCGACGGCCGGGACTGGTCGTGGCTGCCTTTACGTGCCAGACAGGATCTGGAGGCCATGTCCGCCGTGCCCGGATTCGAGACGGGAAGCGTCGACCTCGCGGCACTTCTGCGCTGTGTGCCCGAGGGTGAGGGACAGACCATGGTGCGGCTCAAGACGCACATCGATGGCCCGCTCGCGATTCCGTCCGGCCCTGGGCTCGCGATATTCAACGGGGTCCGGGAGGCCGTCACCAATGTGGCACGTCATGCCGGGGTGCGGGAGGCCGAGCTCCGGGTTTGGACAGAGGGGGACGGCACCGTTGTCGAACTCTCCGACGCGGGACGGGGCTTCGACCCGAAGTCCGTCCCCGCACGGCGCCGGGGCTTATCCGGTTCCATCATCGGCAGGATGCACGCTGTCGGAGGCTCCGTTTCCGTCACCTCCCATCCGGACACGGGGACCCGCGTGCAGTGGCGCTGGCACGGCCCGGCCCGGGCGTCACAGGCAGGGGACAGAGCACAGGCAACCGGCGTACCGCGCCCGCCCCGCGTCCAGGTACAGCACACGGCCGACGTCCGCTTTATCCGAGGGCGGCTCCTTTACGGGACCCAACTGGCCGTACTGCTGATCAGTCTGGTGTGGCAGTTCACCATCTCGCTGCGCCGGCTGATGGCCTACCAGGACGTGTACCGCCCTGCGTGGGCACAGACAGCGGCCTTCGTCTGCCTCGCCGCCGTCTCGGTGACCGGGGGCACCTATCTGCTGCGTGGCAAACAGATCCCGCCGAGGGCGCGCGGGTGGAGCCTGGGCTCGGTGGTGGCCATTTCGGCGGTATGCGCGTTCACGCTCCCGCCGGAGCATTCGACAGGTGCGCCGGACTGGGCGTTCGGAGTGGTCGGCTGGCATGCGCTGTTCCTGCTGGCAGACCTGCGGGTCAGGGTTTTTGCGGCGTTCCTCGGGGCGCATGTGGGGCTCAACGCGACCGCTGTGCTCCTGTCGGGGGCGCCAACCGCCGCCGAGTCGGCCACCATGGGGATCTCGACGATAGCCAGCTGCGGCTTCCAGCTCTCCGTCGGTGTACTAATGACGCACCTGCTGCACGGTATGGCGCCGGCAGCGGGGACCGCGGCCGCACGGGAGGAAGAACTGCGTACCCGAGAACGCATCCACGAGGACATGCAGCGGGATCACAAGGAGCGCTACCGCGCCCTGACGGCGACGACAGTGCCGCTGCTCGCGGGCCTCGGCCACGGTGTGCTGAGCCCGCACGACGAGGAGGTCAGGCTCCGGTGCGGCGTGGAAGCCGCCCGTATGCGCCGCCTGTTCGCGGAGAGTGATGCCGTATCCGACCCGCTGCTGAACGAGTTGCGGGCGTGCGTGGAGGTGGCCGAGCGCCGGGGGGTGACGGTGAGCCTGGCCGTACGAGGCCGGCCGGGTGAGGTGCCGGTGGGAGTGCGCAGGGAGTTGGTCGACCCGGTAGCGGTGATTCTGGGCCGTACCCGCTCGACCGCGCGGGTGACTGTCGTGTGGACACCCCGCGCGGTACGCGTGAGCGTGGTCAGCGAGGACTGCGCCGACAGCCGTGACACGGAAGAGGCCGCTCAGGCACACGGCCGTGCCACGGACGCGAAGGTGACCGTGGCGCGAACGACGCGCGGCGGAAGTGTGTGGGTGGAGGCCGAGTGGAGAAGACGGACGACCTCCGGAGTTGCCCTGACATGAGTGACAACGCACCGGTCAGCGTGGTCGTCGTCGACGACCATCCCGCCATCCTCTCGGGCGTGGAGGCGTGGTACGCCGCATCACGGCGGCCCATCACCGTGGTCGCGGCCGGCAGCTCCGTACGGGAAGCCTGGACCGCGCCGGGCAGCACGGCCGACGTCGTCGTCCTCGATCTGCAACTAAGCGAGGGCGGCCCCGCCTTCAGCAGCCTTCGAAGACTCGTCGACGCCGGGCGACAGGTGGTCGTCTACTCGATGCGGGACGACGAGAAGACAGCGCTCAACTGCCTGGACCTTGGAGCCGCGACCTATCTCACCAAGAGCGAGGGCCGGGACCACCTGGTCGAGGCGACGCTGGCAGCAGCGGACGAGCGGCCCTACATGCCGCCCGCGCTGGCCGGCGCACTGGGCACCAACACCCGCGCCGACCGTCCCCAGCTCTCCCTACGCGAGGAGAACGTGCTCATCGAGTGGTTCCAGTCGGAGTCCAAGGAGTTGGTCGCACAGCGCCTCGGCATCTCCGTTCGGACGGTCAACTCGTATCTGGACCGAGTGCGGATCAAGTACGCGAACCTCGGCCGGCCCGCGCGGACCAAGGCAAGCCTGGTGGCCCGCGCCATCCAGGACGGGCTGGTCGACGTGGACGACCTCTGAGCGAGGGCAAAGCGACAGACTAACCTCGACCCCTCGTGACGGTCCGTCGGCTCTTTCGGCTGGCCGGTTCGGCTGTTCGGGCTGGTGGCAGCAGGCTGATGGCCCCGCTGTCGCGTCGAGTGAGCGCCGGGTTCCATGGCTCCGGTCGGGGTGATGCTGCTCGCAGGGACAGGTATCTGCTGCTCAGCCGGGGTTCGGGGAGAGTGGCTAGGGCGGTGTCATCTGGGATCTGCCAGCGATCACGGGGGCCGTCACGGTCGGTGAAGGTCGTGTCATCGGCGGAGAACAGCTTGGCCAGCGTGGACAGCCGGGGAAACAGGTTCGGTTGGTGAATCGCGCACAGCCCGTCCGACGCATCGGCGCGGGGCGGCTCAGGTGCTGATGAGGCGGCTACGAAGCCGGCGCCCAGCAGGCGCTCGTAAGCGTCATAACACATCCCCCGGTACGTCCTGCTCGACGGCAAAGCCGAGCTTCGGATACTCGATCACCCAGTTGCGGGCCGCGAGCGTGGAAGGCCGATCCGTCCCGGACTGGCTGGCCGACGCGGCGAAGGAAGCGTGGGGGACCGAGTTGCCCGCGTCGCCGATCGGCGACATGGTCCTCGTCCGCGAGCGGTCCCGGTACGGGTACGGCAAGGCGTCGTGGGAGATCAACCTCGGCGGTGACTACGACTGCGAGTTCTGCTACCTCGGGGAAAAGCGGTTCGACGGCCTGGACTGGGCGGTAAGCAGGCGCTGCTCCAGACACTGAGGGACGCCGGTGTCCTGTGGTTGCAGATCACAGGCGGTGAGGTGCTGAACCGCGAGTTCGGCGCCGCGTACGAGTACGCCCATCGGCTCGGGATGATGGTCCAGGTCTCCTCCAACGGCTCCTCGCTGCGGAAGCAGCCGATGCGGGACCTGTTCGCCCGCCACCGGCCATACCGACTGACCCTGAGCATCTATGGCGCCACCGCCGTGACGTACGACAAGGTGACGCGGAGCCGCGGGGCGTTCGACCGGTTCCTGATGGGCCTGGACGCCGCCCGCGAGGACAGGCTGCCGGTCCGCTTGAACGTGATCGTCTCGGACGACAACGCGCACGAGACAGATGCAATGGTGTGCCTCGCGAAGTCGTACGGCTTCCCGCACCAGGTCTTCACGAACATGTCGCCCACGATCGACGGCGAGGCGAACCCCCTGGCGACCCAGGCACTAGGGCATCTCAAGGCCCGCAGCGTCTTCACCGGCTGCAACGCCGGCCACACGTTCTTCCACGTCAACCCGCATGGCATCGCGTCGATCTGCAAGGTCGGCACCCTTCCGCCCCGACGACCAAGATTCACTTTCGAGATTGCTGACGGGCTGTCCCCCGATACGGCAGGTCCACCCTGATTTCGCACGGTGGGACGGTTCGCCATTGCCCCCTGTTTCACCGTAAAGGAACCGCATGCCTCTCCCTCGCTGGCTGGCTGCCGCCGCAGCTCTCGCCGCACTCGCAACACTGACGGTATCGACCAGTTCGTCGCAGGCAGCCGCGAACAAGGACGGCACACGCATCAACGAACTCCAGGTGGTCGCCACGCACAACAGCTACCACCGTGAACTCTCCGGTGCTGAACAGCGTGCCCAGCTGGAGGTGGACCCTGGTTCGAACCCGAACTTGTACTACTCACACGCGCCGCTGGCCGAGCAGCTGGACGAGCAGGAGGTCCGCTCACTCGAGCTCGACGTGGTGCCCGACCCCGAGGGCGGGCTGTACCGCTGGCCGCTGGTCCGCAAGAACGCGGGCCTTCCTCCGCTCCAGGACCCAGCTTGGGAGGAACCCGGCACGAAGGTCTTCCACATGGTGGACGTGGACTACAACACCACCTGCGTCCAGTTGACCCAGTGCCTGAAGCAGATCCGCGGCTGGTCGCAGAACAACCCCGGCCATGTCCCGCTGCTGGTCATGCTGGAGTTCAAGGGCAGCGAAGACCGCTTCGAACGCCTGGGCGGCATCGAAAGCGCCCCGTGGGAGGAATCCGCCTTCCGGACACTGGAGCACGAGATCCGCTCGGTCTTCAACGCCGGCCAGCTGATTACTCCCGACGACGTCAGACGGCCGGGTCTGACTCTTGAGCAGTCTGTTCTGCGGCACGGCTGGCCCACAGTGGCTCGGTCGGCCGGCAAGGTGATGTTCGCGATGGACAACACCAACCAGGTTCGTACCGCCTACCTTGCAGGCCACCCGAACCTCGAGCACCGTGTGCTGTTCACCGACTCCGAACCGGGCACGCCCTCAGCTGCGTTCATGAAGCGCAACGACCCGAGTGGCACGAACGCGGCTGAGATTGCGGATCTGGTCAAACGGGGGTACATCGTGCGGACCCGTTCCGATGTCCCGATGGGCACCGTACTCAACCGCGACACCGCCATGCGTGAATCGGCACTGCGCAGCGGCGCCCAGATCGTCTCCACCGATTTCCCGGCGGCAGGCATGTCCTCCCGCTACGACCGGGACTTCTTCGTCTCCTTGCCCGGTCCCGACGCCGCCCGCTGCAACCCGGTATCCGCACCGAAGAACTGTCGCAACGACAGACTGGAGCACTGAGCTTCACCGCAAGCACGACCCGCTACGGAACGTGTGGCTGCCGCCTCGCGGATGGACACACCTTCCGTGGCGGGCAGCAACTGGGTATCGGGGCGAGGAGATCTGGTCCTGTTCCTGAGCCCGTAGGCGGCCTGGACGGCGGCGATCGCCTGCTCGTAGGTCCGTCTCGGTGTCGATGGTCAGCCGCACAACCGCCCCCTCCCGTGGTGATGCGCGCTCCCCGCCCATCCTTCCCGGCGCCCGGCGGCCGCTGTCCACAGGGGACCGGCTTGCGGCTGCCGGGTATGGATGATCAGCACACCAACCCGGCGTCGGCCACGCTCCGGCGCAAGCTCTTCGACGGCCTCGCCCGGGCCGAACGCGCCCTGTTCACCCGTCCCGCGCCGAAATCCGCGCGAGCCCAGATGAAATTCCTCCTCACGCGCGCCAAGGGCTCCACAACGGCGGTAGCCGAACGGCTGGGCGTTTCCCGCCGCACTGTGGAGCGCTACCGCTCGGGCGCCGCCAGGAAGCCGCAGAGGCGCCTCCAGGAGGCACTGGTGCAGGAGACCGAAGCGCAGTGGCAGCCGCAGGTCGAGGCACAGGCGAGGCAGCGCGCCGTCACGTCTGGAAGGCTCGTCATCTCCTGCCGCGCCTTCTTCGGGTTCGGCCCTGAGGGGTCCTCGGACGCGGGCCGGGTGAGGGACATCATGACCGCTGTCTCGCCCATGCACGCCGACCTGATCCTGGCCGCCCGAGAGAGCGGAGCGATGGACGATGAACTGCACGAGCTGGTTGCGGAGGCCATGGCCGACGCCTATTTCCGCCGGGAGGGCGGCGGGCGCGCGCAGGGTGCTTGCAAGTTCCGGGTCGTGCGGCTGGTCGGGTTGTGGCCGGTTGGGGTGGATAGCAGAGCAGGCACGGGCTTCGTGATCATTGTGGTGACTAAGCCAGATGATCATGAGGTGGCCCGTGCCTGCTGCTGCATCCTCTCCCATTCCCGCCGTGCTGGTGAAGCTGGGTTCGCTGGACACCGACCGGATCGCCGACCTGCGCCCCTACTTCGACTCGGTGCCCGACCCGCGCGCACGGCGGGGCCGGTGGTCTCGCTGACAGCAATCCTGCTGGTGAGTGCCTGTGCGGTCGTCTCAGGAGCGAGGAGCATGGATGAACTCGCCGAGTGGGGTCAGCGTGCTTCGAACGCACTCCTGTCGGGATCCGGCGCCACCTGCTCAGATGGCGGCACACTCCGGCGCCGGTCACGATCGGCCGTGTGCTGGGGGCTGTTGACGGTGACGCCCTGGACCGGGCGGTGGGCGCCTACCTGGCCGACCGGCACCGCGCCGCCATCGAGTCCACCCAGACACCGTCGCCCTCCGCGTCCCGGCAGCGGCGCGGGATCGCTGTCGACGGCAAAGCGCTCAAGGGATCAGCCCGTCTTACCGCGAGCGCCGGCATCTGCTCTCCGCGGTCACGCACGGCACCGTCGTAACCCTCGCCCAGGTGGAGGTCGGCGCGAAGACCAACGAAACCACACACTTCCGGCCGCTGCTGGCACCGCTGGACCTGACCGGCACCGTCGTCACCTTCGACGCCCTGCACTCGGTCAAGGCGAACATCTCCTGGCTCGTCGAGACCAGGAAGGCCCACTACATCGCCGTGATCAAGACCAACCAGCCCACCGCTTACGCCCAACTCGCCGCTCTTCCCTGGCAGTCCATCGCCGTCCAGCACACCGCCTCCGGGGCCGGACACGGACGCCGCGAGTCCCGCTCAATCAAGACGTGCGGGATCGCCGACGAACTCGGCGCAATCGCCTTTCCCCACGCCCGCCTGGCCATCCGCGTCCACCGCCGCCGCAAGCAGACCGGCCGGCGCGAGACCCGTGAGAGTGTCTACGCCGTCACCAGCCTCGACGCCCACCAAGCCGGGCCCGCCGACCTGGCCGCCGCGATCCGCGGGCACTGGGGGGTGGAGAACTCCTCACACCACATCAGGGATGTCACCTTCGCCGAGGACGCCTCTACCGTCCACGCCGGGACCGCACCACGGGCCATGGCGACCCTTCGCAACCTCGCCATCGGCGTACTGAAAACCCTCGGAGCCGACAACATCGCCAAGACCACCCGGGCGATCCGCGACGAACCCCAGCGAGCACTTCCCATCTCGGGCATCACCAACGCTCCGGACAGCTACTGAACTTGATCAAGCCCTGCTTACACAGACGCGCGAGCTCCTGCAGGGCAGCGTCGACGCCGAACATCAACCCACGTTCTGAAGGACCGTCAGCAGCCCTTACATTCTATTCGAGGATGGCATGCCGCACGGCGGAAACGGCAGCTCCCGTGGCGAGCTGTGGAGGCGTGGCCTGCGCTTCGTACAACCAACCGCCACGTTGTGTGGCGGCCGAGTGTCACTCGACATCACCCCACGTATGCCGCTGGGCCCGCTGCGGATGCGTCAATCGCGGGTAGGACGAAGCCGCCGAACGACGCAACTGGAGCGAGGCCGTGTCCAATCCGTGCCCGTAAGAGCGGACAACCGTGGTCAACATCGGCGCGACCGAGCCGCGTAGTTGCGCCATCGCGACAGCATCCGCGCAGGTCAGGAGCCGTGCTGAAGGACGCCATGTGGAAGGTGGACCCTTCGTATGGCGTCCTCTACCGCGACCCCAGGGACACCCAACAGCAGATGCTTGATCTCGTATTCGAACCGGATACGGCTCCGCTGCGACGGATCCTGCACGACTTCATCTCCGAAACGCCCGGCGGGCGAACCATCCCCGAGCTCAAGCGATACGCCCTCTTGGAAACCGTCTACCGGCCCGCCCGAGTGATCGAGACCGTCCGGCAGCTGCGTGAGGCGGGCGCCGTGACGGCGGAACCTCGTGCCATCAACGCCAGGACGCGAGTGAGCCTGGCGGCGACGCCGCCCACTACCCGTCCGTCAGCCGAGCAAGGCGCCCTCTGGTGAGAGGCCGCGAGCGCACATCCAGGGCACATGAGCCTGGGAAACGGCGTTGACCCGTGAGAACTACGGAGAAGAGTTTCCCCAGGCCAACGCACATTTCCCTGTGAAGCCCCAGGTCAGCCCCCTCCTGCTCCCATTCGCTGAGTGAAGGGGAGGACATCAGGCGCGGATCCAGGCGGTTGCCTCGCCGGGGAGCTTGCCGTCCTTGACGTCGGCGCTCGCGAGGAGCACCTCGCCCGCCGGCAGGGCGACCGGGGCCGTGCCGAAGTTGGCCACGACGTGCCAGCCGCCGGGGCGCACGAAGTGCAGCACGCCTTCCTCGGACGCCTCCTCCCACATGAGAGTCTCCGCGCCCTGGAGTTCATGGCGCAGGGCAAGCGCGCGCCGGTAGAACGCCAGGGTCGAGGCCGGGTCCTTGTGCTGGACGCTCGCGGCGTAGTCGGCGAACCACTCTGGCTGGGGCAGGTGCGCGCCGGCCGGACCGAAGCCGAACGAGGTGCCGTCCGGCTCCCAAGGGAGCGGCACACGGCAGCCGTCGCGGCCGATCTGCTCGCCCTGGGTGCGGAAGAAAGTCGGGTCCTGGCGCTGCTCGGACGGGATCTGGCCCACCTCCTGGAGGCCGAGTTCCTCGCCCTGGTACAGGTAAGCCGACCCCGGGAGCGCGAGCATGAGCAGTGTCGCTGCCTTCGCCCGGCGCAGACCGCGCGGAATGTCCAGCGCCGCAGGGTCCCCGCCGTCGAGCAGCCACTGCGCTCCGGCCTTGGCAGCGTTGCCGGGGAGGGCATAGCGGGTGGCGTGGCGGATGACGTCGTGGTTGGAGAACACCCACGTGGATGAGGTGCCGGACTCGGCGGCGAAGGCGAGGTTGTCCGTGATGATCTTGCGGAACTGGGCGGCGTCGAAGTCTGCCTGGAGGAGGTCGAAGTTGAACGCCTGCCCCAGACCCTCCGGGGAGGCGTAGCGGGCGCGGCGGTGCGCGGGCACCCAGGCCTCGGCGACGGCGGTACGGGGCGGATCGTACTCGTTGAAGACCTTGCGCCAGTCCGCGAAGACCTCGTGGACCTCGTCGCGGTCGAAGAGCGGGTGCTGGCCGTCGTGGAATTCCGAGGCCTCGCCGAACATGACGGTACGGAGCGCATCGTAGGCCGGGTCGAGGTTCTTCTTGAGCATGTGGGCCACGTCGACGCGGAACCCGGATACGCCGCGGTCGGCCCAGAAGCGCAAGGTTTTGAGGAAGTCCTCGTGGACCTCAGGGTTGTCCCAGTTCAGGTCCGGCTGCTCCTTGGCGAAGAAGTGGAAGTACCACTGCCCCGGCGCCCCGTCGGGTTCGGTGACTTGCTCCCACGCTCCGCCGCCGAAGATCGAGCCCCACGAGTTCGGCGGGAGCTCGCCGTGCTCGCCCTTCCCGTCGCGGAAGATGTATCGCTCGCGGGCCGCGGAGCCCTTGGGGGACGCGAGGGCCTCCTGGAACCACTCGTGGCGGTCGGAGGTGTGATTGGGGACGATGTCCACGATGATCTTGATGCCGACCGTGTGGAGGGCCGCGGACATCTCATCGAAGTCCTCGAGGGTGCCGATGCGCGGGTCGACGTTGCGGTAGTCGTCGACGTCGTAGCCGCCGTCGGCGAGCGCCGAGGGGTAGAACGGGCTCAGCCACACGGCATCGATCCCGAGCTCGACGAGGTACGGGATCTTGGCAGTGATGCCCTTGAGGTCCCCGATCCCGTCGCCGTTCGAATCGGCGAAGGACCGTGGGTAGATCTGGTAGACGGCGGCCTGGCGCCACCACGTGGCGTCGGTGGCGTTGGTAGGCAAAACACTGTCTCCTGGACGCGATGGGTTTCTGTACCGGTAAAGATATGTACGGCGGCAGGATTGTGCAAGATGGCTTCATGCTTGCCAGGGCGCCCTCGCGCGGCGGCTGGACAAGCCGCTTGAAGCAAACACGGTTGAGAGAGTCGAGCGATCGGGAGGTGAGGGCCATCGCCAGAGTCACGCTGCAGTCCATCGCCGACCGGCTCGGGGTCAGCCGGATGACGGTGTCGAATGCGTTCTCCCGACCCGATCAACTCTCCGACGCCCTCCGCGAGCGCATCCTGGCCGAGGCGGAGGCGCTGGGCTATCTCGGCCCCGACCCGTCGGCGCGGTCGTTGGCCACCGGCGCCACCGGCGCGGTAGGGGTGCTGTGGGCCACGGAACTGCGCCAAGCCCTCTCCGACGAGGTCTCGGCTCGGTTCCTCGGAGCGGTCGCCGACGAGCTCGCACCCAGCGGACTGGCCCTCACCCTCCTGCCAGCACTAGCCGAGGGCACGGTCGTTCCGGCTCGTGATGTCGCCATGGACGGCGCGATTGCCTTCTCCTGTGACCCACGGCTGCCGGCGCTGGACTGGCTGCAACGGCGCAATCTGCCACTGGTGTATGTCGACATGACCGCCCCCCGCGGCCAGGTGTCGATCACTATCGACGACCGCGGCGGTGCCCGCGCGGCCGCCCAGCACCTTGTCGACCTGGGCCATCGGAAGGTAGCTCTGGTCACCCCGGGATTCGGGCCTGATGCCGGGCCGACGCGCGGTCCTCTGCCGGAGGCTGCCCGGCAACTACGGGTGATCGCCGAACGTCACGCCGGCTGGATGGAAGCGTTGACGGCAGCCGGTGTCGAACCGACGCTGGTTAACCAACCCAAACACGCCGCGGACGTCAGCGAAGGCGCCCGTCTGTTGTTTGCTGCGTCCGATCGACCCACTGCCGCGCTCTGTCTGACCGACGTCATCGCGCAGGCGGTACTCGCTGCCGCAGCGGACGCTGGGCTGCGTGTGCCCGAGGATCTTGCCGTCGTCGGTTTCGACGACCATCCACTCGCTCTACGAACGCGACCCACGCTCACCACGGTCCGCCAGGACGTGGACGCGAAGGGCCGAGCCGCGGCCAAAGCGTTGCTGCGTCTGATCGCCGGCCGTGCAGATGCCTCCCTGCCAAGCCCGCGCAGCCGCTGCCTGCCAGTACAACTGCAGGTGCGAGGAAGCACCCAGGCGGGCTTCAGCCGGACCGAGTGACAGGTGGTACATCCTGGGGATTCGCCTTTCAACGGCCACGAGATCGCCCGGGGAAAGAAGGACGACTGAAGCTACGACCCGACCCCTGGTGGGCGCAGAATCAAGCACGGGTGCGTAGGCAGCGTCCGAAAACGCGAGTCGTCCCACGGTCTTCATTTCGCTCATCACACACCACCCAGCCCACTTCAGTGCGCCGCCGACTTCGCCTGTGCACCGCTTGTCGCTGCTTTCTTGGCGTGTCTCACATTCCTGAACTCCCGTTGTTCGGACGTGGGATTAGCAGTTGATGAGGGTCGTGTCGCGGACGTACCGTCCCGCCGCGTGTTGGTGCACTTCTTCTCTGCCGAGGGCTGGCAGTCCTGGGGACTCGATGGCGAGCCGTTGATCCCTGAGCGGATGCCGGTGCTGTTCGACCGGATCAACCATCGGCCCTGGCGCGTGGTCGCCAAGGAACTCGCCCTGGCCTGGATCGCCACCCAGGACGAGCGCGTCCTCGCCTTGCCCAGGGCCCGCCGGCTCCCGCGCCACCCCCGCACCATCTATGCCCGCGTCTACCACCTCACGTTCTGGCTGAACTGGCTGCACGAGCGCCGGATCCCCACGCTCGCCGCGGTCACCCAGGACCACTGGCGAGGCGTTCCTGCGCGAGTACGGCGTCGTCCGGGACAAGGAGACCGGCGCTGTCCTGCGGAACAAGGCCGGCAGCTCGCTGCGGACGGTGGTCTCCGCCAAGCAGGACATCACCGACTACGGCGAGCTACTGTCGGCCGACCGGCACCGGCCCGGTTTCCGGCCCTGGGGCGCACGATCGCCCCGCGTCGTGACCGGGGCACCGTCCCGGCCCCAGGTGGTGATCAAGACCGAGCCCTTGGGCGACGAGGTCCTGCGGCCGCTGCTGACGGCGTGCTTGCACCTGGTCGACGTGCTCGGACCACACATCGTGGGCTTGCGGAGCCAGCTGCCGGCCGAGCGCGAGTCCTGGCGCAACGTCGAGTGGTCGAGGAATCTACGGGACGGCGACCGGCTTGCCGCGCTCGTCGAGGAACATCTGCGGACGGGGCAGCCGCTGCCGCGGATCGAGGACGCCCAGGTGACCAAGCGCCTCCGCCTGAGGTGGGACCCGAAGGATCCGTTGCTGACAGCCAACTTCCAGCAGCTGCTACGGCCGACGGGACACCGGGACATTAAGTCTCTCTTCGCCCAGGCCCGCCCGCTGCTGGAGGAGGCGGTCGCCGAGGTCGGCACCGAGTACCTGTGGTGTCGCGACCCTGCCGACGCCCCTCGCGCGGACACCGGCGAGTTGATCCCTTGGTCGTTGCCGTTGTCGAACAGGTCCTCTGACGCCTTGATCCGGGTCGCCGGGCATGCCTGCACGGTCGCCACCGCCGCGTTGACGGGGATGCGGTCCAGCGAACTAATGGAGTCGACGGTCGGCTGCCGCCGCACGACCGCCGCCGACGGCACTGGTCTGGCCCGGCACCGCCTGGTCAGCAAGGTCGTCAAAGGGCGCCTATGGTGCGGTGAGGTCGACGAGTGGGTCGTCATCGAGGAAGTCGTACGTGTTATCGCTCTGGCCGAGCAGATCACGGCCGCTGAGCCTGGCCAGCCGTTGTTCGGCGCGTTCAACGGCTTCGAGTCCAACGGGGCTATGACCTGGCTGCGGCAGTGGGTCGCCTCGCCCGCCGGGCGCCGCATGGGCCTGGAGCCGATCCCCGACGACCCGGTGCACCCCCGCCGCCTGCGGCGGACGCTGTCTGCCGAGATGGCCTCCCGCCCGGGGGGACTGCTGGCCACCAAGGTTCACTTCAAGCACTTGCAGGTGGCCACCAGCGAGGGATACGCCGGCCGGCCGGGTGGCGCCCAGGCCGTCTTCCACCACGAGTGGAAGAAGGAGGAGGCGAAGGAGAAGCTCAAGCGGACCGTCGAGGCGTACCGGCAGTTCGAACAGGGCCAGATGCCCGCTGGCCCGGGAGCCGACGCGCTGCTGGCTTCCTTCCGCGCCGTCGAGAAGGAACTGGCCGACCACGAGCCGGGTCCGGCGAAGGTGGTCACCGACCGGCAGATCGAGCTTCTTCTGAAGAAGAAGGCTTCGGTCCTGCACCTCTCCGTGGCGAACTACTGCTGGTTCGAGGACCCGGCGAAGGCGCTGTGTTCCAAGCTCGCCGGCACCAGGTCCGCCGCAGCTCCGCTGACCGGGCTGTGTGACAGCTCCCGCTGCCCGCAGGCCACCCACCACATCATTCACCGTTCCGTCTGGCAGACCACAGCTGAAAACGGCGTCGTCCTGCTGGCCAGCCCTCGGATCCCACCCGCGGAGAAGGCCCGGCTGAGGACCGAGCACGAGCGGTCCATGCGGGTTCTCGAAGAGATCGACACGGCAGCCGGAAAGGCCCGATGACATGGCACTGAGCCACCAGCAGCGCGACCAGATCGAGCGGCGCATCCGCGCGGCCATCGACCGGCTGATGGCCGGGCAGATTCCGCCCGGCGGCGCCTGCGACGTCAAGACGCTCGCCCGTGAAGCGGGCATCTCCCGCGCATCCCTCTATCGGACCTGGGGGCACCTCAAGGACGAGTTCGAGAAGCGGCGAGCAGCCGCCTGGGCAGCCGGTCAACAGCCCGACCCGCGCGAGGCCCGCATCGTCCGGCTGCGTGATCTCAACCAGCGACTCACCGGCAAACTCACCCGCACTCACACCGAACTCACGCAGCTCAAGGAACGTCACCAGCTGCTGCTATCCGTCCTGGCAGCCAAGGACGACGAGGTCCAGCGGCTCCACCGCGAGCTGAGTACGTTCGCTTCGGTCCTCGATCAAGAGCAGGGGGACGACGCCGTCGGCGTCGTCCCCCTGCCGCGCCGCTGAGTCGCACCAGGTTGATCAGCAGGACCGGCCTACTCTCCCAGCTGCTCGACGCACGCCGACCGGATTTCCTCCAGCAACTCTGGGTAGTGCTCGCCGTACGTATTTACCGCGTGCCACACCGCGTCCAGTGCCGCCTTCAGCGGGTCGGGCTCGGCAGCGGCCAGTACGGCAGGAAGGGCGAAGTGCGGCTGCGAGATTCGCTCGGGTCCGCGCGGAGTGCCGGAGGTGTGCACTACCACGGCAGCACCTTGCCCCACGCCTGCGGTCGGTGTCGTGCCATGACTGGCGGGCCCAGTCGGTACAAGCGCGCCCAGTGCCTGGCCGAGGCCCGGCAGCCTTGACCGGTTTTCCGAATCCGTGGCCGGGACCCACGTCCATTCCGCCGCCGCCGGGGGCGTGGGTGGGCGATATGGCGGTCGCCCGGGAGGTATCGCCTCGAGCACCGACCGCCTCGGGACCTGCGGGTCGGACCGCAGGTTCTCCCACAGCCGGGCTGTGTCGTCGAACGGCGGCGGCAGCGGACGTTTCTGCGTCAACGCGGTGAGCGCCTGGGTAACCCACGGAACGTCGGTCAGGCCCGCTGCCGCGCAGGCCCGCCGGGCAGCTAGCGACGCTACCGTACGCTGGACCTCCGGACCCGCGGCGTCGAGGGCGTGCACCAGGTCGCTGTCGAAGCGGAGCAGACCGCGGACATTACCGCCGACGCCGCGCAGCCCCTCGCTCGGCAGTTGCCCGCCCCACTCCCACTGCTCGCGGTGCAGTCTCCGCTCCTCGGCGGCCCGTTCCTCCGCCTGGCGGGCCAGGCGTTCGGTCTCGGCGCGCTGCTCGGAGGTGGGTGGTGGCGGAAGTTCGCGCGCGTAGCGGTGCCAGTAGGCGGCGTTCTGTGAGGTCTGGCGGACCACGCGGTCCGCACGAGGCGGCGCGGGCCAGAACTGCAGGAGGTAGCTGTCCGCCTGTGGCTTCCCGACTACTCTGGTGTCGAGCTTCCGTCCCTCGTCCATCCTCTGGGCGCAGTACCGCACGCGGTAGTCGGTCTGGTCGAGATTCAGGTCCCACGCGGCTTCGCCCGCCCACTGCACCAAACTGGTGCGTTCAGACATCGGCCGGAAGGACACCTCCACCACGTCCTCCCAGATCGGGTCCAGCGGAGGATCTTCGTCGTGGACCTCTACGACGAAGCCGACGTTGCCTGTGTGCAGTCCGGTGATCAGCCAGAGCACGCCCGGGACTGCGGCCCCGCACAGCCCCCCGCGCTGGCCTGCGAACGCCTCGGAAAGATCCGGGATCGCACTGTCCGGATCGCTCTCGACGTAGATCTGACTGTAGTGAACGTGCACCTCGCCTGTGACTGGCCTGCGCACAGCACCCCTCCCTTTGTAGCCGACGGCCTTGAAACCCCTCGGTCGGACGGGCCGTCAGGTGCCCCGCATCATGCCGCAGGCCACTGACAACAGGTCCGGCCATAAGACGGACTTGGCCGCTGCCAGCCTGTCCCGCTGTCAGCAAGAGCCGCCCGGACATGAGAGGCGAGCAGCACCGCGAACACCATGGCGAAGACAGCTCCCGACGTCATGACCGGTCACCCCCACGGATGCACTCTGGGACGAGGTGCTGACGTTGGACAACCGAGACAGCCGGGAGCTCCAAGGAACACGACCGGCACCTAGGACCAGCCCCTGACCGAGACACATAGGAAGGTGGACACTACGTTCGCCGCGTTAACCCACTATCGGTGATCGGCCTGTCCGGCCAACCGGCCCGACAGGCCGCCGCACGTACCGTCGGCCCGTGCCGTCGACACCTCGGCGTCGCCCCCCCCGGTCGGGCGAACAGGACGAGCACGCCTCGGCGCCGATCCCGAGGAGGCTTGACCACCACCATCCGCCTCGTTGTGATGGTCTCGGTCGGCCACTCGCGATCCTTTGACACCTGGACAGCGCCACGACAGCATCTGCGCACGCCCGCTCCTGGAACGTATCCGCGTCCCGCGTACCGGCTTTGACGGCCACGTTGCAGGGCCGACGAACGCATCGCGGACAAGGCTTACAGCTCCCACGGCTTCCGCGCCTGCCTGCGCAAGCGCGAGATCGCACGTGTCTCGCTGTGAGCCGACGGGCGAACGCTTCCTAGCGTGCCGGGCCGGCCGCGTTCGGCCGCGGACGGGAACTTCGTGTCCGGCCAGGGGCCCATCACCACACGGAACTCTCCTCTGCGTGACGTCATCCATGACCCGGCGAGCGAGCACTGGTCACGCTCTCCATCAGCCGCTCGACGCGCTCGCGCTCATGCACCACGCCGTGCATGTCGAACGCCTCCATCGCGTTCTCCAACAGGGCACGTGCTCTCCGTGTCTCGCCGGCTCGCAGAAGCACCTCGGCGAGGCTGACTCGGACGGAGGCCGCGCCGACCTGGTCGAGTATGCCTTCACGGACGGCAAGAGCCCGTTCGAACAGGGACGTGGCCTCAGCAGGCCGCCCCAGTTCCACGTGCACGCGTCCGAGATTGTGCAACAGATGCCCCTCACCAATCACGTCACCCTCGTCCACGACCATGCCCAGGACTTCGGCCAGAACCTCCCGTGCGTCATCGAGTTGCCCGCGATGCATGTGGAGTTGGCCGATTCGCTGCATCGCGCGGGCTTGACCACCCACATATCCGAGGTCGCGCCAGGTCTGCAGTGCCTCGCGTAGTTCCGCTTCCACACGTCGGCCGTCGCCCTGCCGGAGCAGGACGACCGCCCGTGCTGTGAGAACAGCGGCGCGCGCCCAGGCGTCATCGATCGCTTCGAAGTCACGTTCGGCCTGTTGGTAGAGTTTCATCGCGGCTGTGTCGCGGCCGGTGAGTTGCTCCAGAGTGCCGAGATCCCTTCGACACAGGCCCAATCCTTTGCGGTGACCCAGCGTTTCGAAGATCTCCTGCGCCGACGTCAATGCCTTCCGCGCCTCGGGTAGTTGCCGACGATCGATGTACAGGGATCCGAGGGAGGCGAGCAGGGCCGCCTGACCCACATGGTTGTCTGCCCGGCGAACCGCGGTAAGAGCCTTGCAGTGCGTGCGGGCCCAGTGGTCCAGATATCCACGTGCCTCGTAGAACGGAGCCAGATTGACGGCAAGTTCCCATGCGTATTCGTCTTCGTCCTCGGTGGCGAGGCTGTCCACGGCCAGGCCCAGGTTCTCCCGTTCGCTGTCCAACCACTCCATCGGTTGGGAGAGAATGACTTGGGTGTGGCTCTTCGGCGGGTCCCAGTGCGGAGCCGACCCGCTGAAGTAGTCATATCCGAATGCGTGCCTCTGTGCTTGGGCGACCAGAGAGAGCCAGGCTCCGCCCACGCGCCGGATCGCAGCACCCCGCTCCGCCTCGTCGGACTCCGCAACCATGCGTTCGCGGGCGAACAACCGAACGATGTCATGGAACCTGTAGCGGAGCTCTCCGGCTGCCCCGTGTCCGGCGACGTCGATCATCTGAACGTCGGCCAGGGGTTCGATGATGTCGGACGGGAAGGGTGAGGAGTCGTCCAGCAAAGCGCCGCCGACCCAGCTGGGAAAGGTGGACCCGTTGGTCAGGCTGAGGAGGCGCAGCAGCTTCCTGCTGCTGTCCGGCAGTCCGTTGTATGTGAGGGAGAGGCTGGCCCGCACGGTCATTTCACCATGGGCCAGTTCGTCGAGTCGGCGACGCTCGTCGGCGAGGCGCTGCACCATCGACGCCAGTGACCAGTGCGGACGGGCCGCCATGCGCGCTGCCACGATGCGCAGAGCAAGCGGAAGACCGTCGACTGCACGGGCCAGTGCCTTGGCCGCTTCGGGTTCGCCGTTCACACGGCCTGAGCCGATGACGTTGTTGAGGAGTTCCAGTGAATCCTGTTGGTCCAAGGTGTCCAGGGGCACACGGTAAGCGCCGGGCAGCGCGGTCAGCCGAGCCCGGCTCGTGATGAGAGCACTGCACGACCGGCTCCCGGGGAGCAAGGGGAGAATCTGCTCCTCACTTGCGGCGTCATCCAGAACCACGAGGATCCGCCTAGTCGCCAGCAGGCTGCGGTAGATCTCCGCCCGCTCCTCAAGCGAATCCGGGATGGCCGGTCCAGGCAGGCCTAGCGCGCGCAGAAAACGCCCCAAAACTTCCCGTGCGCTGACCGGATCTGAGCGGCCACCGCGAAGTTGACAGAAAAGTTGGCCGTCTGGGAAGTGGGCGTCGGCCAGCCGGTGCGCGACCCTGGTGGCGAACGTGCTCTTTCCGATGCCGGGACGGCCGGTGATGACAACGATTCCAGTGGCTCGATCGGGCTGAGCGCTGGTCAAGACCTCTTCCGCCTCGGTCACCAGCCCTGAGCGACCGACGAAGTCGGCGGTGTCGATGGGGAGTTGCCGAGGGATGACGAAGCGCGGATGCTCGAGACCATTGTCGGACGGCGGTATGTCATCCGGTTCCTTGACAGGTCTGGCCTCACGTACAGGCACGGCCATGGTGATGGCGTCCGGCTCATGTCGCAGATCCGGGTCGTCCGTAATGATCGCCTGTTCGAGGCGGCGTAGATCCTGGCTGGGTTCGAGACCTAACTCCTCCTGGAACAACGCGCGGCCCCGTCGATACACCTCCAGGGCCTCCGCCTGCCGCCCGGAACGGTACAGAGCAAGCATCAACTGACTGCGGAAACGTTCCCGCAGCGGGTTTTCCTCTACGAGGCGGCCCACTTCAGCGGTCAGCTGATGGTGCCGGCCGAGACTCAGTTCCAACTCGACGATCGTCTCGGTGGCCGCGAGACGCTCCTCGTCTATCTGCTGGGCGACCCGGGCGAGGAGCTCGCTGGAGATGCCGTTCAGGCAGGGGCCGTTCCACAGAGCGACGGCCTTGCGCAGTCTCTCGGCCGCGTCGGACGTCCTGCCACCACCGACCAAGGTCCGGGCTTCGACGACGTCATCGCGGAAAACGTTCAGATCCAGGGCGGTGTTCCCGATCTGTAGCAGGTATCCCGCCGACCGGGTCACGATAGTGGCTTCAACATTGCCTGCGGCCAGTGCCTTTCGGACACGTGACACACATATCTGCACCTGAGTACGGGCCGTCTCGGGTGGGTCCTCGGCCCATAGCAGCCGAATCAGGTGATCGCTGCTCAGCAGCCTGCCACTCTCCAGGAGCAGGGCCCCGAGAACAGCTTCCTGCCTGCCGGGGGTTATGGGCACGGAGTGATCGCTGCTGAACACCTTGAGCTCGCCCAAAACCTGAAAGGTGAAACTCACCGCAGGCTTCCATGATTCGAGGTGTACTGCTTCATGACCCCTCCGACCTCACACAGGACGTGCCACTTTGTCGCTCTGATCAGTGTAGGTGCCAAGATTCACCCCCTGATCGTCGTGAGCAGTAGGTGAACACCCGGCACCCGCGGCCGTGATCCGTGCTCACCCATCCGACTCGGTGTGCATCTCGACGTTTTGCGCCCTGACCTCCGCATTTGTGCGGCCCGCACGTGGGCACCTGTGATCATGAACAGACCACAAGCTGGGCATCAGCTCGGCCGGAATGGCCTGGAGATAGGGGCGAGTTAGCGGACCGGCGGACGATGGCGTGAGGAGCCGATGGTGCGGCCCCCGCCGACACCAATGGACAGGGAGTCAGTCAGGCAATGAGGAAAATCGACAGCATCGGGAACCCTCCGACAGGTGCAGCGGTAACCGCAGAAGGCGTCAAACATGTGATGCTTTCCTATCATTATCTAGACATTGGTGATATCGATGGATACGCGTCACTCCTGACGAAAGATGTAACGCTCAACAGTCCGGGCGTAGCGTCACACAGCGGGCGCAATGCCGCAGCGCAGGCCCAGGCTGCTCAGGCAGACCTTCTTTCCCGGCACGAACTGGCCACCGTGGTGGCTGACGACCGCACCGTGGTGGTGATCGGGCGGTTGGTACGGGCAGTGCCCGGCGCACTCGAAGTGGCACCGCGCGAACTGGACTTCGCGGATGTGTTCACCCTCTCCGAGCATGGTCTGGTTCGCAGCTGTCGCCGGTATTGCTACGTTCCGCCCGTGGGCAAGATGGCGGCCACAGGGGGACAAGAGAGCTAAGAGCGCTGGTCGCGGGTGCTGCTGAGGGGGTCGGTGCTGCCGGTGCCAAGGTGGTTCACAGCCATGCCGGAGTCATGCCGGGATGAAGCTCGGCCACCAGGATGGGACGTTGCCCGGGCAGAGCGGGGCGGGGTAGGAGTTGGGCATCCCTAGCCATGTGACAAGGAACCAGGTGAACCACAAGGTGAAGACGAGCCCTGCCATCAGGGCTGTCCTGCGATGACGTCTTCCGAGGGTGCTGTGCAGGACCACCCACGGAACGGCATCGGCGACCCATATGAAAGGCGCAAGAAACAGCAAGGTCATGCCGTTGGATCCTGGGCTGCTGCCGACGTCACAAGCAGCCCATGCCCTCCCAATCGCAGCGATGGTCACCACTGCGGTCAGCCCACCGAAGAGGACACCCCACCCGATTCCGCTGAACCACCGGCTCGGAGGACGCGACGGCTCCGCTCCCACGATCATCTCCCCCCGCCTCACCCTGGCTGCGGAGACTACCAACGCTCTGAAGCAGCCCGCTGGGACCCGCCTGCCCCGACACCGGTCAGCCGTTCTTGGGTTTCCGAAGCCGCCTCCAGCAGATGAGACCGCAGGCCGATGAGACGAAGACGTGCTGGAGCTGGGTTGCTTGGACTCGCCCGAGCGCACATCTTGGTCTTGCTCGACACGCCGAGGATCCACCCCCGGTGAGCTGGGGAACGGTGATCAACCATGAGGCGGCGAACCACTCCGGGCCTGCCGGACTCTGAGGTGGCCTGGTTTTGGTGGAGCGACCTCGCTGGACAGATGATGTCGCCCACCCTCAAGGAGGCTTCTGGGCCTCGCAGTTGGACACAGACAATCTACGGCTGGCCGCGTCGGTATGTCATCGGCATGGGACAGTTGCCCGGACCAGCCAGCGAGGTCCCGCCAAACCCGTAGAACTGAGCTGCCCCCGGCTCCGTGGCGTCCGCGGCTACGGCATGAGGGCCCGCACGCCGGTTACTGCTAAGACCAATCCGAGGACGGCGAGCAGCACTCCTGCGACGCGCTGATCGGCAGGCTGTGCTGGGGGCAATGTTATCCGGCGCAGCCGCTGCGGCAGCTGATCGCGCTCCGCCGACAGGAGTTGGTGAAGGCGGGTCACCATCCCCCGATAGTCCATGGCCCACAAGACTCCGAAGTTCAGGGCGAGAAGCCCCAAGGCGATGAGCACTAACGCTGCCATCAGATCCCGTCCGTCAGACGACATTTCGCAGCCAGTCGTGCGTGTCAGGGTCCCGCCCGTACTGGATGTTCAGTGGCAACGCACGAAGCGCCGACGTCACCTTACCGAGCTCCCCGTAAATGCGTAGCCTACGGCCTTGATGCCCATGACTGGCGTGATGACCGCGGCGGTACCCGCCGCCGTCACCTCCGTCACGGTCCCGTCGGCGAGTCCGGCGCTCAGTTCCGTGAGGGGAACGGCCCGCTCAACTGGCGTCATACCCAACTCGGGGCCAGCGTCAGGACGGTGTCGCGGGTAACCCTGCGAGGATGGTGCCGAGCGCCCGGCATCACCAGCTCGCCTCTGGCGGTGACGAGGAAGCGGTTCACGGCGCCATACTCCTCGATGCATGCCTCCTCACCCGCACCATCCAGGCAGCAGACCTGATCGCAGCCGTGTCGCTCCGCCTCGGTCTAGGCCGCCAGCTCGCGCCATGGTTGCCCCCGCATTTTGCGGCACCAGTGCCGTCGGCCGGCGCCGGGTGCAGGAGGTGTTCACCCACAGGCTCACGCAACCGGCGTGTACGGCGGAAAGTGGGGCGTGAACGGCTGTCTCAAGAGCCAGTCCGCGGTCCTGGTCACGGTCCGCGAGGCGCTGCGCCAGCTGCTGGTGCAAATGGAGGGGCATCGACAAGACCGGACTCGATCTCCAACCGCCGTAACTCCAGCCACACAAAATCCCTGGACGTGGTCCGGCACCGCATACGGACCCCACGCCCCCCGTCATCGGATGCCCCCTGGAAACCGTGGCTGACCCTATGTTCGTGGCGCCTTGTGACCGGACGGGGGCCGTAACGGTGGTAATTGCCGATGTCCGCGACAGACCGTCCACCAGACCATGAATCCGGCAGCGGATCAAGAAGGTGGCGCCGTTGACGGATCCACCCTGTTCTCTCGTTGAATTGAGGTGGATGTGCCATGGGCGTTGGCGGTGAGAGCCAACTGCGTCCCACTGGCGAGCAGGAAGATCTCTGGTACGCCCGGCAATCCGCTCTGGCCGGTCCGACAGCGACAGCGCTTGTCGCGACAGCGGCCGCACGTGTCCGCTCAACCCACGACGACGATGCCTCGCAAACGGTCGACGTCAAGGATGGGCGGCTGCCCGACGTGATCCAACCGGCCACCTGTCGGGAGCCTGATCCGTGGCCCCATCCTGGTCGGTCACTCTCTCTTCGCTCTCCGAGGTGGAATCCGACGAACGGGAGTAATGCGACTCGGACGACTTCGAGGCAAGGGCCAGGCCCACTGGGCCCAGCGGTTCGCCGACCAGCCCGCAGTCGTCTCACCCGCCGGACGCACGGCGCAGGTGTCGCACCACATCCCGCGGGACGGGACACGTCAGCAGCGGGGCAGCCGGGCGTCTGCGCGTTCCGGTGCGTGAAAGCGGGCGTTGGCCCGTCCTCGCCGCTGACGCCGAGCCCCGACGTACCGCGCGCGGAGCCCAGACCACTGCGCCCTCGTCCGGATGCAGTTCGACCACATGCCCTGAACCGTCGAGCCAGGGGGCCCGTCCGACTGCCCGGCTGCGGTAACGCCCAGCGGAAGGCCACTCCCCATAACTCCCGCTCGCGCATGTCATGTGTGAGCGGAAGGACAACCGACTCCGCAAAGGAAGATCTGCCATGAGCGCATTCGACGAACTCCACGTCGACCACGTCGGCCTCGCGGTCGATGATCTCGCCCGAGCTACCGAACTTTTCACGAACGGCTATGGGCTGAGCGTCCAGGCCCGTGCCGCGAACGCGCCCCTGGCGGACGGCGTGCGCACGGTCGCCCTGCGCAGGAAGGACATCCGTATCGTCCTGACCGAGGTGCAACATGCCGACCACCCGGCCGCGGCATTCGTCCAGCAGCACGGGGACGGTGTGTTCGATATCGCGCTAGGCACGCCGGATGCCGTGTCGGCGTTCAACGAGGCGGTACGGCGCGGTGCGCGGCCGGTGGCCGCGCCGGCAGAGCACGACGGCGTGGTCACGGCGTCCGTGACCGCGTTCGGCGACGTGACGCACACCTTCGTCCAACGCCCCGCGCAACCGGACGATGTCCGTCCTGCAGAGTCCGGACACGACGTCGGCCTGCACACGATCGATCACTTCGCGGTATGTCTGGAGCCGAGCCATCTCGAGCCCACGGTACGGTTCTACGAGACCGTCCTCGACTTCAAGACGGTCTTCACGGAGCACGTCGTCGTAGGCGCCCAGGGGATGAACTCCACCGTCGTCCAGAGCCGGTCCGGCGCAGTGACGCTCACCCTCATCGAGCCCGACCTGTCCAGGCGCCCCGGCCAGATCGACCAGTTCCTCAAGAACCACGGCGGGGCGGGAGTGCAGCACATCGCGTTCGCCACCGATGACATCGTGCGGGACGTGGGTCTTCTGAGTGGGCGGGGCATCGAATTTCTGACGACGCCCGGCACCTACTACGACTTGGTGCCGGGCCGGCTGCGGCCCGTCCAGCACTCCGTCGACCAGCTCCGGGCGCTGAACATCCTGGTCGATCAGGACCAGGACGGCCAGCTCCTGCAGATATTCACCCGGTCCACGCACCCTCGCGGCACCCTGTTCTTCGAGGTGATCGAGCGGCTGGGCGCCCGTACATTCGGCAATGGCAACATCAGGGCGCTGTACAGCGCCGTCGAGCTGCAGCAAACCCGGGATGAGGCAACGAGGTGAATGAGCCCGACCGGGGCAGGGACCACGGTCCACTGATCTGTGTGGCGGACGTCGAACGGCTGGCAGCCCAGCGGCTGCCGGCCGAGGTGTGGGATTTCGTCGCGGGTGGCAGCGGTGACGAGTCGGTCCAGGCCGCCAACCGGGCGGCACTGGACCTGGTACGTCTGGTGCCCCGGGCTCTAACCGGAGCCGGCATCGCCAAGACTTGCGGCCAACTGCTCCTCGCCGACGCAGCGATGCCGGTTGTGGTGGCACCGATGGCCTATCAGCGGCTGCTGCATCCGAACGGTGAACTCGACGCGGCACGGGCCGCTCGCACCGCCGGCGTTCCCTACGTGATCCCCATGCTGAGCAGCTACCCGCTGGAGGAGATCGCCGAGGTCGGCGGAACAGTCTGGTTCCAGATGTACTGGCTGCGGGACCGCGGTCTGCTGCTCGACCTCGTCCGCAGGGCGGAACACGCCGGGTGCGAGGCGCTCGTCGTCACCGCCGACGTCCCTGTCATGGGCCGTCGGCTGCGCGACCTGCGCAACGGCTTCGCGCTGCCCGCGTCCGTGACCGCCGCCAACCTCGGAGCCGAGGCGGTCACGGCGACGCACACCCGAAGGAGCGGAACCTCGGCGGTGGCCACCCACTCGGCCACGGCCTTCGACCCGACCGCTGACTGGGCGGACGTGGAATGGCTGCGCGGGCACACGGATCTGCCCATCGTGCTCAAGGGCATCCTCGACCCTCGGGACGCCGTCCGGGCGGCGGAACTCGGCGCCGAGGCCGTTGTCGTGTCCAACCATGGCGGCCGCCAGTTCGCGGGCGCGGTGCCGAGCATCACGGCGCTGCCGCCGGTGCTTGACGCCGTGCAGGGACGCTGCGCCGTGCTGCTCGACAGTGGTGTCCGCTCCGGTACGGACGTCCTGCGGGCCCTCGCCCACGGCGCGGCCGGTGTCATGTACGGCCGACCCGTGCTGTGGGGCCTGGCCGTGGATGGCAAGGCGGGCGCCGGCCTCGTGTTGGATCTGCTCCACACCGAGCTGCGGGAAGCGCTCACACTGTGCGGCTGCGACAGCGTCGCCGCAGGCCGAGACCTGACCGTCATGCCGGCCTGACATCCAGCCCGCCACTCGATGGAGAGTCAGGCAGAGCATGGGGGACATTCGGGGCGGCCCCCTCACACCGGATGCCGGTCGGCGCCGTCGGCGCCGTCGGCACCGTCGGCACCGTCCAGGGCCGCCCTCCAAGCACGACGTTTCACGCCTGCAGGACTTGTGCTTCCCACCACGGCCGATCCAATCGTGGCCCGGTCTCCGCGCCGGCCGGGTCCCGTAGATCAATCTGTGGCCTTGCACCGCGACAGGGGCCCCGAGGGCAGACCCCCTCGTCCCCTCATGGTCTCTACAGGCGATTTGAACCGCGGGCGGCTGAATGTGACGCGGTGTGCGGACCTTTTGCCGGACTGGCGTTCCCCCGGGCCGGAGGGGCGGATCGTCCTGGAGGTGGATGTCGGCAACTGGCTGCGGCCGGACGCGCATAGCAGCACGGACCGGCTGTCCTGCCCCACCTGTGGCAGGGGAAGAGGCTCGGGCCAGATGATCCCTGGCCGGCCCTGCTCGTTCGTAGCGGCCTTGGAACCGGGCGGACCTCATGGACCACCATCCTGGATGTGATCCGGCTCCATCCCTGTGACGACGAGAGCACCGTCACGGCGGCCCAGATCCGGGAGGTGGTCCAGCGCCATGCGTGGCGGGCAGTGGACGGACGGGGACCTTCCCGTCCTGGTCGTCGTGGATGCCGGTCATGGCGTCACCCGTCTGACTTTCCTGCTCTGCGACCTGCCTGTCGAGCTGTTGGGACGGCCGCGGTCGAACCGTGTCATGTACTTCCCGCCGCGGGGAGGGGTCGCGTCGCCCCGTCCCAGCGACCTGGCAAGCGCGGGCACATACCCGAGCGCGGAGCGGAGCGCAGGTCCGAGGACCCCGCCACCTGGCCCGCCCCGGCAATCGTCACGGTCACGGAGGCCACCCGCTACGGGATGGTGGTGGCCGGTGCTTAAGGTCACCGCACGCGCCGCTTCCGTCGCTCCGTGGGTCGACCATCCCCGAGGGTGAACGACCGTGCCGCTCGGGAAGAGACGATTCTCGCGGGCCGGCCGGGTCGGTGACCGGCCGGCGGTGCCGCCCGTCCTCCATCACCTGCTCTGGCGGCGGCTTTTCCATATCGCCCTGGACAAAGGGACGTGCGGGCCACGCCACATGGTCAACATCGCGGACACGTGGAGGCGGGCACGATGGGGCGTCCCGGCCGCCGGGCGAACGGGCGCGGCCAGACCGCGACGCCGCCGGCTGCGAGGACCCGGGGCTTCGAGGGGGTGAGGCCGGGGCGGGAGTCCCGGCCTCACCGCACTCGGGTGAGGGTTCAGGCGGCCAGCACAGCCGCTACCGACGCCGGGTCGTCACGGAAGTAGAAGTGACCGCCGGGGAAGGCGTGCCGGCGTACCGTCACGCCGCTGTGCAGGTCCCACGCGCCGAGTTGGTCCATGGTGAGGCTGTCAGCCTCACCGCCGAGGACGACGAGCGGCACCGGGAGCGCCCTGGATTCCCGGTACCGGTAGTTCTCCAGCAGGGCGAAGTCGGCGCGAAACGCGGGCAGCAGCACCGCCAGCAGGTCGGGGTCGGCGGCGATCTGGGGCGGGATGCCTCCATAGCGCTCGCTCAGGACCGCGACCAGTTCCTCGTTCGGCAGGCCGGACAGCGGAGCCTCGTGGCGCGGCAGGTGAGGGGCCGGGAACGCCGAGACGACGAGCCGTTCAGGCAGAGGCAGGCCGCGGGCGGCCAGTTCGCGCGTCACCTCGAAGGCGACCAGCGCGCCGAGGCTATGGCCGAAAAGGTCGTAGGGGGCGACGAACTCCGTCTCCGCGAGCAGGGCGCGCACCACGGCATCCATGTCGGTCAGGGCCGGTTCGGCGACGCGGCTGCCGCGTCCCGGCAGGCAGATGCCGTAGATCTGGGTGCCGGGCAGGTACTGACCCCAGCGGACGTACTCGCCCGGGAGCCCGCCCGAGTGGGGGAAGCAGTACAGATGGCGCTCCGCGGTCGTCGTGGTGGGACGACCGTTCAGCCAGGGGTTGCGCCGAGCGGGAGCGACGCCGAGGGGCGGGGCGGGAAGGGACGTGGTCATGAGGCGGGGTTCTCCTTGGTCTGGACGGGAGCTCCGGCCCCGCGCTCCTCGATCAGCGTGGTGAACGCTGACGGGGTCTGGAAGCGCAGGACGTCCGAGGCACTGACGGTGACGTGGAAGGTGGAGCCGGCCCAGGCAGCGAGCTTCGTGGCGGTCAGCGAGTCGCCCCCAAGGTCGAACAGGCCATCTCGCGGGTCGATGTCCGGGCAGCCGAGGGCCTGCCCGAAGGCGGTGAGCACGGCCTGCAGGACGGGCGGACGCTCCGGTGCGGGAACGCCGCTCGGTGCGACGGCCTCTGTCGGTACGACGGCCTCTGTCGGTGCGGCGGCCGAGGGCGCGGGCGCCGCGGCGGCGGGCGTGAACCGGACCGGTGGCGGCACAAGGTGGTGGCGGCGTTCGAACGGGTAAGTCGGCAGCGCGATCCGGCGCCGGGGCCCGTCACCCTGGAGGGCAGCGAAGTCAGGGTGCGCCCCTCGGGCCCATATCTCACCGACACCCGCCAGCAGTACCGTCGTCTCCGACGCCTCTTCAGCCGGGTGCGGGGCGAGGTGTACGACAGCCTGCTTGTTGTCATAAGCGGCGTGCTGGCGGGTCAGCGTGGCCAGGGTGCGGCCGGGGCCGATGTCGACGAGGACGCGGTCCGAGGCACCGAACAGGGTGTCCAGCGCTTCGCCGAACCGGACGGGTTCGCGCATGTGCCGCACCCAGTACTGCGAGGTGCGCACGGCCTCCTCGTCGGCCCATGCGCCGGTCGTGTCCGAGAGCACCGGCAGCGTCGGCCGCTCGCGCGGCAACGCCTCGACGGCCTCGGCGAAGCGGCGGGTGACCGGGTCGACCAGGGGTGAGTGGCCCGCGGTGGCGATGCGCAGCACCCGCGCCTCCAGCCCGCGGTCGTTCAGCTCCTGTGCGAAGCGCGCCACGGAGGCGGCGGGACCGGTGACCGTGCACTGGCCGGGGCCGTTGACCGCGCCGACGGTGATGTCTGCGGGGAGCAGCCCCAGTACGTCCGTCTCGGACAGACGCACCGCGGCCATCGCGCCGGCCGGCACGGTGCCGAGGAGTCGTCCCCGTTCGGCGACCAGCCGGGCCGCGTCCGCCGGGGCGAACACGCCGGCCGCACAGGCCGCGGCGTACGCGCCGAGGCTGTGTCCGGTGACGGCGCTCGGCCGTAGGCCCCAGGAGTCCAGCAGGCGGGTGGTGGCGTACTGCACGGCGAACACCGCCGGCTGACCGACCTCGATGGTCGCCAGCCGTTCGGCCGCCGCCGCTCGTTCGGCGTCCGTGCGGGGGTAGAGGACTTCGCGCAGGTCCACGCCGAGCGAGCCGGCGACGGCGTCGGCCACTTCATCCAGAGAACGGCGGAACACGGGCTCGCCGTCGTACAGTTCGGCCGACATGCCGGTGTGCTGGCCACCCTGGCCTGGGTACATGAAAACCAGTTCGGCGTCGGAGAGCGCGCTGCTCGCCGCGGGGTCGGTGGCACGGCTCCGCAGCGCGGTCACCGCGTCCCGCGTGCCGGAGGCCACCACAAACCTGCGGTGGGCGTGGTGCGTCCGGCCGTCCTGGAGTGTCCATGCGGTGTCGCCCAGGTGTGTCCCCGGGTGCGCGGCGAGATGGTCGGCCAGGTGGTCCGCGACCGCCGCGGCGGCTGCCGGGGTCCTGCCGGAGACGATCAGCAGCTGAGGGCGGCTGGAGGGCACGGACTCCTCGCGGGGCGGGGCCTGTTCGAGGACGACGTGGGCATTGGTGCCGCCGACACCGAGCGCGTTGACGCCGGCGATCCGCGGTCCGTCCGTCGGCCAGGCACGGGTGGTGCCGCTGACCTCGAAGGAGGAGGTGGCGAAGTCGACGGCCGGGTTGGGCCGCCGGTAGTGCAGGGTCGCCGGAACTACGCCGTGTTCGACGCTGAGGACGGTCTTGATGAATCCGGTGACGCCGGCCGCCGCGTCGGTGTGGCCGATGTTGGTCTTCACCGAGCCGATGAGGCAGGGGGCTTCGCGGCCCTCGCCGGAGCCGAAGGCGCGCGTGAGTGCGGCAACCTCGATGGGGTCGCCGAGCGCGGTGCCCGTGCCGTGGGCCTCCACGTAGCCGACCTCGTGGGGGTCGATGCCGGCGATCTCGTGGGCGGTGCGGACCACTTCGGCCTGGCCCACGACGCTGGGGGCGGTGAAGCCTGCCTTGTGACGACCGTCGTTGTTGACGGCCGAGCCGCGGATCACCGCGTGGACGTGGTCACCGTCCGCGAGGGCGTCCGCCAGGGGCCGCAGGACCACGACGCCGACCGCGCTGGCGGAGACAGTGCCGTCGCTGTCGGCGTCGAAGGCGCGGCAGTGCCCGTCGGCGGCAACGATGCTGCCGGGCGTGTAGCGCAGGGCGGGCAGATGGGGCACGACTGTGGCGCCGCCGGCGACGGCCAGGTCGCACTCGCCGTTCAGCAGCGCCTGGACAGCGAGGTGGACGGCGACCAGTGAGGTGGAGCAGGCGCTCTGCACGGTCATCGCGGGACCGGTCAGGTCCAGGTGATAGGCGATGCGGGTGGCGGCGAAATCGGGGGCGGTGGCCTGGCGCAGACGCCATTCGTCGAGGAACGGCATCTCGTCGATCCGGGCCCGGACGGCCTCCGCGTAGCCGTTGCCGCCTGTTCCGACGTACACGCCGGTCACCGGGCGGTCCACGCCGCCGTGCCCAGCCCGCTCGAGGGCCTCATGGGCGCACTCCAGCAGCAGTCGCTGCTGCGGGTCGGTGATCAGCGCGTCGTGGGCCGATAGTCCGAAGTACGCCGCGTCGAAGTCGCCGACACCGTCCAGGGCTCCGTAGGCGGGGATGAATTCGGGGTGAGCGGGGTCGGCGCGGTCGGGGAAAACGGTGACCGACTCCCGGGCTGCGAGCAGGTTCTCCCAGAAGCGCTCCACATCAGGAGCGCCGGGAAAACGGCCGGCCATGCCCACCACCGCGACGAGGTGGTCTTGGTCTTCCTGTGCGTCGTGCGTCATCGGGAGTCCTTCACGGAGCGAGTGGAAGAGGAAGGAAAAGAGGAAGGGGGGATCGCGGGCTCCCGGTTGCCCATGGCGCCGACGACGAACAGGACGGCGGCGAGAGCCTGAAGGGCGGCCAGCCCCCAGAAGGCGGGGATGATCCCCGCCTTCTGGGCGACCGTGCCGGACAGAAGCCAGCCCACCGTGCCGCCCACGAGCGCCAGGGCCGCCGCGACTGTGAGCGCCTCGGGCCGCCGGTCCCTGGGGATCCGCAGGACGCGGACGGTCGCGACCGGCGAGGAGGAAACGCCGTTGAGCAGGCCGGTGAGAAGCAGCAGGCAGACCAGGCCCGGCAGTCCGGGGTCCAGCGGAAGCGCGACGAACGCCACGCCGAGCCCCACCCGGCCCACGAGGGCGAGGGTGCGGGCGGGTACCCGGCGCATCAGCCGTCCGGCCAAGAGGGTGCCGGTCAGGGCTCCGCCGCCGAACGCGGTCAGCAGCCCACCGGCCACGACGGACGATCCGCCTTCGCGGGTCACCGCGATCACCGGGAGGAGCGCGAACAGCGCCTGCCAGGCCATCTCCCCGAGCGCCAGGCCCGCGGACCAGTTACTCAGCAGCCGGTCCTTCAGCAGAAGTCGCAGCGCGGCCACCGGCGAGCGGCGGGACACGGGCACCCGCAGCGGGGCATCCGGCAGGAACCGGCTCAGCAGCAGCGCCGAGGCGGCGAAGGACACCGCGTCCATGAGAAGCACGACGGGGGCGCTGAACAGGGAAATCAGGAGGCCGCCGAGCGTGGGGCCCAGCAGGACGCTGAGCCGGGTCGCGCTCTGCAGGGCGGCGTTGGCCTGGCCGAGGAGCCGTTCGTCCTCGCCGACGACGTTCGGCAGGCTGGCCTGCTGGCTCGCCACGTACGGCGCGTAAAAGGCGCCCATGGCGAACATGATGACCACGAAGGTGGCCGTGTTCAGGCAGTGCAGGTAGTACAGCACCGGAAGCAGCGCCACGAGCGGGCCACGGACGGCGTCCCCGATGAGCATGATCCGCCGGGCACCGATCCGGCCGGTCCAGGCGGCGCCGAAGAAACCGAACACCGCGACCGCTGCGAGCTGGGCCGCCATGATCAGTCCCATGTCACCGGCGGAGCCGGTCAGTTGCAGCGCCAGCCAGGGCATGGCGACGGCGCTGAGCTGCGTACCGAGCATGGACGTCGTCTCGGCGGCGAGGAGGACGCGCAGGGTGGGATGGCTCCAGACCCCGGGCGGTGATCCGGCCTCAGTGGCTTCGATGGTCATGGTCACTTGTCTCCTGTCCTGCCGGGGCTGCGACGGCCGCGCCGGACCTGCCGGTCCGAGCGCTTCGGGCGCCTGGGCTCGGTGGTGTTTCCGGCGGGGCGGCCGGACTCGCTGGCCGCGTCGAGCGCGCGGGCCAGAGTGGACACGGTCGGGTGCTCGAACAGCGCGGTGATGGGCAGTTCCCTGCCGATGGCGGCAACGATCCTGCTGTGCAGCTTGGCCAGCGCCAGGGAGTTGCCGCCCAGGTCGAAGAAGGTGTCGTGGACCGAGATCGAGGGCAGCCCCAGAACCTCCGACCAGAGTGCGGCGACCTTGCGTTCGGTGTCGGTGCCCGGCGCAACGTGTCCGACGTCGCCGACGAGGTCGGCGCGCTCGGGGCGCGGCAGAGCTGCATGGTCGACCTTGCCGCTGGTGGTGAGGGGCAGTGCGGCCAGGGTCACAACGGCGTCCGGCACCATGAAGTGGGGCAGCTCCGCCCGTGCGCGGCGCAGTAGTTCGGCGCTTGCGGGGGCGCGGTCGCCGCGTGGGGTCACGTAGGCGACGAGGGCAGGCGAGCGCTGCGGGTCCCCGGTGACGGCCGCATGGGCGACCTCCGGCTGTTGCTGGAGGAATTGCTCGATCTCGCCGGGCTCGATGCGGTATCCGCGCAGCTTGAGCTGGCGGTCGGCGCGCCCCAGGTACTCGACGGAGCCGTCGGGCATACGGCGGCCCAGGTCACCGGTGCGGTAGACGCGCAGCGGCCCGCCGTCCAGCTCGATCGTGCGAAAGCGCTCCGCGGTCAGCTCGGGCCGGTGCAGGTATCCCTCGGCGAGACTGTCGCCCGCGAGGTAGATCTCGCCGACCACACCGCGCGGGACACGCCGCGCGGCCTCGTCCAGCACGAGCATCCGTACCCCGGCGAGCGGACGGCCGATGCAGTTCAGCGGGGCGGTGGTGCCGGCCAGGTCCATGATGTGCTCGGAGGAGGCGACGGTGTTCTCGGTCGGACCGTAGGAGTTGAGCACCCGGTAGGGCAGCCCGGCCGGCAGGCGCTGGGAGAGCGCGGCGCCGCCGATGCCCAGCCAGCGAAGGCCGCGCGGTGTCGTGGTACCGGTGCTCCACATGGCCTCGGCCAGCGCCGTGGCGCAGAACGCCGCGGTCACGCCCTTGGCGTCCAGCCACGCGCCGAGCGTGGAGGGGGTCACGGGCTCCTCGTGCGGGACGAGACAGGCGCCGTTGGCCAGGGCCTGCCAGACCTCCAACTGGGTGGAGTCGAAGCTCACGCTGAGCAGCTGGGAACAGCGGTCCCCGGCCCCGACGCCCATGGTCGAGGCCGCGGAGCGCACCAGGTTGGCGAGGCCGCCGTGCCGGACGGCGACGCCTTTGGGCTTGCCGGTGGTGCCGGAGGTGTAGATGACGTAGGCACGAGCGTCCGCGGACCAGTCGGGCAGGTCCTCGGCTCCTTCCCCGTACTCGGCGCCCTCGACGTCCGTCAGATCGGCGACGTCGAGGACCGTGGCCGTCCCGGTCGCCTCCGGCGCGGTCCCGCCCGAAGTCAGCAGCACATCGGCGCGCACGTCGGCGAGGACGTACTCCTGCCGTGCGGCCGGCCAGGACGGGTCGAGCGGGCAGAACGCGGCTTCGGCGAACCAGGCGGCCAGCATGGCGACGACGAAGTCCTCGCCGCGTTCGAGCAACAGGGCGACCGTGGGCTCCTCGTCCGACAGGTGCGGCCGGATGACCGCGGCGAGCGCGCGGGCGCGGCGCACGAGGCCGCCGTAGCCGAGGGTTCCGCGGGTGCTCTCGACAGCCGGGGCGTCGGGGCGGATCCGGGCCTGGTGCAGGACGAGCGCCGGGACGGTCGTGACGGGTCCCGGCGGAGGGCCTTGTTCCCAGGCGCGGATGCGCTCCGCCTCCTCGGGCGAGAGCAGGTCGACCGCGGCGACGGGCGCATCGAGGCTGTCGGGCATGCGATCCAGCAGTGTGGCCAAGGTGACGGCCAGGTGCTCGACGTCCTCGCGGCGCAGCAGGCTGCCGTGGTAGGACATGCGGCCGCGCAGTTCCCTGCCGTCCAGGACGAGCGCGACCGTCAGGCCGAGCTTGCCGGTGTAGGCGGCGTCCTCACCGTCGAGCGCGACGGCGCTCAGGGTGCGTCCGCCGAGGGTGCGGGGACGCGCCGCAGCCGTGCTGAAGGACAGGGATACGTCGCCGTAGGGGGTGCGGCCGGGCCTGCGGGACGGATTGAGCCGGTTGATGACATCCTCGAACGGAACCTCGCCGTGTGCGAACGCCTCCAGCGTCTCGTCCCGCATCGCCTCCAGCATGTCGCGCAGCGTGGCGCCGGGGCGGAGCCGGGAGCGCAGCGGCACGGTGTTCAGGCAGGGCCCGAACACGTCCGCGAATCCGCTTCGTCCGCGGTTGGTCATGGGAGCACTGATCACCACGTCGTCGGTGCCGGTACGGCGGTGCAGCAGGACAGACAGCGCGGTGGCCGCCGTCATGAACGGCGAGATGCCGTGCGCCTCGTGCAGGATGCGCAGTCGCTCGCCCGCGCCCTGCGGCAGCGCCATGTCGACCACGCCGTGCGGGGCGGGTTCCTCGGGCGCGGGCAGCTCCACGTACACGGGCGCGTCCTTCAGCCGCTCCTGCCAGTGGGCCAGGGACGCCTCGTACCGGCCGCTGGCGCGGGCCGCGTCCTGGGCACGGACGAAGTCCCGGTACTGGGGCGGCGGTACGTCGCCGGAGAGCTCGACGAGGTAGGCCGCGACGGCGTCCGCGAGGCGCGCGGCGTCGGCGGCGGACACCCGGTCGCCCCGGTGGGAGAGCACGGCGCTCAGCTCGCCGTCCTGTTCGGTCACGGTCAGCGTGGCGCCGAACTTGACCTCGCGGGTCCACAGCAACTCGGGGAACACCGGCCGCAGTTCGGCGTCGCCGAGCACCGCGCTCCGGTCGCCGCGCAGGTTCATGTTGAGCACGACGTCTGTGTAAGGTGCGCTGCCCGCCGTCTGTTCCGGCCGGAGCCGGGCCAGCACCTCGTCGAAGGGGGCCCGGGCGTGCTCGAAGGCGTCGAGCACCTCGGTGCGCATGGCGGTCAGGGTGTCGTGGGCGGTGGCGTCCGCGGCCGCAGCCGAGCGGAGCACGACGTGGTTGAGGCAGGGGCCCAGCAGGTCGGCCGACGCGGTGTCACGGATGCTGGCGGGAACGCCGAAGGTCAGTGCCGGCATGCCGGAGCAGCGGTGCAGGGCCGTTGCCAGGGCGGCTGCCATGATCATGAACCAGCTTGCGCCGTGTTCGGCCATGACCGGTCGCAGCCGGCCGAGCAGGCCGTCGGGCAGGGTGATCCGGACTGCTCCGTCGGCCTCGGGCCGCTCGGGGGCGGGCAGGCCGAGCCTGGACGGCCAGCCTTCGAGCCGGTCCTGCCAGAAGGCGAGGTCGGCGTCGCGGCGGGCGTCGCCGGGGAGTTCGGCGGCGGTGTGGGCGCGGTACTGGAGCGCGGGCGGCGCGGAGGGCACCCCGGCAAGACTGTCGCGGTAGCAGCGCTCCAGCTCGCTGATGAGGACGCGTACGGACTCGCCGTCCACGACGAGGTGGTGTACGCAGAGCATGAACGCCGTGCCGCGCGGCCCGCAGTCGGCGACGGCCGCGCGCAGCAACTGTCCGGCCGCGAGATCGAAGGGGCGGCCGGCGGCCTCGTCGAGCCACCGGGCGGCGGCTTCCTCGGGGCCGTCGCCGTCCTCGGCGACGAAAGACCGTACCCGCGGCCACCATGGCTGCTGGACGACCTGGCAGACGGTGCCGCCCCGCACCCGGAAAGCGGTGCGCAGGATCTCGTGCCCGGCGACCAGGCGGGCCAGTGCGTCCTCCAGGACGGTGATGTCCAGGTCGCCGGTGACGGTCCAGCCGAGGGAGACGTGGGCGGGCGCGCCCTGGCCCATCTGCTCCGCCAGCCACATGCGGCGCTGGAAGCCGCTCGCGGGCGACTCGTCGTCGGCCACCGCCCGTTCGGTGTCGGCCCCGGCGGGGCGGGGCTCCGCGTACGCGGCGGGCACGGCGGGGGGTACCGGCTCGGGTCGTACGACGGGGGCCGGAGCGGAGGGGGTGGGGTCTGGGCGGCCGGCGGCCGCGTCGATCAGGTTGGCGAGGTCGCCCAGCCGCGGCGTCTCGAACAGCGTCTTGATCGGCAGGTCGGCGCCGAACCGCTCGGCGATCTCGCCGATGAGGCGGACGACGAGCATGGAGTGCCCGCCGAGCCCGAAGAACGAGTCGTCCTCGCTCACGGCAGGCACGTCGAGCAAATCGCACCACACGGCGGCGAGTTCGGCGGCGGTGCCGGCGCGGGGCTCGCGCCGAGCGGGGGCGGCCAGCGCGGCCGTCTGCGCGCGCAGCTCCTTCACGTCGACCTTGCCGTTGACCGTCAGCGGAATGGTCCGCACGACGTGGAAGAGCGAGGGCAGCATGTACGAGGGCAGCCGCTGCGCCAGATGACCGCGCAACGCCTCCGCGGTCAGGGCGCGTTCGCTCTGCACGACGCCGACGAGCCGGTCGTCCTCGGCGAACACGACCGCGTCGGAGACGTCGGGGTGGTCGCACAGGACGGTCTGCACCTCGCCCGGCTCGATGCGGTAACCGCGCAGTTGCACCTGGGAGTCGGCGCGGCCGATGAACCGCAGGGAACCGTCGGGCAGATACGCGGCCAGGTCGCCGCTGCGGAACAGGGTGCCGTCGCCGAACGGCGAGGGCACGAAGCGCTGGGCGGTCAGCTCGGGCCGGCCCAGATAGCCTCCGGCCACTCCGTCACCGGCGACATAGATCTCGCCGACGGCACCAACGGGCAGCAGCCTGCGGCCGGTGTGCCGGTCGAGCAGGTAGAGGCGGGTGGTGGGGATGGGGGTGCCCACCACGCTCGTGTCCGTCTCCATGTCGGAGCGGGTGACGGTGTGCACGCTGGCGTGCACGGTGGTCTCGGTGATGCCGTACATGTTGACGAGGCGGACGTGCGGGAATCGTTCCGACCACTCGGTCAGCATCCCCGGGCGCAGCGCCTCGCCGCCGAAGACGACGCAGCGCAGGGCGGACAGTCCGTGCGGGGTTGTGGGCCGCAGGCCGAGCAGGCGGCGGAACGCGCTCGGCGTCTGGTTGAGCACCGTGACGCGCTCGCGTTGGAGGAGGTCGTAGAAGAGGCCGGGGTCCCGGGTCTCGTCCTCGGAGACGAGTACGACCCGGCCACCGTGCACCAGGCCGCCGAACAGCTCCCACACGGAGAAGTCGAAGGCGTAGGAGTGGAACATCGTCCACACGTCGGCGGTCGTGAAGGAGAACGGCAGCCGGTCGTTGTCGAGCAGACGCACCAGGTTACGGTGGGTGAGCACGACGCCCTTGGGACGGCCGGTGGTGCCGGAGGTGTAGATGCAGTACGCGGGTGAGTCCAGCGGCACGGACGGGAGCGCGGTCTCCTCACCGGTGGGCGTGGCGAGCAGCGCGTCCAGCCCGAGTACCGTCCCGTCGAAGTCACCGCCGACGCCCGCGGAGGGAGCGAGCGCGAGGCGTACACCGGAGTCGGACAGGATGAATGCGCGGCGCTCCGCGGGGATCGCCGGATCGATGGGCAGGTAAGCGGCACCGGCCAACAGCGTTCCGAGCATCGCGCGCACCTGGTCGGCGCCGCGCGGGAACAGCAGCGCGACCAGCTCCCCCCGGCGTACGCCCGCGGCCAGCAGGCCCCGGGCGACGGCGCGGGCGTCGGCCATCAGGTCGCCGTAGCCCACGGTGACGTCGCCGTCGGTGAGCGCCGCGGCATCGGGCCGCCGGTCGGCCTGACGCGCTATCAGCTCGTGGGCGGGCGTCTCCTCGTACGACGCCTCGGTGGCGTTCCACACCTTCAGCTGGACGTGGCGCTCCCCCTCCGAAAGCGGGTCGATGCCCCCCACCTCGCGCTCGGGGCGCTCGGTCAGCTGCCGTACGGCCGTGACGTAGTGCTCGGCCATGGCGGAGATCTGGTCGTGATCGAAGTACAGCCCGTTGTAGACGAGATGGCCGCGGTAGCCGTCCCCGTCGGGCTGGAGGGCGAGGTGCAGGTCGTACTTGCCGCGGCCCCCGGCCGTGTCCACGACGTGCGCGAGGGTGCCGTCCGGGCCGGGAAGGGGCGCCGCGGCGGGTAGGTAGCTGTAGAGCACGTCGAAGAGCGCCGTACGGCTCATGTCCTTGGACGGGTCTACGGCGCGCACCAGTTGGTCGAACGGGGCGCGGTCGTGGGTACGGGCGTGCTCGGTCTCGGCGGCGGTGTGGGCGACGAGATCGGCGAACGACTGCTGGGCGCGCGGGCGCAGGCGTACGGGCAACAGGTTGCTGAGGGGGCCGACGACGTGCCGGTCCCGCTCGTCCCGTCCGGCGTGGGACAGGCCGAGCACCATGTCCTCCTGTCCGGAGTACCACTGGAGCAGCGCCGCGAAGGCAGCGAGGGCGACCTCCGGCACGTCGGCGCCGAGCCGGTCGGCGGCGGCACGCAGTCCGAGGCCGGGCGGGAGGGTGAACTCCACCGACCGCTCCGCGTAGACGTGGACGGCGTCACGGGTACGGCGTTCGGGGAGCCGCAGCGGGTCGGCCGGCGGCCGGAGCACGGCGGTACGGGCGTCGAGGTGAGCCCGGTGGGTGTCCGCGACGTCGGCGTCGAGCCAGTTCCGGTAGCTGCTCGGCAGGGGTGCCCGGCCGTCCGGTCCGGCGAGGATCTGTTCGGCGACGGTGAGCAGGGAGGCGCGGTCGACGACGGCCTGGTGTCCGCTGAGGGCGATCCAGCCGCCCGGGGTGTCCGCGTCGGGCTGGACGGCAACCCGCAGCAGCGGTCCGGCGCTCAGGTCGAACGGCTCACGGCTCCAAGTGGTCAGGGCGTCCGGGACGGACCGGTCCCGGCCCTGGCCTTTTGCGGCGGGCAGCCACTCGGGGACCACGGCCATCCTGGACCGCACGTGCTGGACGGGCCGGCCGTCGACATCGAGCAGTTCGGTGCGCAGCGCCTCGTGGGCGGTGACGACGGCGGCGACGGAATCGGCCAGCCGGGCGCGGTCCGGAAGGGCGTCCAGGCGCAGGAACAGGGGCAGGTTGTGGTAGATGGGCGCGGCCGGGTACAGGTAGCCCGTCTCGAAGCGGTCGACGAACCACATGCGTTCCTGGTGCGCGGATGCAGGGCGGGTGTCCTGTGCGGCGGGGGCCGCCCTGTCAGGATCCGACGGCCGCTCGGCCGCGGCGGTACCGCGCGGCTGCGCGTAGTGGGTGTCGAGTTCCTTGAGCAGGATGTTCTCGCATTCACCGTCCCACAGCAGGTGGTGCAGGCAGACGAAGAGCACCTGTCCGGCGTCGCCGAGTTCGATGAGGGCGGCGGTCAGCAGTCGGCCCGTGGTGAGGTCGAAGGGCTCGTGCGCAGCGGTGCGGATCCAGGCGTTGAGGGCCTTGTCGGGGTCGGGGTGGCCGCTCAGGTCGACCCGCTCCACGTGCGGGGTCCACGGGGCGCGGACGCTCTGCGTCAGCTCGCCGTCCACGTCGTGGAAGGCGGTGCGCAGGATCTCGTGGCGGGTGATCGTCGCGGCCAGCGCCCGGGTGACGGCGTCAGCGTCAAGGGGCTCCTCGACGCGCCAGGCGAGGGGCACGTTGTACGCCGCCGGGTCGCCCGCAACGCGTTGGGCGAGCCATATCCGGCGCTGGAAGCTGGAGGCAGGGAAGGTGTCCACGGCCGGGACAGTGGCCGGGGCGGTTTGCAGCACCGGGACAGTGGCCGGGGCGGCCTCGGCGGGACCCGCGGGCAGGACATGGGTGGTGAACTCCGCGAGCCGCGGATGGTCGAACAGGGTGCGGATACGGGCCGGCGTGCCCGGGAAACGGTCCCGCACCGCGGCGACCAGCGTCTCCGCCAGCAGCGAATGTCCGCCCAGCTCGAAGAACGAGTCCTCGTCACCGACGGGCCCTGAACCGAGCACCGCCTGCCAGACCTGGGCCATCTCCCGTACCCGCGCGGCGAGTTCGGCCGAACCTGCCGGAGCCTCGGCGGGTCGGGCAGCCGTGCCGGTCCGGACGGGCGTGCCGGAGGCAAGGACCTCGGCGAGGGGCGCATCGGGGTCAGCCGCGATCACGCGCAGGATGGACAGGTAATCCTCTGCCATGGCGCGCACCACAGTGGCGCCGAGGGAGCCGGCTGGATCCTTCCACAGCAGATGGGTGCCGCAGCTGTCCTGCCGGACCATGAGGGCGAGGCGGAAGCCGGCGGTGCTCTCCATGTCCATCAGGCTCAGCCGTGCCTCGCCGTCTCCGTGGCTCAGCCGGACATCGTGGACATCGATGTCACCGTGGAGACCGGCGTGCCAGTACTGGAAGACGGCTTGGTGGGTGCGGCGCTGCGCCTCGGGGCCGGTAAGTCCGGCGGCGCGCATGATGGCAGGCAGAGGCAGGTCGCCGTGGGCGAGGGTCTCCTTGACCCGGCCGCGCACCCTGGCCAGCAGGTCGCGGTAGCGGTCGTCGGCGCGGACCGGGACACGGACCGGCAGGGCGTTGACGAAGTAGCCTACGCGCTCGCGCACTTCGGGCAGATCCCGGCCGTGGTACGGGAGGAACGAGAGCACGTCGGCGCTGCCGCTGTGACGTCGCAGCAGCGCAAACCACGCGCCCATCAGCACGGTGACGAACGACATGCCGGAGTCGGCGGCGCGCTCGCGCAGCGCGGCGGCGAGGTCCGCGGGCAGGGCCTCGCTGAGGACGGTGTAGCGGGGTTCCTCCTGTCCCTCGGGCAGGGTGAAGTCACCGCCGCCGTCGCCGAGGGTCTCCTTCCAGTAGCGCCGGTGCTCCTCCCCCTGCGGGCCGTCGGCGAGGTCGCGCGTATGGGCGGCGAAGGCGGCGAGCGCGGGGGCATGGTCCTCGCGCGGAAGGTCCTCGCCGCGGTAAGCGGCGCGCAGCGCGTCCAGGAACAGCAGGACGGAGGCGCCGTCGTGGACGAGGTGGTGCACGGCGATCAGCAGGACCGTGTAGTCCGGGCCGTCGAGGAGGTCGACGCGGGCGAGCGGGCCGCGTCGCAGATCGAACGGGGTCTGCCAGGCCGCTCGGATCGCGCTGTCGCGGTCCTGGTCCGTGCGCGTGCGGCGGACGGAGATCTCCGGGGCGCCCGACCAGTCGAGAACCGGTCCGTCCGTTCCCGGGCGCACGCGTGCGCGCAGCTGCGGGAACGCCTCGGCTGTCTCGGCGACCGCGCGGCGCAGCCGGTCGGCGTCCAGGGTGCCGGTCACCTCGAAGGGGATGGGAATGATGTGGGTCCACTGCTCGGGGTCGAGCTTCCAGGAGACCCACATCGCCTCCTGGCCTACGGTCAGCGGGACGTGCTGGGTTGGGGTGATCATGCGATGTTTCCTTCGATGCCGCCACCGGGGGACGGGAGCGGGTTGTTGTCGGCGGTGAGGAATGCGTATGCGGTGCCGGACATCCAGGCGGAGGCGACCGCCTCGACGTCCGGTCCGGGCGGACTCTGGAGCCGGCTGAGCAGATCGGTCACCCGCTGCCGGGCGGCGGTGCAGAAGACGTCGGCCAGCGCCTGAGCGCTGTCGTCTCCGGCGGCTGCGAGGGTGGAGGCACGGGCGAGCGTGAGGGACACGCCGAGGATCTCCCGGGCGATGCCGGCGAGTTGGATGAGAGCCCTCTCCTTGGCTTCGAGCTCCACCCGGTCGGGGTGGCTGCGGGCCAGGCCCAGACAGGTGCGCCCGAAGGCCCGGGTCTGCTCGGCCGCCCAGCGCAGATGGCCGAGGTTGCGGTCGGTGAGGACCGTGCCGGTGGTGTCCAGGGGGACCTCGTCCCCGTGTTCGAGCTCCGCGGCGTGGTCCGGCTCGGGGTAGTAGTACGAGAGGATCGCCAGCCGGCCGATCCAGTTGTCGATCTGGAAGTCGACGCCGCCGGAGATGCGCAGGTTGCGCAGGTCCCGCAAGAAGCGTTCCACGGGGACTGGGGGCGCGCCGCGCAGCCGCTTGCTGGGCGCGGTCTCGTACCCCTCCCCCGCCAGCAGGGACATGGCGTCCTCGGCGACGCCCCAGGCGAGGAGGGAGGAGGCGTTCTTGACGGCGTTCTGCTCGAAGCGGAGGTTGAGGCCCCGGCCCTGGTCCTCGGGGAGCAGACACCACTGGGCCATGGTCTCGATGGCGAAGGTGTTGGCCAGGCTCTCGGCGAGCCGCCGCCGGATCTCGTCGTATTCCGCCAACGGCCGCTCGTCGATGACGCGTCGGGCGGCGAAGTCGCGCATCCAGCCCACGCACAGCCGGGCGACGGCCAGCGACGGGGCCGCGATCAGATGCATCCTGCCGCGGCCGACGAGCCGGGCGGTGGCGGGGGTCGCGCGGACGACGTGGCCGATGTCCCGTTCGACGAGCATGTGGGCGCCGCGGACCCGTACGTCCTTGAACTCCAGCCAGCCGTTGGGGAATCCCTTGATGCCCATGTACGTGTGCCAGCCACCGCTGGTCACCCCGGGACTGTCGGTGCGCACGAAGAACATCCGCACCCGGTCGACGCCGCCCTCGTGAACCGTGGCGGAAACGCTGACCACCTCGGCGACGGGCGCGTGTCCGACGAAGACCTTGCTGCCGTTGAGCAGATAGTCGTCGGTGCCCTCGATGCGGGTGGCGGTGGTGAACCGGCGCTGATTGGCGGCTCCTTGGGGTTCGCTGTCCGCGCTCGCGGAGCGGGCTCCCCGGCGCACCACGTCGCTGAGGAGTTCGCGCAGCGGGCCTTCGCCTGCCACGGCCAGGAACGCCCCGGCGCCGAGCGCGTTCTCGATGGCGAGGGACAGGGCCACCGGGGTGCTGTGTGCGGCGGCCGCCGACACCATGCGGAAGGTGTTGTAGTGGGACAGGGAGTGGCCGCCGAGGGCAGGGTCGGCCTGAAGCGCGAAGTAGCCGCGCCGGCCGAGCTCGTCGAGGAATCCGTCGGGCAGGGCGGCCCTTGTGTCGACGTCGTCGGGGTCGACGCGCTCGCGCACGAGGGCGGTCAGCTCCTCGGTCAGCTTGTCGCCGGTTGCAGCGTCCACCGGGTCCTGCACGGGGAAGTCCCGGACGAGGTCCCAGCGGAAGCGGCCCTGGTACAGCTCCTCCAGGAAGCTGACGCGGTCCGGATCGCTGGTCGCATTGCGTGTTGCCGTTGCCAAGGGGGTTCCTTAAGTGTGGAAAGAGGGCTGCCCGGCCGGGGAAGGGCGGTGCGGGATGAGCGGCACTCGGGGCCGGGTATGGGGGCAGAAACGCAGGAAGGACAGGGTGCGGGGGGCGGTCCGGTGCTGGGGCGGTCAGAGGGCGCAGCGCATCAAGGCGTCGGAATCCACAGGACGAAGACGGTGGGGTGGCTCTGCCGGAGCGGGTGCTGGACCCGCCTCAGCCGGACGCCCCGCGGCCGCGGTTCGACGGAGATCGACATGCCTCACTCAGGCCGCGATCCTCACGTTTTCGGTTCGTTCACCCTCCGGCCGGCTTCAGCTGTGCCGCCACGAAAGCCGCCAGCCGGTCGAGCCCGGTCTCGATCTCCTGCGGGGTCAGCGTGCTGCACGACAGTCTCAACTGGTGGCATCCGCCCTGGGAATCCGTGTAGAAGTGCCGCATGGGGGTCCACAACACGCCGTGCTCGCGGGCGGAACGTTCGAGCAGCGCGTCGTCGACGGTGAAGGGAAGCGTAAGGACCACGAAGAATCCACCGGTCGGTGTGTTCCAGCAGACCTGCGGGCCGTCGCTGCCGGAGAAACGGTCCCGCAGGCCGTCGAGCAGCAGGTCCAGGTTTCGACGGTAGACAGCGATCGGCCTCGCGTTGGCGCGGGCCAGGCTGAAGTCGTTCTCCAGGAGCTGTCCGGCCACGACCGCCTGCGTGAGCGGTGAGGTGTTCACCGTGACCATGCTCTTGATCTTCGCCAGCTCATCGGCGAAGAGGCCGGAGTCCCGGCCGTCCCCTGTCACTCGCTGATCGGCGACGACGAAGCCGACCCGGGCACCGGGGAGCGTGGTCTTGGCAAAGGATTCGAGGTAGACCACGCGCTGTTCACGGTCGAGAGCCTTCAGCGTCGGCAGACGGTCGCCGCGCCCGGTGAAGAGGCCGTAGGGATTGTCTTCCACCAGCAGCAGGTCCTCCTCCCCTGCCACATCGAGCAGCCGTCGGCGCGTGGCGACGTCCAGAGTGATCCCGGTCGGGTTGGAGAAGTCGGGCACGACGTACAGGCACCGGGGGCGCAATCCCAAGCGCCGCGCACTGCGCACCTGGGACCTCAGATCGTCCAGGTCCACGCCCAGCGGCCCGGACGCCACCGGCAGCACCCTCATTCCGGCCAGCCGCGCCGCGCCGGTGAAGCCCATATACGTGGGGGACACGGCCAGCGCGACATCCCGCTCGTCCCGGCACAGGGCACGCACCACCAGGTACATGGCCTCCTGCGCCCCGACGGTGACCACGATCGACTCCGGGTCGACGACGATCCCCTCATCGGCCTCCAGGTACCGGGCGATCAGCTCGTGCATGATTCCCTTCGTACGCCCGTACTGGAAGAGTGCCCGCACGATCTGCTGTTCGCTGCGGCCCAGTTCGGTCGCCAGGAATTCCTGGTACCGATGCAGGTGGCCGACGAGGTCCCTCACATCGTAGAAGTCTTCGACCGGGCGTCCCGCGGCGAAGGAGATGGCGTCGGGGTAGCGGCCGGCGACCTCGTTGAGGAAGGTGAGCGAGTCGAGGAGCGGTTCGCCCAGTGCGGTGTTCAGGTCGGAGATATCCACGTACCCACTCTCCGGCGGCGGCGGCACGGCGTCATTGGTGATGACCACCGTTACGTCTGTGGAGTTCGGTCAAGGGGCCGTACGCGTTCCAGCCGAGCGCTTGAAGGGCTTCGGGCAGCGTCGCGGAGGCGGCCGACGACACCTGCAGGCTGACCGTGCCGCTGGGCGTTCCCATGGCGTGGTCGAGCACGATGTCCTCGACGTTCACCCCGGCCGCGCTCACATCCGCCAGCAGACGTGCCAGCGCGCCCGAGTTGTCCCCGACGACGACATGCACCTCCGCGAACGACTGGTGCGGTGAGCCGTGTTTGCCGGGGAGTCTCTCGTGTCCCGCACGCCCCCGGCCGAGGATGTCCAGCAGGGACACCGTGGCCTCCTCCCATGCCTGCGGGAGCATCGACGGGCAGGAGGAGGCCACGGCGAGCAGCGCGGACGTCACGCGCTGGAGATCCACGGCGATCTCGCCGAGCACGCCGGCGACGGCCCCGGCGTTGGAGACCAGGATGTCGGCCCAGAGCCGAGGGTCGCCCCCGGAGATCCTCACCACGTCCTGCAGGCCCTGGCCCACGAGCATCATCTCGGTCTGGCCCAGGTGCTCCAGGCGCGCGGCAGTCAGGGCGGAGATCAGATGCGGTGTGTGGGACACGAGGGCCATGGCCCGGTCGTGGGCGTCGGCCGCCATCACCACGGGCACGGCGCCGCACAGAGCGATCAGTTCCCGGACCAACCGTTCGGTCACCGCCGAGGTGGTCCGGGTGGGCGTGATGATCCACGGCCGCCCCTCGAAGAGGCCGGGCTTCGCGGCCCAGGGGCCCGAGCGCTCACGTCCGGCCATCGGGTGTCCGCCCAGATACGAGGACATGTCACACCCTGCGTCCGAACTGGCCTGTTCCACAGCCTCCTTGACGCTGGAGACGTCGGTGTAGGCCCGCGCCGCTCCGGCGGCCTGCGCCGCGGCCAGCTCGGTCGCCATCTGGGCAGGTGGAACCGCGACAACGGCCAGGTCGACGGGCCCGCGCGGCTGCTCCACCGTGCCGGCGCCGAGTGCTTGCGCGGCCAGGGCCGCAGAGGGGTCGGTATCCCGCAGGTGGACCTTCACGCCCTGGCTGCTGATGGCCAGTGCCACCGACGTCCCGATCAGTCCGGCCCCGATGACCAGCACCGTCGTGAGTCCCGCGGGAGGCGATGGCGTGCTCCCGTCCTGCGCGTCGCCGATGGCCAGGTTCGTGGCAGCCATCACCGTTCCAGCGCTTTGGGACGGCCGGTGAGCGCCAGCGGGAGGCTGCTGTAGCCGCGCAGGAACGTCGAGTACACCGCTTGGGGCTCGCCGGTCTGCTCGATCGAGTCGACGGTGTTGACCAGTGTGTTCAGCACCGCGGTGATCTCGGCGCGGCCGAGGTAGGCGCCGAGGCAGTAGTGCGGTCCGTGGCCGAGTGACAGGTGCTTGTTGGGTTTACGGGCGAGGTCGAAGTCGCCGGGGACGGGAAACACCGACTCGTCGCGGTTGGCAGCGATGGTCCACGCCGTGACCAGATCTCCGGCCCGGATCAGCTGACCGCCGAGATGGACGTCGGCCCTGGCGGTGCGTCCGATGTGCATGACCGGAGTCGACCAGCGCAGGATTTCGTCGATCGCGGTCGACTGCGAGACACGGGCTTCCTTGAGCGCCCGCCACTGCTCAGGTCGTCGGGCGAACTCCAGCAGGGCGCTGACCATCGCCAGCCGACTGGTGTGGTCACCGGCGAGGATGAAGCCGTAAATATTGACGATCACTTCGTCGTCCGTGAGCGGTTCACCGTCGACGAGGCAGTTCACCATGACACTTACCAGGTCGTCCTGCGGATCGGCCCTTCGCTGCTCCATCAACTGCATGCAGTGCAACAGCAGTTCGTTGCGTGCGAGCCAGGCGTCCTCCTCTGTCTGGCCGACCTCGTCGGAGCTGAGCGCGTCGCGGCTCAGCTCCAGCAGCCGTTCGTGGTCTTCCGGCGGAAAGCCGAGCAGATCGCAGATGGTGCCGATGGGAATCGGCTCGGCGACCTCCTTGGCGAAGTCGAATTCGCCGATCCCGATCTTCGCCCCGATCAGGTGGTCCGTTCGCTCCTGGAGGCGGTCGGCGATCAGCGCGCGAATGCGGGGCGTGAACGCCTTGAGGAAATTGGTCCGCAGGGCTTTGTGCCGTGGGTTGTCGGTGAGTGCGAGTATCTTGGCCGGCCGCCGGATCGCCGCCGGCCTTCAGTAGCGAGGGCAGCATGTTTCCAGGAACGGAGCTGAACCGGTCGTCGCTGAACAGCGACACCACGTCCGCATACCGTGACAGCACCCAGAACGCCGGACCGAACGACGTCTTCGGGTGACGCCAGACGGGTCGTTCGGCACGTATCCGCCGCCATGTCTCGTCCATGTCGAGCCGTACGAACGTCGCGGGGTCGGCAAGGTTGACCTCACTCAGGTCAGCCGGGACCCCTGTCTGCGTCACGGTCACGACGAGATCTCCTTCAGGGACTTGGTGAGCATGGGGCCGATGACCGAGAGGGCCTGCGGGGTCATCATGCGCAGATGGTCGACGGGAGCGACCTGTCGGTCGATCCGGCCGGTCACATAGGGTTTCCAGTAGTCGGCGAGCCCTGAGGGCTCGCCGTCCGCGCCGGTCGCCTCGACGAAGAGCAGGTCGCCGTCGAAAGCGGCGGGCGTGGCCCCCGCGTTGAGCGTGAGGTTGTTCGACGTGATCTCCAGGACCGCCGCGACGGTGCGCTCGTCGAGACTGCTGATGATTCCCGGGCGTTCCCGGAGGATCTCCAGTACCCGCGATGGCGGGAGGGGCCCGTCACCGGCTTCCAGCCGGAAGGAGTCGATCCCGTCAAAGGCCAGTGTCAGCAGCTCACGTGAGGTGACAGCGCGGTGTGTGCCATGCAGCCGGTCATAGCGGGAGTCCAGGACGCCGAGGAAGGCCACGTCCTCGCCCTGCTCCTGCAGTCGGACCGCAAGAGAGTGGGCGACTGTCCCGCCGAAGGACCAGCCGGCCAAGTGGTACGGTCCGGTGGCCTGGATCCTGCGGATCTGGCCAAGGTAGTCCTCGGTCATCTCGGCCAGTGTCGAAGGCAGCTTCGCTCCCCCCGCCAGACCTCGGGCCTGCAACCCGTACACCGGGTGATCGCCGGGTATATACCGCAGCAGGCCCGAATAGCACCATGCCGTGCCGCTGCCCGGATGCACGCAGAACAGCGGTGCGCGGCTGCCCGCGGAGCGGAGCGTGAGTACGGGACCCAGGGCCCTTTCGCTGTCCTGCCCGCCGTCGAAGAGCAGCCTGGCGAGCCCTGCGGCCGTCGGCGCGTCGAGCAGGCTGCGCATGGACAGCCGGACGCCCAGGACGGCGCGGATGTGACTCACCAGCCGGGTCGCAAGCAGGGAGTGCCCGCCGAGGTCGAAGAAGCTGTCGTCGATGCCGACCCGCTCGGCGCCCAGCACCTCGGCGAACAGCGTGCACAGGATCTGTTCCTGAGCGGTACGCGGGCCACGGTACAGAGCGGGACCTTCGAAAATGGGTTCGGGCAGGGCCCGGTAGTCCAGTTTGCCGTTGGGAGTCAGCGGGAGCTCATCGATCCTGACGAAGACCGAGGGCACCATGTACTCGGGCAGCTTCGCGGCGAGGAAGTCGCGAAGACCGGTGCTGTCGGATGTGGTTCGTCCCACCACATAGGCGACGAGCCGTTTGTCGCCGGGACTCACCTCACGGGCGACCACGGCGACATCGGAAAGATCCGGATGGGACGCGAGCACCGACTCGATCTCGGGCAGCTCGACCCGGAAACCACGGATCTTCACCTGGTCGTCCAACCGGCCAAGGAACTCCAGCGTCCCGTCGGCGGACGAGCGGGCCATGTCTCCCGTGCGGTACATCCGTGAGCCCGGCGGCCCGAAGGGATCGGGCACGAACCGCTCGGCGGTCAGAGCCGACCGGCCGTGATAGCCACGTGCCACTCCTGCCCCGGCGATGTACAACTCGCCGGCCGTGCCGGCGTCCACCACGGCGAGCTTCGCGTCCAGGATGTACACCCGAACGCCGTCGAGGGGCAGCCCGATAGGGACGCTCGCTCCGACAGCTTCGGCAGAGTTCAGCTTGTGGTGGGTCGCGAACAGCGTGGTCTCCGTCGGGCCGTACATCGCCCGTACCGCAGTGTTCGGGCAGTGCTCGAGCACCTTGCGCACCGCTGCCGGGGAGACGACGTCACCGCCGGTCAGGACCTCGCGCAGACCGGCAAACACTTCGGGTGCCGCTTCGGCCACCACCCGGAACAATCCGGCGGTCACGTGAAGTCCGGTGATCCGCTCAGCAGCCAGGGTCTGTGCGAGCGTCGCGGCGTCGAGGCCGGTGGTCGCGGCGATGACGGTGGTGCCGCCGTGCAGCAGTGGCACCCACGCCTCGTAGGTGAAGACGTCAAAGGCATAGGGGGCGATCATCAGCACGCGGTCCCGGTGCCCCGTGGCGAACAACGGGTCCGTCGCAAGCGCGACAACATCCCCGTGCGTCACCCCGACTCCCTTGGGCAAGCCCGTGGAACCGGACGTGAACATGATGTATGCCAGCCGGTCCGGATGGCTCGCCACCGCCGGATCGGTCGCCGGCAGTCCGTCCACATGCGGGTCGTCGTCGACGACGACCGTGGTGTGACGGCCGGCGGGCAGAGGTGATGCGCTCGTGGCCCGGTCGGTCAGCAACACCGGCACCCCGCTCGTGCGCAGGATCCATTCCATGCGTTCCCGAGGGAAACCGCTGTGCAGCGGCAGATACACGCCCCCCGCCTTGAGCACGGCCAGAATCGCGACCACGACATCCGTGGTTCGCTCCGTTAGGATCGCCACCGGCGTCTCCGGCACGACCCCGAGCCGGAGCAGCCGATGGGCCAGTCGGTTGGCCGCCTGATCCACTTCCTGGTAAGTCAGTTCCCGGCCCGCCGAGCGAACGGCTACGTCATCCGGTGACCGGGCCGCCTGGGCCGCGAAAGCCTCGTGCACCGATTTCGCGTGTTCCGCAGCCGGTGGTGCTGCAAGCAGAGAAGTCATCACATGGCCACCCATCTGTGGTCGTTCAGCAAGCGTTTCCAGGGTGTTGGGCCCGGACTGCGCGTGTCATCCGCGAAAACCGCATGGTTACGTCGCCCCGGTTGTATCCGGCGTAACTGCGGTCATTGCCGATGTTCGAGGTGCGCGACGTCGGGGACGTTGGTGCCACCGACGCTCCTGTGCCTACCGAATGGGAGAAGCCCGCAGTGAATCCGTTTGACGATCCGGACGCCATGTTCCTGGTGCTCGTGAACGACGAGGGGCAGCACTCGCTATGGCCCGACCTCCGCGAGGTGCCGGCAGGCTGGCACGTGGCGCACGAGAAGGACTCGCGGGACGCATGCCTGACATACGTCGAGCAGAACTGGACCGACATGAGGCCCACGAGCCTGGTCACCGCAATGGAGAAGTCCGGATCATGACCGATACACATACGCCTGCGGCGCTCCTCGACGACTTCCTGACCCTGGCGGACGACAGCTGTGTGGCCGTGCTGCCACACGTACTGCGGATCACGGCCCAGCTCGGCATCGCCGAGGTCATCGCGGCAGGAATCTGCTCAGCGCAGAAGATCGCCGCAGAGACCGACACCGACCTCGCCGCCCTGCGCCGTCTCCTGCGGGCATTGGCGTCCGTAGGTGTGGTCGACGAAGAGCGACCGGGTCTCTTCCGGCTGACCGCGGCCGGGCACCGGCTGCGGGCCGACGCCGAGAACAGTGTCCGCGAGTCGATACTGAACACCGATTCACAGCGCGCCTGGCTCGGTGCCCTGGAGACCTTCCGCACCGGACGGCCTGTCTTCGACAACACCCACGGCGCGGAATTCTTCGAGCACAAGGACGCCGACATGCAGGCGAATCGTGCCTTCCTTCGGCGGATGCGGGAGCGGGCGGGACGGTTGTACGGGCAGTTCGTCACCGTGCCCGACTGGTCGCAGTCCGAGACTGTCATGGACATCGGTGGCGGCGACGGCTTCGTCATCGATCGCGTACTGCGGGAAGCAGGACACCTCAAGGGCATTCTCTTCGACCGGCCCCCGGTCGTCGATGGGGTCAGGGAATACCCGCACTTGGTCGCGCTGGGCGAGCGAGTCCGGCTGGAAGGGGGCGACTTCTTCGAAGGGCTGCCGGAGGGGGCGGACACGCACTTGCTCTGCGGTGTGCTGCATGACTGGACCGACGAACAGGTACTCACGATCCTCAGCAACAGCAGGGCCGCACTGCGTCAGGGAGGGAGGCTCATCATCATTGACATGGTTCTGCCTCCCGACAACCGGTGGCATCCAAGCATCTGGAGCGACATCTCCATGATGGTGCTCATGAACGGCCGAGAGCGCACGGAGACCGACTTCGAGAACCTGCTGCGGCAAGCCGGCTTCGCGATGTCCTCGGTGACCCCTGTCCCCCATTCCTACTTCTCGCTGGTCGAAGCCAAGTGAGCCCGTTTCACGAGAGCGAATCGATCAAGGCCCACCCCGCTGTGCTCGGAGCGAGCACCGGGGACGAATTGGCGGACGACTCGGTGAGGCCTTTGAAGATGCGGGTCTTCGGGACGACGGTCGCCTTGCACGGGGCACGGGAGCTGCCGTTGGGCCCGCCGCGCCATCGCGCGCTGCTGGGACTGCTGCTGGTACGGCTGGGACAGGTCGTCCCCGTGCCGCAGCTCATCGATGAATTGTGGGGCGACCGTCCGCCTCAGCGCCCGACGGCCACCCTGCACACGTACATCAGTCATCTGCGCCGTGCGCTCAGCCTGAGCGCGGGGCCGGAAGGTGCATCGACGCTGGTGCGCTATCAGGCGCCCGGCTATGTCCTCACACTCAGCCCGGAACAAGTGGATGCCTACCGGTTCGAGCGGCTGGTGATCCAGGCTCGGCGCGACATGTCGGCGAGGGACTACCGGGCGGCCCGCGACCGGCTCACCGCCGCGCTGGCATTGTGGCGGGGCGACCCCTACCTGGATCTCGTCGACTACGCGCCGATGGCCGAGGAGAGCGCCCGGCTGGAGCAGACGCGGCTGACCGCGGTGGAGCTGCAGGCAGAGACGTACCTGGCACTCGGGGAGGATGATGCCGTCGTGGCGCGGCTGTACCCGGAGGCTCAGCGGTATCCGATGCGCGAGTGCTTGATCGGATATCTGATGACCGGTCTGTACCGGCTGGGACGGCAGTCCGACGCGCTGAGGTTGTTCGAGCGCACGCGCGCCCATCTGGCGGATGAGCTGGGTGTCGACGCCGGCGCCGAACTCCAGCGGATCCACACCTCCATACTGCGGCAGGACCTGACGTTCGGCGACCACGCCGCCGTGCACGTGGGCGTGCGCGAGGAAAGAGTCGATGCGGTGCCCTTACCGCTTGCTGAGGCCCCGACGGGTGGCGACCGCGAGGAGGCCGTGACCTCCGGCTCGCACACATGGCCGGTCACTTTCGGTGAGCAGGCAGAGTCAAGCGAGGGGGCGCGAGTTCCGCACAGTCTGCAATCGTTGCCGTTCGTCGGCCGGAACTACGAACTGGCTGTGCTGACGGCCTGGGCGAGCGCCGCCTTGTCCGGCGAGGGCGGTCTGGCGGCCGTGACGGGTCAAGCCGGGATCGGCAAGACCGAGCTGACGGCGGAAGTCGCGCGGGGGGTACGGGAGGCCGGGCGGGAGGTGATCAGTGTCTCCTTCCGCAGCGAGAACGGTCCCGCCTACGGAATGTGGGCCCCGGTCCTGCGGCGGCTGTCCACCTCACGCCCCGAGGCGTTCCGTGCGGCCGGGGCACGGTACGGTCGTGTGCTCGGCGGACTCCTGCCCGCCTTGTCACTGGGCACGGCGCAGGCTGTGCCGGACGAGCAACCGCCCCCGCAGGCGCCGTTCCTCGTCGAGGACGCGGTGTGCTCCGTCCTTGCCTCGCTGGCCAGAGAGCAGCCTCTCCTTCTCGTGCTGGACGATCTGCAGTCGGCGGACTATTTCTCATTGAACCTGCTGCACCTGCTCGTGTGCCGTCTCCCCGACGTGCCGCTGGGCATCCTGGTGACCAGCGCCGAACCAGGCTCAATGACCGAGAGCCCGTCGCACGCGGCGCTGAAGCAGGTGTTGGGTCACACCCGGGCGTGGACCTTGCGGCTTGGGGGCCTGTCCGAGCACGCGGTCGCGGCCTTGGTCGCCGCCCAGGTCGAGGCCGACGTGGAGGCCGAAGCGATCCTGGCACTGCACAAACGCAGTGAGGGCAATCCATACGCGCTGCGGCAGCTGCTGTCCCTGGCCTGAGAAAGCCTGACGTCTCAGCATCCTGACGCCGTGCGGGGAGAGATCGCCTGCGAGAGCCGCTCCAAGGGGACGGACGAGTCCCGAAGAACACGTTCAAAAGTGCCGGCGAGCTCCGGGCTCAGCGGGAATCTGGTCTGTTACGCGGACGACTTCGTCGTCCTGGTCATGGGGAACAGGCAGGACGCTGAGGCACAGCGCGTGGAGAATGCCGGCACGAAAGCGCACCGAGCCCACGTCCCAGAGGTTGCATGTCTCCCGACGAGACCATCACTGATCACCTCGGTCTCATCCCCGACCACGTGCCCCGCGCGGCGGCCTGGCTCGGCGATGGCTCGCTCGTCGCCGATGAGACCATCGTCGATGGCCTCAGAACGCGGTCGAAGCCTTCCGCGCGCTCCTGCGGGGAGAGAACACCGGCAAGATGCTCGTGCGCGCAGGGGCCGCGTAGGTAGCCCTCTGGCCCATGCTGCACTCACCTCACGCCGTGTTCGGCGGAGTGAGGTACGCGGCCCGGATCGTGTCGTTGTCGAGCATCTCGGCGACGGTGGCCACCCTCTCCTGCGACGACATGCAGCGTGGCGATGAGTCCCGCCCTATTACACCGACCCGGGTGAGCCCCGCCGTGTCGACCGCGGCGCGCCGGCGTTCCGGTATGCGTGCGTAGCCTCACCGGCACCTGCGTGAACACCTGCCCCGACGGGCGCCATCGGCTGCATCTGACATCCCCGACCAGAGCCGGCGGACAGCGGTCGCGGCGGGCGCGAACTCGGGACTCGGCCTCGCCACGGCAGGCGAGTGGGCGCATCACGGCGGCGCCATCATCCTCGCGGGAAGCTCATCGGAGCCGATCGTAATCCGTCGCCTGTTGTTCTGGGCCCGACAGACCCATCCCGCCATGTGTCGCACTGCAATTGTCGCCGGTCACCGTGGAGTGAGCACGACAAGCCGTGCGGCAAGGGTTGTCAGGGCCGTGGCCTGGGCATTCCGCGCACCTGAGCGGCTACACCAGGTGGCGCGAACCCACCCCGCAGCGACCTCACCGCGTCGAGCGGTGATGCGCCGCACAGCCTCCGGTACGCACACCTGCGCAAGAACGTCCGCACCTCGATCCCGGATCCGGAAACGGCCGAGGAGCCGGACCTGTATCCATCGGCAGTGGCCTCCTCTCCCCCATAACAATGGTGTTGTACCTGCGTTTCCGGCGGCTCGCGGCCTGGTCGACCGCCGACCGTATGCCGACCGAGCTGGTCACCAATGTCCTCGAAGCCGCCGCCCGTAGCTGGGGCGGCGGCCTTTCACAGGACGATCTTGCGCGGCGGCACGGAGCACAGTGCGCGTCGAATGAGCTCTCGGACATGTGCCGCCGGCTCGGTGTGACCCGCTCGTCTGCCATCGAGGCAGGTGGACCGTCGAACTGGGCGTCCGACGAGGCTCCCTTGCGGACCGCCGGACGTCGGTCGAGCGTCTGTCCTGCCGGGAGCCTCGTCGCCGTATCCCTGAGATCATCTGGCACAGCGCTGGAGCGGAGTCGGTCACACCCGGGCGGCGTCTGCGCTCTGCTGACCGGACCGGGTCAGCCCGCAGGTGCGGCAGACGTAGTTCCATCCGTCCTTGAGCGTCATGCCGTTACCGCATACGGAACACGTGAACGACTGGGGCGCATCCACCACGTGCTGGTAGGTGACCTGCGGTTGCCCCGCGATGTCCCGCCATTCGCCGAAACCGCCGGCCAGCGTTTCCAGGAAGCTCATCACTCGAAGTGCCGCCGCGAGATCGCACCGCTGCGGAGGCCTGTTGGAACGCACCGAATCGACGAAGTGGCGCATCTGGTGGTAGTAGCCCTGCACGAAGTGGGAACCGCCATGCAGATTCCCGAGGGAGAATTCAGGCTCCCAGACGCGTGGGCCGTGATCGGGCGGCGACGCGACGCCCACCGGCGGGAGGTAGCTGGTGCTCGTGCCGTACGGCCCCCGGTCACCGGGCGGGTAGTACCGCAGGTAAGCGCCGTTCTCCAGAACGGCGTTGGCGCCCTCGCCGACGACTTCGAACCGTTCGACCGGGGAAAGCCCCGATGCCGCGCTGGAAAGACTGATCGTCCCGATGGTGCCGTCGGCGTGCTGGTTCACCACTATGCCCGCACCCGAGGGCCCGCGGACGACCTGGACCTGGGACGCCGATCCGACGACGTAGTCGAGCACCGACGCCACGTGTACGAAGTCGTCCAGGAAGCGACGCCCGGACGGGGAGCGGAGGTTGCCGATCTCGGCGGGCAGGTCGACGTCGTAGGTGTAGGTGTACTGGGTGATCCGACCGAAGTCCGGCAGCGCGGTGAGCTGCTTCAGCCGGTCGACGGCGGGCGAGAACACCTTCTTGAAGCCGACCTGAGCGAACGTGCCCCCCTCCCGTGCCGCGTCGATCATCTGCCGCACCCCGAGTGTGTCAGCCGCGGGCGGCTTCTCCAGCCACACCGGCAGGCCCCGGCGCAGAATCTCCGCGACGACGGGCGGGTACAGTGGCTCACCGCTCTCGTCGTCGAAACCGACGACCACGATCACCCCGTCCAGGTCCTCACTGGACAGCATCGTGTGGAGATCGGTGTGCCACGTCGCATCGGAGCCCGCCGCCCGCGCGTAGAGGCGCGCCTTCTCCGCGTTGTAGTCGCAGAAGCTCGCAATGACCGCTTCAGGGATCTGCCGCAGTGGCGGGAGGACGTTGCGGTAGGTGTGGCCGCCGCAGCCGACGACGCCGAGTCTGACCGGCCGCAGCGAGCGGATCTCACCTTCGCCACCGAGTACTGTCACTTCACGTTCTGACGACATTGCATGCCTTTCCGGTCTGCCACGCCGGCCGGACGTACGGCCGCAGGACGATTTCGTTGGTGTGCAGGGAAGATCCGGGGGCGGCCAGACGCAGTATCTCCGCGGCGACCTCGTCCGGATCCATCTTGGGGCGCGACCGTCTGCTGGCCGAGACCATCGGTGTGTCCATCAGCCCCGGCTGAATGACGCACACGCGCACGCCCAGCGGCTCGACCTCGGCCCGTACAGCCTCCGCCAGCGCGGACACAGCGTGTTTCGTGACCGAGTAGAGATCCCCTGGGACAATGCTCCGGCCGACGACCGAGCCGATGAGAAACAGGCTGCCGCCCGCTTCCATCAGCGCCGGCAGCAGCTCACGCACCACCGCCGCCGTGCCGAACACGTTCACCAGGACCGTCTCCCGCCACCGTTCCAGCGCCCCACTCGGCGTGACAAAGCTGTCTCCGGCGACCTGCCCCGCGGCGGCGACGACGGCATCGAGGCGCGAGGTGATCGCCGCTGTCTCGGTGGCCAGCCGACGGATGTCGTCGGCGTCGCCGAGGTCGGCGGTGATCGCGGTGACCCGGCCCGACTCTCCCAGCTCGGCGGCCAGGGACCGGAGCCTGTGCTCGTCACGTCCGGACACGATGGTGTGGTAGCCGGCTGCGCAGAACACCCTCGCGAGAGCGCTGCCGAGTCCTCCGGTCGCGCCGGTGATCAGGCAGTACCGTTCATCGCTGCTCAACTCCCCCATGGTCGTCCCCCTTCCGTGGTTGCCGACCGGCGGATCCGTTCCGAGTAGAGGGCCTCGGTGAGGCCGCCGATGGAGCGCTGATACAGGCGCACCAAGAGCAGCGGGTGCGCACCCTGTCGGTGCAGGAAGTCCACATCGCCGTCGGCGATGGCCTGCTTCTCCGCGCGCGTCAGGTCGTACGGGGCGAGCGCCACAGGCAGGTCGGCCTGAGCTCCCGCGCAGTGTGCCGGGTCGAGGGTGAGCCGATGGCAGAACTTGTTGATGGCATAGACCGACATCTCTATCTCTCCTCCCAGGTTCCGAAGGCGAACGCTTCGCCGGAGCGGTGGTCGAGATGGGGAGACAGGTTCGCGCCCGCCGGTCCCGCGGCACCGATCATGGTGATCCAGCTGAGCACTTCACCAGCCACTGTGCCCGCGTCGCGAAGCATGCCGGGTGTGGACTCGGCCAGCAGTGACTCGATGTCCCCACGTGTGAGCAGCTCGGCAATCCGACCCGCCCAGTCCGGGCGGGGGACCGACCACGCGCGCCCGGCATCGACGCGGGGGCCGCCCACCTCCTGGGAGAAGCTGCCGCTCGCGACCACGGCGACCCGACGGTCGCCGGCCAGCGCCTCGACGGCTTTCCCCAAGGAACGCCCCAGTTCGTGGCAGCGTTGTGCGGACGGCAAGGGTGACACGTACGCGTTGATGTTCACCACCACAACCGGGACGCCCATGTGGTTGAGGAAGTGCAACGGCACGATCACGCTGTGGTCGACGTCGATCTCCTGGCACAGCACGAGGTCGTAGTCGTCACGCACCAGGGATTCCGCGAGCGCTCGCGCGGCGCCGGTGTCGGTCGGCAGCGGTCCGGTCTCGAGCCCCGGAACATCGTCCATCGGACCGGACATCAGCTCCCCGATGCCGATCGAGAAGGTGGGCAATCGGTCGAGGAAGAACGCGTTCAGGTGGTCGTTGGCGACCACCACGAGCAGGTCCGGCTCGGTGCGTTCGAGCACGGCACGTACTGCTTCGTAGCGACTCCGCACGTCGTGGTCGCCCTCCGCCACCAGCTTCGGGAATACGGGTACATGGGGAACGCCCACACCGCAGACGATGTGTGAGGTCGGCACGGTCAGCGCCCGTTCCCTGCTCCGTCCGGCCACACCGGCGTGAGCCAGCCGGCCCGGGCCGGGCGCCTGCCACGCAGGACCGACTCGTACTCCGCTCGAAGCCGCGCCGTGAGTGGGCCGATGTCACCGTCGCCGATGACGTGACCGTCTATCTCGACGATCGGCAGCACCTCGGACGAGGTGCCGACGAACACGAACTCGTCGGCGAGGTACGCGTCCGAGCGCTCGATGTCCCGTTCTTGCACGGGGATACCCAGTTCCGTGCTCAGCAGGTCCAGTACCGTCGCGCGGGTGACACCGTCCAGGATGCCGCTGTCGAGTCCCGGTGTGTGAAAGACGCCGCCGGAGAACATCCCGATGGTGGCACCGGAGCTTTCGGTCAGCTGGTTACGGCTGTTGAGGAAGATCGGCCAGTCCGCGCCACGGCGCTGCGCGTCGATGTTGCCGAGGCGGCCGTTGTGGTAGTTGGCGAACGCCTTCACCTGGGGAGGCATCGAGTTGCCGCTGATGCGCTCCCACGAGGCGATGGCGGCCTTCCTGGTGCGGGGCTCGGACAGAGCGCTGTTGAACGCCCAACTGTCGATGACCACCTCGCACTTCGCGCCTTCGGGCACCATCTGCTCGATGGGGTTGCCGTCGATGAAGCACCAGGGACGGATATGGACATCGCCACGGACGTCGTTGCGCCGCAGCAGTTCCAGCGTGGCGGACTCCAGCTCGTCGACGGTGTGGCTGACGGTCAGGTAGGACAGTTGCGCCGAGCGGAGCAGGCGTTGCAGGTGATCACGCAGCCGGAAGACGTAGAGCTGCTGGTCGGTGTCGCTCCAGTACGCGTTGATGCCCTCGAAGACGGCGGACACCGAAGCGTGTCCGACGGAGCGGACGTGCACGGTGGCATCTGCCGACGGGACGATTCGGCCGGAGCGCCAGAGGTAGGGGTTGCCGGGGTTGTGAGCAGTCATTGGTGAGGGTCTCCGATCCAATTGGGCGACAGTGAAACCGTGGTGTAGGCCGGCACGGCGAGCCGACCGGGTTGGGTGTGTTCGAAGATCTCCACCCCGTCGGAGGTGACGACCTCCTTGAATCCCAGGAAGGAGTAGGCGATGCGCATCTGGCGGTTGCGGCCGTTGGGCCGGTAGCGCGCCCGGATGGGGACCTTGTCGGCGTGCGCGAGCCCGGCGACGACGGCGATGAGCGCGGTGCCCACATTGCGGCCCATCACCCGGCACGACATGAGCAGCAACTCGATCGACCAGTGGTCGTCGTGACGCCGCAGCAGGCACAGGCCGATCCTGCCGTAGTCACCGAAGCGGTCACTCAACTCCGCCAGTACAACGCGGTGTTCCGGGTCGTTCACATAGTCGGCCAGCTCCTCGGCGGAGTACGTCTCCCCGGTGGTGTTGAGCTGATTGGTGCGTTCGGTGAGTTCCGCGGCTCGGCCGAGGTCGTCGGCGTCCGCGTCGCGGACGGTCAGAACCATGTTCAGCGACGCCAAGAACTCCGACGATGTTCCCGTGAAGGTCTCTTCCGCCGCTTTGCGGTGCGAGTCCTCCCGATAGGCGCTCGGCCGCCTGGCCGCGTCGGGCGTCACATCTGACGGTACGAGGCAGTGGTCCGCGTCGAGTTTCAGGAACTCCTGGAGCGAGTAGCAGCGCACACCGGGCACGCCGGCCGCCACTTCCCCACGCTCGAACTCCGAGTCGTCGAGGAAGATGACGGAGTCGGCGCCGATGTTCAGCAGCTCGATGATCCGCTGCACCGATCTCGACTTCGCCGACCAGGAGATCTGCGGATACACGAACATCTCGTGCAGGCCGTTCGTCGTCAACTGCTGCCAGGCGTCGTCGTGGTCGTTCTTGCTCGCCACCGACTGGACGATCCCCCCGCATTCCAGCCGGTCGACCAGCTCGCGTGCTTCGGGGAACACCGCGACATCGTCGCCCTCGGGCAGGACGCCGTCCCACAAGGTGTTGTCCAGATCCCATATGACGCACTTGAGGACGCCGTTCATACCGGCTCCCCTTCCTCGGCGCCGGCGTGCGCCCGTATGAGGTTTCCGCCAAGCGCGGTGAGCAGGGCTTCAGCGCTGCCCTCGATCGTGCGGTACACGTTCGCTTCCAGTGCGTGGCGTACCGCCCGCGAGCCGGTGACGAGCCCGCCGGCCCCTTCGAAACGCAGTGCGTCGTCGGTCGCCGAGCCGACCGCGTCCGCGGCGGCCACCTTGGCGGCGATGGCCTGGGTCGGGGCGTCATGGGAGTGAGCGTCGATGGCCACCGCCGCTTGTTCCGTGAGCAGCCATGCCGCGCTGTTGGCGACATGGGCCCGGGCCACGGCATGAGCAACCAACTGGTAGTCGGCGAGGAGTCGGTCACCGACCGCCCGCTGCCGCACGTGGGTGAGCATCCGGTCGTGCGCGGCGGACGCAACACCCAAGGCACCGGCGGCAACCAGCACCCGTCCGACGCTCAAGCACGAGGTCGCCACCCACAGCATGCCGAAACCGTCGGGCCCGAGCCTGGCATCCGCCGCGACCGGGCAGTCCTGCAGTGCGACTGTGGCCATCGCGGTGGCGCGGAATGCGCTCATCGAGGGTCTCGCGGTGACCGTCAGGCCGGGGGCGTCCCGTTCCACCAGGACGGCGACCGAGCCGATCCGCGACCGCGCGAAGACGACGAACAGGCCCGCGCGGGCGGCCGAGCTGACCCAGCACTTGGTCCCGGTCACGCGCACACCACCGTCGTCCTCGACCGCGAGGGTGCGTATCTGGTCGAAGCTGCTGCCCCCGTCGGGCTCGCTCAGTGCGAACGCGCCGAGGGTCTCGCCGGTCGCCATGGAGGGGAACCACTGCTGGCGTAGCGCTGAACGGCCGTACCGGGCAATCGCGTGAACGGCCATCTCATGCACGATGAGGGTGCTCTGCAGGCTGGCAGAAAGCGCGGCGACGCGGCGGTGCAGGCGGATACGTTCATGCAGCGGTAGCCCGAGCCCTCCGTAGTTCTCGGGCACGGCCAGTGCGAACAGGCCGCGCCGCGCGCACTCCTGGTACAGCTCGTCCGGGATGCGCTCGGACTCCTCCGCTTCAGCGAGCCGTTGGGCGAAGGCCGGCGAGTCCAGTAAGGCTTCCACGTCCGCGACGGCAGGCGCCGTCGAAGTGGTCACCGTGAGCTCGCCTTCGACCGCACGAGAGCGGTGATCGCCTGTGCCGAGTCGAAGTTCGCCAGGTCGATCTCGCCGTCCTCGACGGCCACGCCGAGTTCGTTCTCGACGAAGTGGATGAGCTGCACCGCGGCGAGCGACTCGAGCAGCCCGGAACTGATGAGCGCCTCGTCGGCCTCGACCCGCCGTCCTACGAGCTTGCTGACGAATCCGACGACCTTGTTCTGTACGTCGTAGTCGATCGTTGCATTCGAGGTCATTTCAGAATTCCTTACCGTATTCGTAAAATCCCCGGCCGGTTTTCATGCCCAGCTCCCCTGTTCGCATTTTCTTCAGCAGGTGCGCAGAAGGCTCGAACATGGGGTCGTTCAAGGCCTCGCGCAGAACGTCGAGCGTGCGGACGACGGTGTCGATGCCGATGAGGTCGGCCGTGCGCAGCGGCCCCATTGTGTGGCCGAGGCAGCCCTTGAAAAGCTCGTCGATCTGGTGCGGTTCGGCGACGCCCTCATGGACCAGCTGGGCGGCCTGGTTCACCACCTCCATGAGGATCCGGTTGATCACGAACCCGGGGCTGTCATTGACGACGACGCCTTTCTTTCCCATCGCGGTCAGGAATGCGCGCACCGACTGAATCGTGTCGTCCGACGTCGCTGGTCCCCGGACCACCTCGACCATGTCGATCGCCGACACGGGGTTCATGAAGTGGACGCCGACGACTCGCGACTCGTCGGGAGCCACCGAGCCGAGCCGGGCGATCGGGATGGCCGAGGTGTTGGCCGCGATGTATGCCTCTTTGACACCCAGGACCCGCAGGGTGTCGTACACCTCTCGTTTGACCGCCCATTCCTCGGTGACGTTTTCGATGATGAAACCGGCGCCGACGGCGTCGGCCAGGTCCTCGGACAGAGTGAGCCGCTCAAGGTCCACGGGAGTGTGGTCGGGCTGAGCGAACCGCATCAGCCGCTGGTGGCGCCGCAATGCCGCCCGGACCTGCGACCAGTCCTTGTCCTTACGGTCGATGAGCGTGACGTGGTGTCCGGCCTGCAGGCACGCGTGGGCCACGCTCGTGCCGATCACACCCGCGCCCAAGACCGCGACCATATCTGGCATCAGTGCTTCCTCTCCTGTGCAATCCGTTCCCGGCTGATCCACGCGTGGATCGAAGTGGCCATGCCCCGCAGCGAACCGGACTCGAAGACGACCGTCCCCGGGACCGCGGTACCCGAGTACTCCTGCACCATCGCGATGAGGTGACGGCCGAGCAGGGAATCTCCGCCCATATCGAAGAAGTGGGCGTCCGGGTCGACCTCGGCGAGGCCGAGCAGCGCGCACCACATCAGGCCCAATTGGTCGGTGAGCGACTGCAGTCCGATCTCGGCACGTTCCGGTCGCCCGTCCGCGGCCGGCTCGTCCGGTCCCGCCCGGTGCGGTTGTGCCGACTCCGGTGCGGCCGCCGTGCCTCTCGGGTCGAACACACTGCGGTGCAGCGACGGGGCGGCTTCTGGTTCTGCGATGGCCTCCGAGGCGGATTCCCGCGACGGCCATATGGGCTCGTGTCCGCGCATCCACAAAGAGGCCAGTGCCTGTTCGTACACGGTGAGATCCGGTACGCCCTCGTACGATGCTCGGGCCACGCGGATCGACTCGAGCCCGTCCGCTGTCTGCGCGGCCCACGGGCGGATGTTGCCCGGCCCGATCTCGACCAGCACCCGATAGCGGCCGGCGACGGTGCGCAGCGCGCTCCGGAACTGCACGGCGGCCGTGAGCTGGCGCTGCCAGTACTCCGCATCGAGAGCGGCACCGACCGACCACGTACCGGTGACACCGGAGGCGATGTCGATGTCGGAGGTACCGAAACTGCGATCCCGCAGCATCTCCCGCAGATGGACACTCGCGTCGCTCAACTGCTCGTTGTGAAAGGCCAGTCCGGAGTCGACCTGCTGGAAGACGATCCCCTGCGCGCCCAGTACCCGCTGGACCTCCTCGGCCGCGTCGGCGGGTCCCGACACCGTGCAACTCTGCGCGCTGTTGTCCGCAGCCAGGGTCATCCGGCCGTTGAGCAGCGGGACCACCTCGTCCGCGGGAGCGGCGACGGCGATCGTCGCGCCCGGCCCGCTCTCCCTGATCAGTTCGGCCCGTTTCGCAATCAGCTCGACGGCGTCCCGCTTGCGCAGCACGCCCGCCACGGTGGCTGCCGTCCACTCGCCCAGCGAATGCCCGAGCACGGCCGCGGGGCGGATGCCGGCTGCCGCGAACATGTCGACGTAGGCCATCTGGACGGCGAACAGCGCCAGGTGCCGGCCGGGCAGGGAATCGAGCGCGCCCGGTCGGTGGGCGCCGCCCGCGCCGCGGACCATCCTCAGCAAGTCGAGGCTCCGTGACGGTTCCGCGTCCGGCTGCGGGGCGGTGGCGAAGACCTCGGAGATGTCCACCCCACGATCCGCGGCCATCTGCACCGACTCCTCGATGCTGCGTCGGAACACGGCGGACGTCTTGACCAGGCCGGCTCCCATGCCGATGTACTCGCTGCCCACCCCGGGGAAGGCGAACACGATCTTGTCGGGCCGCTTCGGCACCCGGCCGGCGGGCGCGGCGAACACCCCGTCTCCGGGCCCGCCGTCCAGCCTGACGAACCGGCGGTAGCGGTGCGGGTGGGCCCTGCGCTGGGCGCGGTGGGCGAGGGGAGCGGCAGCCTCAGGGCGTGACCCGAGCAGGTCGCGGACGCGCTCGGTGTCGGCGTCGAGGGTGTCGAGTCGGTGACTGGACAGGAGCACCACGCCGCGGGTCCCGCCCCGTGCCGGGGCACGCTCGGGTGGGGCCTCCAGCACCAGGTGGCAGTTCGACCCGCCGAGTCCGAACGCGCTGACCCCCACGACACGGCCGGGGGCGGTGTCGATGGTCTGTGCCTTGGAGACCGGGCGGACCGCAGAGTCATCGACGTGCATTTCCGTCGGAAGCGTTGCGAAGTTCGCGGTCGGCGGGACGAGGCCGTGCCGCAGGCTGGAGACGGCCTTCAGCAGCCCGGCGAACCCGGCGGCCTCCCTGGTGTGCCCGATGTTCCCCTTCACCGCGCCGACGTAGAGCGGGCGGTCGTTGCGGCGGAACACCTTCTGCAACGTCGACCACTCCACCGCGTCACCGAGTCGCGTGGCGGTGCCGTGGCTCTCCACGTAGGAAACCGCGTTCGGGTCGACGCTGGCGGCATGCAGGGCCGCACGGATGACGGCCTCCTGGCTGGCTGAACTCACGCTCGCGAAGCCGGGCTTGGCACCGTCGTTGTTCGTCGCGCTGCCGCGGATGACGGCGAGTACGTCATCGCCGGCGGCGAGTGCGTCGTCCAGGCGTTTGAGGACCAGGGCGCCCGCCCCGTCCGCGGGTACGGTACCGCCCGCCCTCGCGTCGAAGGGACGGCACACCCCGTCCACGGAACTGATGCTGCCCGGTACGGCCCAGTACCCGCGCCACTCGGGGAAGCGGATCGCCGACACACCGACGAGCGCCGTGTCGGCCTCACCGGCCAGCAGTGCTCGGCAGCCCAGGTGGGCGGCGACCAGCGCCGTCGAGCAGGCGGCCAGGACGTTGACCGCGGGGCCCTTGAGGTCGAGCCGGTAGGCGATCTTCCCCGCTGCGTAGTCACGTGCCGTGCCCAACTCGACGGCGAAGTCGTCGACACCCGGTGTGCCTGCCAGGTGGCGTCGTACAACCTCGTCGTAGGAGGTGGGGCCCGTCCCGACGAACACCGCTGTCCGTGCCCGCCCGGTGGAGGAGACTGCCGCCCGGTGCAGCGCTTCGTCCGCCAGTTCGAGCAGCGTCCGGTGCTGGGGATCGGTGAGCATCGCCTCGGCGGCCGACATGCCGAACCGCTGGTGGTCGAACGCGGTGGCCGCGTCGATGGCGCCATACGCGGAGATGAAGCGGGCATTGTCCGGAGTACCAAGCGGGTGCTGGCCGAAGTCTGGCGCGCTGTCCGCCGTACGCCTGATGGCATCCGTGCCGTCCTGCAGGCTGTCCCAGTAGGACTGCTCGCAGTTACCGCCCGGCAGCCGGAGTGCCGCCGAGACGATCGCCACCCTGCCGCCCCAGGACGTCACCTTGTGGTCACCGTTCACCGTGGCCTCCCGACGACTTCCACTGCTCGGCGAAGTCCCGGACGGTCGGCGTCTGGAGCAGCATGGCCAGGTCGACGCGGTCGCCCAGCGCCTCTTCGAGGGCTATGCGCAGGAGCATCACCTTCAGGGAGTCGCCTCCCAGGTCGAGGAACGAGTCCTCCACTCCGATCTCGCGCAGCCCCAGAACGTTGGACCACACCGTCGCGACGGTGAGCTCGACGTGGTCCTCGGGCGGTTCCGGCGGAGCCAGGAAATCAGGGCGTGCTCTGAGCTGCGTGGCGAAGGCCGCCCGGTCCAGTTTGCCGCTGCCGAGCAGGGGCAGGTCGGCGACCGGGACGATGTAGGTGGGCACCATGTACGGCGGCAGCAGGTCGAAGAGGAAGCGCTTGAGCCCGGGGACGTCGAGCACGCCGTCCATCGGCACGACGTACGCCACGAGCAGGTTCCCCTGGTCGGCGTCGGGCAGACTGGCGACGGCGGTGGCCGCGACGTTGTGGTGGCCACGGATTGCGTGCTCCACCTCGGTGGGCTCGACCCGCTGTCCGCGGATCTTGATCTGCGTATCCGCCCTGCCGACGAACTCGACCTGGCCGTCCGGGCGGAAGCGCCCAAGGTCCCCGGTGCGGAACAGCACCGGAGCGTGCAGCGGGTCGAAGGGATTGGGTACGAAGCGGTCGTCGGTGAGCTGCGGCCGGTTGAGGTATCCGTCGGCGAGTCCCGGCCCGCCGGCGTAGAGTTCCCCGACGAATCCCGGCGGTCGTAGGCGACCCGCGGAGTCGCACACGTACAGCCGCATGTCGATGGGCCTGCCGACGGTCGACGTCTTCTCGTCGTCGGGCAGTGCCTCTCCCCGGTGGCACACATAGTCGGCCTCGGCCAGGGTGTAGGTCACGTGCACCGCGATGCCGAGTTCCCGGAACTGCCGTTCCAGGTCGAGGTCGACCACCTCGCCCGCGGTGAACAGGTGCCGGATCGGCAGGCCCGGCGCGCGAAAGCGGGGATTGGCCAGCAACACCCGCATCATCGAGGGTACGAAGCTGCATACGGTGATGCCGTGGGTGCGGATGAGGTGGTCGAGGTACGCGTCATCGCGCTCTCCACCGGGACGGGCCACGACTATCGTCCCGCCGGTCGCGAGAGCCCAGTAGAACTCCCGGAAGAACGGCACCGACTTCATCAAGTGCCGGTCGCTCCCGTCGAGCTGGTAGAGCCGCTGCTCCAAGAAGATTCTTGTCGTGTGCATCCGGTGAGGGCGGATCACGCCCTTCGGCTCTCCGGTCGAGCCGGAGGTGAACAGGATGTACGCGGCTGTGCTCTCGTCGGCGATGTCCTCGATGGGGGTGTCCGGGACGGACATGTCTTCGAGGAGGTCTTCCAGGACAAACGTCGGCGCTTGAAAATCCGGCCGGGGCGCGTGCCGCGAGGACACGACGGCGGCAGGGGCGGAGATCTCGCATATCCGCTGGGCCCGGGCCGACGGTGTCGACGGGTCAACGTACAGGAAGGCGGCGCCCGCCTTCATGATGCCGATCTTCACCGTCAAGGTCTCGATCGACCGCTGTCCTGTGCAGACGACCGGTGCGCCGGCGCCGGGCAGCAGCGGGCGCAGCTGGCGTGCGACGCGGTTGGACGCGAGGTCGAGCTCGCGGTAGGTCACACTCCGCTCACCGTCGATGATGGCGATGGCGTCCGGCGTGCGCCGGGCCTGTTCGGCGAACATGGCGTGCAGGGTGGTGTCCGGGTACCGCACCTGCGGTCCGTTCCACTCCCGAAGGAGGAGTTCGCGTTCGCGCTCGGTCAGCACGTCGAGGTCGCCGAACCGGTCCTGCGGGCGGATGGCGGCCGCGCGCAGGACGACCTGTATGTGCTCCATCACCTGGTCGAGGTCGTCCGGGTCCCCTTCGTGCAGCAGCGCGGTCACCTCGGTGCCGTCCTCGCCCGGTGACGGCACGAGGGTCGCTCGCAGCGGCGGAACTCGGCCGCCAGGAGCGGATTGCAGAGCCACGACCACGGAACCCGGGGTACTGCTGGTCGCCTTGGTGAGAACGTCTCCGAGGCGGTAGCTGTCCGGGTCTTGCACCCCGGGGGCCGCCACGAGCGAGCCGTCAGGCAGTGCATGGTGGACGGACGGGGGCAGGCCGTACCGGTGCAGGAGCAGCCCGGCCGTCGTCGCCAGAGCGTGCGCCAGGTCGAGATCCGGCCCGGCTGCCGTCAAGGGGCCGATGCGGTAGGCGCGTTCGGCCACCAGGGTCGATGTCATCGTCTCACCGGCCTTTACCGGCGAGGACGGGGTGCCTGGTAGCGATGATGTGCCGGCCCGCGGCCGTTCCTGTCGCTGCTCCGTAGGTGACCCCAATGATCTTGGCGGAGGAGTCTCCGACGAAATAGAGGCCGGGTTCACTGGATTCCATGTCCGGTGTGAGTGACATCTGAGGGGAGATCCGCTCGATGACCGGTGCGGCGACCACGGCGCCGGGCACGATCATTCCGGGGAACACCGCGTTGAGCCGGTCGACCATGGCGAGCACGTCACCGACGAGCGTGCGGGGGAGGCATTCGGTCAGCGCCGCGTGCTCGTAGTTGATCAAACTCGTGTCGAGGGACGTGGCCGGTGTGACCGGCTCACCCCGGTAGTGCGCCCGCAGTTCCTCGACGGTGCACGCGACCGGGCGTCCGCCGCCTCGCTGTGCCACATCGCGAATGAGGTCCAGCGCGAAATCGGTACCGTCCTGGCCGGCCGGCATGCGCACGGTCGTCACAATGCCGAAGTTGGTCCGCCGGGTCGGCCTGGTCAGACAGTGCTGGCCGTCGAGTACGACGGCGTCCTCGAACCCGTACTGCATGATGCGGCCGCCCGCGCAGACACAGAACGTCCTGACCGACTCACCACGTTGGTTGAGGAAGGCGAGTTTCGGGTTGGAACACTGGGAGGACAGCGGGGCCAGCAGCTCCCGGTCCCCCTCAAGCCGCACCCCGACATCGACCTTCGCGGCGGCGCTGTGTTCCAGGCCGAGGTCTGCGATCAAGTTCCGCACCCACGGCAGGCCGAGCTTACCGACCGCGACGACGACCGAGTCGGCCGTCAGGGTCACGGCCGTACCGTCAGCCTGCTCCGCCTCGACCACGAACCGGGGGTCCGCGGCTGTGCCGATCCTGGTGGCGCGGGTGTGGAAGCGGACCTCACCACCCGCTTCGACCAGTGCCTCCATCATGCTCTCCACGACGGTCAGCGCCGTGTCCACGGTGATCGACTGCGACACGGTCAGATCGATGCCGTCGAAATGGCTGTTGACCGACGTGGTGTCCGCGGCAACGGGGCCGCCGCTGGTGTCGTGCTGGTTCAGCCCGTGTCGGTGCAGCTCATCGAAGACCTCGCGCACGGCCTGCTCGGCGCCGTCCAGCGAGCCCAGCGCCCGTTCCAGGCTGCTGAACTTGCGGACCTCACCGTCCTCGGACTGCTCGATCTTCGATCGGCTCAGCGCGCTGGGGTAGCCCAGGCTCGTGTCGAAGTGGAACGCGGCGCCACCAAGCCCGGTCAGGCAGGTGCAGCGTGGGCACTGCATCCGGAACCGCTCACTGGCCCGTACCAGTCTGCCGTTGAGGTCCACCTTGACCCGCGGGCAGAGGCTGCCCAGCATGGGGCCGCCCGCTTCGAGCAGCAGCACGCGGGTTCCCGCCCGTGCCAGGGTGTAGGCGGCGAATATCCCTGCGGGACCGCCACCGATCACGACGCTGTCATAACGCTCGGTGTCACGCATCGGGCAACTCCTTGACCCACTGGGGCGCGCTGGCGGTGTAGCGGGCGATGAAATGCCCGTAGTAGAGCGGGGAGGGGTCCCGCCCCTCGTTGCTGATGCGGGCGATGAGCCACTGGCAGAACAGAGGCAGGAGGTCCACCACTCGCCGCGGCAGCTGACCGGTGCGCTCGGCGTAACGGACGAGCAAGTCCCGCAGCAGCAAGGCGTACCAGTGATCGCTCTCAAGGATCTGGTCGTAGAGCCAGTCCAGGCCTCGCTCACGGTATTCGGGGAAGACCACGAGGCCCAAGGTGACCAGCAGGTTAAGCAAGTCCATGCCGGCGATGCCGAGCGGCCGGTAGTCCTCCCAGTCGATGATGGACATCCGGTCGGTCTCGGCGTCGTACCGCAGATTCCACGGTGCCAGGTCGCCGTGCGTGGGGCCGACCAGTGCGTGTTCGAGCGCCGCCCGCAGAGATGGCGAGGACACCAGTGGATCTGCCACGTACTGCCGTGCCGCTGCCCAGCGCGCAGCGGGGTCGTTGTCGGTCACAGCACCGCGCAGATGCATGTCAGCGACGAGGTCGACGGTCCGGGTCAGCAGCGCGGCGAACGTCTCCCTGTCCCCGGTCCCCATCAACGCGGTCGGCAGGTCCTCCGACGCCGCGTACGTCATGATGAAGCCGTCTTCGGTCTGTTCCACGGGCTTTGCCCAGTCCACCGTGGCAGGAAGTGCCAGCCGGCCCAGCTTGTGCCACTCGGCGGCTACCTTGGCGTCGTCGTGGTCGAGCGCGGACTTCGACACCAGTACCGGCCTGCCGTCCAGTACCAGCGCGGTGAACCTCCGCTTCTTGATCTTCCGAGCCCCCACCGGTGTCCACGAGGTGAAGGTGATGCGGTCCTCCTCCACGACCCCGCTGTGCCGCTCGTGCACCGCCATCAGGTCGATGCGGGCACGGGTGTCGATCCGGGCTTCGACGGCTTCCGACTGCTGTTTCATGAGACGAGCTCCGCGTTATGTTCGTCGACGTCGATGCGGCGAATGACCTCCGCGATCGGTACTCCGTGGGTCAACCGCTGCAACTCGCGCACGTACGCCCTCCGGTCGCGGCGGCAGACATCGATGAAGGCCGAGAGCTTTCGGTCCGCGTAGTCGGCGAACTCCTCGAAAAGTTCGGGGCTCTTGTCGATCTGAGCGGCCAGATCCGCGAGTGCGAGGGTCCCCGCGAGATCGTCGTCGGGGTTGTCCTTGTCGAAGCCGGCCTCACCGAACGAGGCGCCGTACCGCTCGACCAGTGTTCCCGCCAGGCTTTCCCGGTTGTGCGTATGCCCGTGGTGCTGATCGGGCAGCAGCATCACCGGGACCTCCAGCGCGGCGGCCTCATGCAGTGAGGTGAGGCCCGGCGGAGCCATGTACACCGGCCCTGTGGAGAGGAGTTCGAGGAGATCGGCGTGCGGGAGGAGCCCGATCCGCATCCGCACCCCGTTCACGGTGTACTCACGGGAGCGGCGGAAGGCCCCGGAACACACGATGATCTCGTCGAAATCGCATCCGTCGGCAGCCATGCGTTGCAGCCACCGGAGCATGACGTCGACGTACGCACCATGCTTCTCGTAATCCAGGAACGCGTTGGTGAAGCCACCCAGGTTGGCCACCAGTGTTCGCGGCGTCCGCTGGACAATGGGGTTGAGTTCGCCGAGGTCCACCATCGCCCCGGTGACAGTGGTCGACTCGAACCCCTGCAACGCGAGCAGGTCCACGCGTTCCGTCACTCCGGGGAACGCCTGGGCGAACGACTCCGTCGCCATCATGTGCGCGACCACCATTGATTCGTGCACGGACAACGATCCGAACGCCGCGGCGGCCTCCTCGTCCGAGCCGAGCCGGACCGCCTCGGCCACGCGGCCCAGTTCCGCAAAGCCACGGCCGACGATCCAGAATCCGAAGAGGCTGTCGAAGAACCTGACCGGCACCCTTTCGCGTACCGCCGCGTAGACGAGCATGGGCTCCATCACGCTGATCACACTGTCGTACTGACGCACTATCGCTCGGGTGGCCGCTGTGTCTGACAGATCGAACTCGTCGATATCGGTGAAGCCCTTCCCGTTGAGCCGCGCGTAGTCGAGTGCGATACCGCTGCCGATGAAGTGGATCCTGCTCCGCTGGAGCTGCGCCGCCAGGCTGACCAGCTTGGCCACCGGCCCGAATCCGAATGCCTGAGCACTGCCGAGAACACGCACGAGACCCCCTCAGTGCCCAGCGCAAGCGCGCTCGGTCGGATCACCCAGCACCCGCAACTCGTGCTCCGCCAGCAGGAGGCGATCGTGCACTTCCTCGGCGTCGCTGCCGGTGACGATCACGTGCCCGACCTGGCCGAACACATCCTCCGGCGGTGGGGCGACCACGGTTCCGTGCGCGGTGTACTCGCACACGTCGTGCAACCACGGGCGGTCACGCAGCCGGGGGGCGGGGGCCAGGCCCGCGAACCGCATCCTGGCGGCCGGGTAAAGGAACAGGAGGCCTGCCGCCCGGTCCTCGAACGACTCGGTGTCCGGCCGTCGGCCGAGTGCCGCGGCGGCGAGTGCGGCACCGGTCTTCACTCCGCACGCGAGTTCGATGACTCGCGGTGAAAGACCCCCGGCGGGCCGGGCGTTGAGCTCGACGATCCGCGGTCCGGCGGACGTCATCTTGACCTCGATGTGCGCCACGACCCGGTCGAACCCGGCCGCGAGCACACTGTCGTGGGCCAGCTGGATTCCCGGCTGCAGGGCGGGCAGATCGAGCGCGTCCCGACCGCAGATCTGGCCGACCTCGATCGGGTACGGGTCGAAGCCCCACAGCTTGCGGTTCCCGTAAACCATGACGGCTTCCCCGCCGGACACCCAGAAATCCACGCTGAACTCGTAGCCGTCCAGGTACTCCTCGATGAGGAGCCCCTTGGCTGCCATGCCCATGCTCGGCGCGGCGGTGGCGTTGCGCAGGGCCTCCTCGAGTTCGGCTTCGTGCTCGACCCTACGCACCCCAGCGCTGCCGGACAGTCCCTGGGGCTTGACCACCACCGGGTATCCGATCTCTTCGGCGGCGGCGCGAGCGGCCGCGAAATCGTGCACGAGCACGGACCGCGTCGGCGACAATCCCGTTCGCGTCAACAGATCGCGTTGCAGCTTCTTGTCCCGCGCCAGCTCCGCCGCCTCGACCGGCATACCGGGCAGCCCCAGCGCCTCGCCGATTTGCGCGGTCAGCACGACATGGGCTTCCTCGAAGGTCACCACGGCATCGGCGGGAGTACGCGACACCAGCTCCTTCGCGGACCGCAGTACGTCGTCGGCATCCTTCGGATCGAAAACCTCGGTGTCCCCGACCCAGCGCAACTGCCAATCCGCCGGCTGCGGTGTCAGGAGAACCAGATCGGCCTCCTGTGCCATTTGCGCAAGCAGGTGCTCGTGCCGGATTTGGTTGCCGCCGCCGACCACCAGCAGGGTTCCGCGCACATTGGTATTGCCTGGCATTACGTGACCGTCCTTTGCTAAGGGGGTTGTTGTCATCGAGAGGAGACCGGGCTCCTGGTGACGGTTTCAGCCGCGCGGGCCGGCTTCCTGCGGGTCAGCAGGAAGAGCGAAGTCGCCGCGACACCGTGGCCGGCCAGCTGTATGAGCAGGTAGGCCGGAAGGCCCAGGAAGACGAAGGCCGGAAGGCAAAGTGATGACGCGGCGAGGTTGCCGATGCTGAACACCAGCGAGGTCGACGCCGAGTACGCCGCGACCTTCGCCGGCGGAGCGGTGGCCACCACCAGGGGTTGCAGACTTGGTGAGACCAGACACTCGCCGAGCGCGAACACCACCCCGTAGCCCACCACGATCGCCAGCGCGGCACGAACGGAGGGCGCGTGCGCCGACCACAGCAGCAGGCCGAGGCTGAGCGACCACAACAGCACGGCGATCTGCAGCGCCCGGACATAACCCAGCCGGGCAACGACCCGCAGCGCCACGCCCTGTAGGGCAACCACGGTGATCGCGTTGACCGCCAGCACGACGCTGACCCCGAAGGCGCCAAGCCGACTGCCGTCGCGCAAAATGATGGGCAGCACCGACTCGAGCTGGCCGAATCCGAAAATGACCAGCATCCCCTGGAGCACCAGGACAGCACGGAACACTGGGTCGAGCAGTGGCGCCCAGACGTCGGACACCTTGCGATTCTCCGAAGCGGGCGCCCGTTCTCCCGGCCGTGCCCAGCCGCCCTTGCTCCGTAGGATCGCTATCGTGACGGCACCGTAGACGAAAGCGGAAGCCCCGTTGGCCACGAAGCAGATCCGGTATCCCGTAAGGCCGAACGAGCCGACCAGGAAACTGCCCAGCATCGCGGCTCCGGCGACCGCCCCCGCCTTGATGCGGTTCTGCGCCGCCAGGACACGACCCAGTTGCGGCTCACCGAACAGCGACACGAGCAGGGGCGTGAGCAGGGCGTAGGACAGTCCCGTCCCCGCACCGGTCAGTGCGGCGGCCAGCACACTGAGCGTCGTCGGCGCGAAGGCGAGGAAGAACGGTCCCGTGGAGCTCAGAGCAAACGTGACCAGGCTGATCTTCGCCGGTCCCACGATGTCGCACAGGTAGCCGGCGACCGGGTTCACCACCAGCGCGGACACCGCGGACACCGCGAAGTACCACGACACACCGGCCACCGACAGCCCGACGGCGTCGCTCAGGTACAACGCGGTGAGAGGCAGCACCAGCCCCACACCCAACCGACTGACGGTCCAGCCGACCAAGTAGATCGGCAGGAACGGCGTGCGCGCGGTGGACCTCATCAGCGGGGGCCCTCCCCGTACGTTCCGAAACCTTCCGGTGACGTATTCGCGGGATCGAACATGGTTTGTTTGCGCTCCAACTGATTTTTTATGGGGTCAACCGTCTACCGCGGTAGGTTGTCACCGAGCTCTTGCTCGCCACGCGCAGGTAATCACCCCACCTTTCGGAACCTGCCGATCCAGTGAATCTGGTCGGGCTTCGCGGCCGTGGGGAGGTTGCGGTACGTCCGCAGTTCCTCACAGTCGAATCGCGTACTGTCGAAGGTGGAGAGAATGTCTGAACTGGTGATACGGCGGGGGCCGGTTCCCGGCACCATGCGATCGGAGAAGGAATTCAGGACGAACAGGCCGTCCGGTCGCAGGAGCCGATGCACCTGATCTGCATAGATGCTGCGCGCATCATCCCGCATGTTGTGAAATACGAAGGAATCGGTGACAACGTCAGCGACCCCGTCGGACAGCGGCGGATCGAGGACGTCGCCCTGGACGAATTCCGGCGACACACCGGCCAGTTCCGCCCACGCTCGCGCCTTTTCGAGCGCGGCGTCGGAGAGGTCGATCCCCGTCACGTGCATGCCTTGCGCGGCAAGGAAAACGGAGTCGACACCAGGTCCGCAACCCAGATCGACGACCCGGTCGCCGCGCTTGATCACCCCATCCGCAACAAGCTTGATCAACTCGATCCCCGGCGAGGCGGTGAACCAGGCAAGCCGGACCAACGGCTCATCCGAGTAGACCGTGGAGAACGTGTCGACCCAGCTGTCGGTGAATGCCTTCATTTGAATTCCCGTCACTCATTTTTTCTGCGGTTTGATGTGTTCCGGTAGTGCGTTTGCGTACGCCGATCTCGAAACTGGAATCGATGAACGGCGATAAAAGTCAAGGTCGGGGCAGAAACGACTTCCGTCACTGCGTCCGGGGCGGCGCGGTCCGTCTTCTGGTCCGCCCGCACCCCGCCGACTTCTCCCACGATCCGATCCGTGCCGTCGTCGCCGCTTCTCCGTCTTATTCGGTACGGCGGCGCTAGCGTTCGGTCGAGCAAGGTGAATGTCGCGGTGCACCCATCAGCAGACGCACTTTGCCATTCCGCGAGGTAAGGACAGTTGGGGTCTCGGTACTTGCTACAGACTCCTTGAACGTGGATTTATTTTGCTGTTTCAGACGACCGCGGCTGTAAGTGCCACGAGCCCCGTGTCGGCCGATGTCAGAAGTCTTCACCGCACCCCTTTCTGTCATCTTGCTCGTCCCCTTACAGATTCCTTGCAGTCGGCTTGCTCTCCATCCCTCAGCGGCGATCGCCGCCCGTCGGGTGAGGGTCGACCCCGCTTCCGTTCGCGGGCGCGTCGGGCGGGACCGTCGCGTGACGCGGCGGCTTCGCCCGGCTTGAACGGACCCGGGATGCTGCGGGTTGTTCTCCCTTCCTGGTCATCGGGACGGACCGGTGGCCCGGTGGACGGCGGGACCGCGAGAGGCGTTGCCAGGCCGGGGTGACCGCTTCATCCGGGGTCAGGTACGCGATCTGTCCTGGCAGGTCGCCGGCCAAGGCCTCACGGCATCGACCTGAAGGTCGAGTGCCTCAAGCAGGGGCTCAACGTTCACGCAATCCACCGCCTGCGCATCGCGCCAGGCGGGAACACTCGTGCCGGTGAGACAGCGGGTCGTGCCACGGGTCATCGCTCATTGGACGCAGGACGCGGAGGAGGCCCGGCGGTGCTCGTAGTCACGGATCAGACACCGGTACAGGATCCAAATCCCGTAGGGCTGCTCGGCCTTCCACCGCTTCGGTTGCGCACCGTAGGCGGTGTTCCTCGGTTGCGCTCGCCAGTCGCGACGTCAATGCCCGGGACTGTGCGGTGCTCGACGGCATGGTTCTTGAAGCCCTGGTCACCAGCACCTTCTCGACGATGCCGCCGGCGTGCTCGGCGACCTGGCTCGCAGGGGCGATACCCGCGGCATCGTCGTGCATGATCACGGTCGGCACAGTGACCGCGATGACCAGGCCCAGCGCATCGGTGGCCAGGCGCGCCGTTTGCGGCCTGGCACACACTCTCGGCGTCGTTGCCCTCCGCCGGGTCCGCAGCTGGGCGAACTCGCGGGCGAGGCAGGCAGGTTCGTTCGTCTCGTGTCAGGCTTTCGTGGTTCCCGCAGCAGTGGGCCACCCCTGTCCCACAGGTTGTCGGAGTGGGTGAGGACGAGGCGGGTGGAGCGCTGCGGAGCCATGACGGGTTATTCGCCACCCCGGCGCGGCCCTGGGTGATGAAGCGGTAAAGCAGATTGCGGCTGCCCGTGTATACAGCTCCTTGATCTCCCCCAACAGCCGCTCAACGGAGACGTCCTGACCGGCGGCGTGGCGGGCGCGGAGATGGTCGCGGTAGGGCTCGACAAGCACGGAGTCGGTAGCGGAGTGCGTGGCGCTCGGCGGTGGGTCCCTCCACGCGGCTGTACCGCTTGACTGTGTTCAGGGCGACAGTGAGGCGCCAGGCGCACGTGAGTCATCGACGCCGGTCAGACAGGCGCTGCCGTCGGCGGACCGGTGGTGCGGCACCGAACACGGCGTGACAACGGCCCCGGCACATCGGGTGGCGCGAAAAGCAGCAGGCAGGTTGAGGGTCGACGCTACGGTGCCGATGGCCGGCGCGGCATGGTGGGGAGCGGTCCGGACTGTGCGGCGCCTTCTGAACCACGGCCCCCGTCCCGGGACACTCTGCGCCGACCCGGTGCCGGTATGCGCCGCTCCGGCCTGACCGACGCACAAGGCACAAGGCACAAGGCACAAGGCACAAGCAGCCGACCAGAACCCTCGGCTTCCTGGTTTCGAGTCGAGCCAGAGCAACGCCATCGACCATTGTCCTCACAGCCCGACCTGTCCCGCGGTCGTACCGATACCGAACCCAGCCGCGAACTGACCTTAGAAGTGCCCGTTACGCAGGTGGGGACCTCCCCCCGAGTCGTGGACACCTTGACTCCGGCCCCGGTGGGGGTCGGGAGAGGGTGACCATCTATGGCGATGAAGGTCTATTCGCCCGAGTTCAAGGCCAACGCCGTCACGCTGTTCCACTCGGATCCGGATCTCACGATCGCGCAGAGCGTGACCTGGGGATCAACGCGGAGACCTTGCGGAACTGGATCCGCGCCGGCCGCGCCCGCGGCGGCAGCACCATCGGCTTGACCAGGAAGAACGTGACCAGCATCACCCCGGCCGGCGAGGCTGAGGACGAGCTCGCGGCGAGGATCAGGGCCCTGGAGGCCGAGCTGAGGGCCGTCCGCAAGGAGAACGCCACCCTGGCCACCGAACGAAACATCCTGCGCAAGTCGACGAAGTTTTTCGCCTCAGAGATGACCTGGTGACGGGCCGCTTCCAGTTCATCGAGGATCACTGCGAGACCTACCCGGTCAAGCGGCTCCGCCAGGTCCTGGACGTCGTCCGCTCCAGCTTCTACAAGTGGCGCGAGGGCAAGACTGCCCGCGCCGCACGGGAGCGCGCCGACGCCGCCCTGGCGGCGAAGATCAAGGCCGTCCACACCGAGTCGGACGGCACCTACGGCTCCCCGCGGGTGACGGCCGAGCTTCGTGCCACCGCCGGCATGGAGATCAACGAGAAGAGGGTCGCCCGCGTGATGCGCAAGTTCAACATCGTCGGCGTGCACCTGCGCAAGAAGGTCCGCACCACGGTCCCGGAGCCGTCGAACACTCCGGTGCCGGACCTGTTCAAGCGCGACTTCAACGCCGCCGGGCCGGGCGTGAAGACATGGGCGACATAAACCTATCTGCCCGTCGGGGACGGCGAGTTCCTGTATCTGGCGACCGTCCTGGACTGCTTCAGCCGCCGGGTGGTCGGGCTGGTCCATCGCCGACCACATGCGTACCGAGCTCGTCGCCGACGCCCTCAAGCACGCCGCGGCCACCCGCGGCCACTTGGCCGGAGCCGTGTTCCACAGCGATCACGGAGCCCAGTACACCTCGAAGGAATTCGCCGGCCTGTGCACGGCGTTGGGCGTCACGCAGTCCATGGGCGCCGTCGGCACGAGCGCGGACAACGCCGCCTGCGAGAGCTTCCACGCCTCCCTTAAACGCGAGACCCTCCAAGGCGCCCGCCGCTACCACGAACCCCACGCCTGCCGCCTAGCGGTCTTCCGCTGGATCGCGCGCTACAACACCTGGCGACGCCACAAGAAGAACGGCCAGCTGAGCCCGGTCGCCTACGAGGCACAGCACTCAACTATGCTCACACTTGCCGCATGAGCATACAAAACGGTGTCCACTTTTCGGGGAACCCCCGGTACTTGAACGCCCGCTTCACGTGAGTGGCCATGGCTCACAAACTACAGCTTGTGACCATCTGCCGGTTCGCTGGATTGGACGCCGCTCCGCCCCTGCGGCGAACCGGCTTTCCCTGCCCCGCTCCGCAGGAGCTTCGTATCCTCCCCCGGCCTGAAGACCGGGCTATCCACGAAGGAAGGCCCCGATGAGCAACGAGCGGACTCTGCCCCACATGCTCCGAGCGGATCTCGGCCCGGTGAGCGAGCTGCAGCAGGCTCAGGCCGATGCCACGCTGCTCAGCGCCGTCTCTCCTGACGGCTCACCGTTGCGGGTGGTGACCAGGTTCGAGCAGGCGCAAGCCGTCCTCGCGGACCCCGGCCGGTTCTCGAGCCGGGCCGCCACCCGGTTCCTCGGCGGCGACCGCGGTGACGATCGTGCCGCGAACGCCGGCAACCTGCTGGTGCTGGACCCGCCTGAGCACAGCCGGCTGCGGCGCATGTGCGCCCGTGAGTTCACCGCGCGGCACGTCGCAGCGCTGCGGCCACGGGTCGCCGCCATCGTCGAGCGGTGCCTGGACGGAATTGAGGACCAGGACGCCGAATTGGACCTGATCACCGGGTTTGCCCGGCCGATCCCGGCTTTGGTGATCTGCGAGTTGCTGGGAGTGCCGGAGGAGGACCGCGACGAGTTCCAGGAGGTGGCCGCCCGCCGGATCGACGCCAACCGGTCGTTGCAGGCGCGAGTCCAAGCGGCTCAAGAGGCCGCGGACTACATGGGGAAGCTGGTCGCCCGGGTCAGGACCGCACCACGTGACAACCTGCTGGGGCGGCTGGTGCGCGAGCACGGCGACACGATCACCGACCCCGAATTGGCCGGGCTGGCCAATCTCCTGCTGATCGCCGGGCACCAAACGACGGCTGACATGCTCGGCTTGAGCGCGCTGATTCTCCTTCGCGAGCCTCAAAGGGCCGCGCGTCTTCGTGACGACCAGGACGCCGTCGCGCCGGCTGTCGAGGAGTTGCTGCGCCTCCTGTCGACAGTATCCGTATCCACCCCGCGCCGGGTGACGGAGGCGACCAGTATCGGTGATGAGCGGCTGGAGGTGGGCGAAACGGTGGCAGTGTCGCTGTGCGCCGCGAACCGAGACCCCGGGCGGTTCGTGGACCCCGGCACGTTCGACCCGGACCGGGCGCCGCGTCCGCACCTCGCGTTCGGGCACGGCCCCCACTACTGCCTCGGTGCGCCGCTCGCCCGGCTCGAACTGGCCACGGCCTTGCCAGCGCTGCTGAGGCGGTTCCCCGGCCTCGCGCTCGCCGACCGGCCGCTCGACCCTTCGCCACCCGGCCCGTTCTTCGGCCTGGCCTCGCTGTGGGTGCGCCGGTAGCCGGGGCTGGTGTGGCGCGTACCACCAGTAATGCGCTGACCTCGGGAGGGTGGCGGGAATGGAGCACCTGGATGCCGCCTGCGGGCGTGGCGGGACCGGGTGGACCCCGGGGCGGTGGGATTCGCGCGCGGCTCACTCCGCCGGGTGCCCGGCCTGCGTCGCTCGGAGCTGGCGAAGCTGGCCGGCATCTCGGTCGAATCCGGCTTGAGCCGGGACAGGTCGCGCACCCCTCGGCGCAGGTGTGCTCCGCGCTGGCCCATGCCCTGCGACTGTCCGACAACGAGCACGCACACCTGAGCATGGGCCCTGGCATCGGTCACCCGCGCCACCCGGGCCATCGGGCAGGATCGCTGCCCTGAGCACTACTTCCCCACTCTGCGCCACGGCCTGTCAGGGGAAGCGCCGCTTCGCCCCCAGGGACTGTTACGGCCCTTCCCCGGCAGACAGCGCCCGACTATCCAGAAGATCCCCGCTCATGTCCGGCCGTCCCGCCAGTCTGCATGCAGGCGCTGCGGCTTGTAGTTGCGGCCGCGGCCGCGGTGGGGTCGTGTCTCATTTGGTGGCCCTCGGCCCCGGGCTTCAGCCCTTCGCTGTCGTGGATGTTGCCGGCCGGGACACCGACGAGGAGGGGCAGTCCGTTCGCGTCCGACAGGACACGCATGCTGGAACCCTGCTTGCCCCCGGTCCACGGGGCTCGAACCTGTGAGTTCGCCCCCTTTTCGGCCCGGACGTGGGCGGTGTCGAGGACGGCACGGGTGACGTCGATGAGGCCGGAGTCGTCCAACCGGTGCAGGACGGCTTCGTGCAGGCGGCCCCGGACTCCGGCTCTGGACCAGTTCAGGAACCCGCGGTGGGCTGTCGACTTCGATATGCCGAAGCAGGGTGGCAGTGCCCGCCAGCCACAGCCGCTGACCAGCGCGTAGATGATCGCCGCGGCACGATCCAACTCCGCGTACTCTGCCCCATGTTGAAGCCAACGACCGCCTCACCACGCAGGACAGGGCCTTATGCCGCCGGTCTGCGCTGAGCGGCCCAAGCGGCTATGTGGGCACGGGAACGCAGACCGAGCGTGGTACGAATGCCGCGGAGGTGGCCTTCGACCGTGCGCACCGACAGGTGCATGTGTTCAGCGATCAGCCGATTCGTATGCCCCTCGGCCAAGAGATTTATCATCTCCCATTCACGCCGGTTCAGCGGGTCGCCGCTGACTGCCTCCGGCGTCGACGCGCGATCATGCCTCAAGGCATATGCAACAGCCTGGTCTCGCAGCATTCCGTGGCCGGCTTCGACCGCGGCATTGGCCCGCGTCGGCGGCAACGCTTTCACCGCCGTGGCCTTCGCCGCCCCGACAAGCTCCCGCCACCAGGGTCGTGTGCTCTGCGCAGTCTTCCTGCCGAGCGCCTCGGCTGCCGAGATGAGTCGAAGTCCTCGTTCAAACTGGCGGGCTCTCACAGAGGCAACTGCCATGCCTTCAATCGAGTAGATGACCCCGGACTCATCGTCTGCAGCACTCCGCAGTGGCCCGGAAAAATACTCCTCCGCCGCCGAACAGTCATCGCGCTCAAGGGCTAGAGCACCTGCCGTAACAAGAGCGATGTGCAGCCAGCTCGGTGGAGCCTCGGCACGCAGCACGGGGAGCACTTCGTCAATCTGCCGTGTGGCCCGCGCCAGGTTCCCTCGCACCAGGTGATGCCGGGCGAGGTTGCTCAGACAGACAGCGATGCTGAGCTTGTCGTCCAAAAGGCGGCTGATCTCCAAGGATTCCTGCAGTTTCGCGAGGGCGGTGTCTTCGTCGCCGCACATCTCCGTCGCCATGCTCAACAGCAACAGCACACGGATGAGTGCCGGTCCCGGGGCGTTGCGGCGTTCCAACTGCACAGCCTGTCGCGCGCGACGTACGGACTCGTCGTGGTCACCGTGTCGCAAGGCGAGCAGCGCCATGCCGCCAAGCACGAGGCTGCGATGGCGTGGGTCTGCAGCGGTGGCGTCCAGGGTGCCTGCCAGCGGCCTGCGGGTGGCGTACTTGGAGCCTTGCTGAGCTTCTGCTATGGCAAGCGCCACGGCCAGTAGGTGCCTGCGCTCATCACCGTTGTCCGTCAAGTACCTCAGGACGTGTGCGAGGTTGTCGCGCTCCTCCGTCAGCCGCTCGAACGTTCTCAGCGGCGTCACCCCGGTCGCCTGAATCGGCCTCGCGATCTCAGTGAGCCAGTGCGCTAAACGGCTGTACGTTCCCCGCTCTTCACCTGCAGCACAGAGTTTTTCATGTCCGTAGTGTCTAATGGCTTCCAGCATCCGCAGCCGCGTCGAATCCTCACGGTCGGTGGTGTACCGGGTAATGAGGGACTTGGCTTCAAGGCTCGCGAGTAGAGCGGGGAGCATCGCGGCCGAAATGTTTTCGTCGACTGCAACAGCCGCAACAGCATCCGGCCTGAAACCGCCCTGCAGCACCGACAACCGACGGAACAGAATCCGCTCCGTTGGCGTCAGCCGGTCATAGCTCCAGTCGAACGTCGCCCGCAGACTCTGATGACGTCGATCCGCCGTCCTCCAACCAGCGGTGAGCAGGGGAAGACAGTCACGCATTCCATTGTGGATCTCGCTCAACGGAAATGCCCGTACCAGCCGAGCAGCCATTTCGATGAACAGAGGAACACCGTCGAGCCGAGCGCATATCGCGGCCACGGTCTCGGCGTTCTCTTCGGTGAGTTGGAAGTCTGCTACGACCGCCCGCGCCCGGTCGATGAACAAGCGAACGGCATCCGACCGCAGATGATCGATGAACAAGAACCGTCCGTCCGGATCGGGCTGGGCCAGTCCGGTGACCGAGTGCACCGTCTCTCCGGGTAGCCCCAGCGGTTGCCGGCTGGTGACCATCACCCTCAACCGCGGCAGTCGGCCAAGCAACTCGTTCAGCAGTCGCCCGCAGCCTTCGACTATGTGGTCGCAGCCGTCCAGCACCAGCAGCCGGTCGCTGGTGCCGGGACCGGAGAGATTCGGCGTCGCCGTGATCGAAAACCCGTTTTCGGTAGCGTCTCGCAGTGCCCCAACGATTCTCTGCTGTGCCTGGTCATCGCTGGTCAACGAAGCAAGCTCCACCAGGATGACCTCGTAGCGCCCGCTACGCCGCGCTCGCCCGGCCAACTCGACCGCCAGTCGTGTCTTACCGACGCCTCCAGGTCCGGTCAGCGTCAACAATCGAGTATCACGCAACAACCGTCCCAACTCGGCCAATTCCTCGGTGCGGCCGACGAAGCTGCTCAGCTGGTTGAGTACTCCATAGGAAGCCGTGGCACCTACTTCCCGTGCCTTCAGACGACGACGGTAGGCACGCTGACGGCAGGCGTTCGAACAGTAATGCGCCGATATCCTGCTCCCCAGCTCGCGCGTGCGTAATGCCTTGGCACATACCGCGCAGAACAACAGTTCCGATATACCCACGTCAGCAGTGCCGCCACCCAGCAAAGGCGCGACCACGACATCAGATCCAGAGTGGTGGATAACAGGGCTCAGAATCTTGACGGAGTTGCCGAGCCTGCGGTACTCGGAGCGACGTTTTGATCCGGTCGGTGTCATGGATGCATCCCTTTTCTGCGCAGGTGCCAGGAACAAAGAGACTTCGGTGACGGAACACTCGCGTGATCGGTAGGGGCCAAGAACCGAGGACGTCGGCGGGGAGACTCGTACGGCAAGGCGTGGACAAGCTTCCCGCAGCGCAGCCAAGTCGGTCCCGCCGCAGATCACCGCGCCGGCTACGGGTGTCTGCGCCACTGGACTCGAAGTTCAGCGTGCGTCGCCGCGGCCTGGTCGGGAAGGTACCGACGGTGGCGTCCCACTGCGTGTGTCCAGGACCGGCGGTCACCAACAACGACGTCACACCCGTCCGCACACCCGTCCGCGACATCCGTCGACGCCGCCCGCGAGCGCGGTATCACACCGAAGAACCCCGGCACGGTCGGCCACAAGGCTCGGGCCTGGGCAGGGTCCTCGGTGGGTCGCCGGATCCGCCTGGAAGGACACGCATTCTGGCGGGCCGACCGCTTCCTGCGAAGATCCGCCCCGGCATCAGGCCGTCTCGCTCAGTGAGGGCGCCTCACGCGGGATCGCGTTCGCCCGCCGGGAACCCCACGCCGCGACATGGGTACGGGAACGAAGGTCGAGTGCCATACGGATGTTACGGATATGAGCCTCGACGGTACGCACCGACAGATGCATCCGCGCTGCTACCTGGCGGTTGGTAAGTCCCATGGTCACGAGGGCGATCACTTCCCACTCACGCGGGCTGAGAGGATCGTCGCTCCCGGCCATACCGTGTGTACCACGCTCAGTGCTCTGTACCCCGCTGGGAACGCCCAGCCTTCCCTTCACGGCATAGTCCACGATCTGCCGCGGTCCCATCTCGCGTCCCACAGCGAGTGCCCCCGCGGCCCTGGCCTTCGGCAACGCGTTCAGTGCCGTGGCCATCGCCTCCTCCAGCCTCGCCTGAAACCAGGGATGCCACGCGGGACGCGCGAACACACCTGGCCTTTCGACTGCCGCGCACAGACGAAGTCCCCGCTCGAACCGCCGGCCGCGGACCGCGGTCATGGCCAGACCCCACAGTGCAAGGCCCGCTCCATCCGAGTGGTGCATTCCATGCAGCGACTCCGTGAAGTACGCCTCCGCTCCCGCGAGGTCGTGCCGGTCCAAGGCAAGGATGCCCGCAATGCAGAGAGCCGCTCGCAGCGGAGCCGGGCCCGCTCCGGCTCTCAAGGCGGGGAGGGCCTCATCGACGAGCCACGCCGCCTGGGCCCCGTCTCCATCCAGCATGGACAGCCACGCAAGCAGGCTCATGCAGAATGCCGTTGTGACCGAATCGCCAAGCCCGGTACTGATCTCCAGGCACTCCTCAAGATCGGTCCTGGCTCCCTGGTCGCCCCGTGTCGTTCTGACGATGCTGAGTGCGAGCACGGCGCGGGCGAGCCGAGGTTCATGACGGCGCGGGCGCCTGCGTTCGAACTTCACGGCCTGCCGCGCCAGCCCAACCGCTTCGTCGTAGTCCCCCTCTGCCACGCTGAGCAGCGCCGCCGTCGCCAGGACCGTACTGCGGTCGTCGGATGCCGAGGCCGTACATTCAAGCGCCCTGGCCAGCGTTTTCCGGTGCTGCGCGGTGTGCTGTCCCTGGTGAATGTCCGTGAGGGCCAGCGCTGCGACGAGGAGCAGCTGGCGCGGGTCACTGCCTCCGCTCAGCCACTGCACCAGATGCTGAAGGTTGTCGCGTTCCTCCTGCAGCCGCAGACAACTCGCAGCAGGCGTCAGCGCCATGTCGCGGAGCGGACACGCGAGTTCCGTGAACCAGTCGACCAGGCGGTCGTAGACCTGTGGCTCTTCACCCTCCGCGCGCAGTCGCTCCTGGGCGTAGCACTGAATCGACTCCAGCATCCGGAAACGAGCGGAACTCGCCCTTCCAGAACAGGCGACGATGAGAGACTTGGTCTCCAGGCCGACGAGCAGCTCCGGTACCTCCGACGCGGGAATGCCCTTGTCCTCAGCGAGGACCACGGCGGCGTCCAGACCGAACCCACCTGGCAGCAGCGACAGCGACCGCATCAGTGATCGCTCTTCTGGCGTCAGCAGGTCGTAACTCCAACCAATCGCCGATCGCAGACTTCGGTGACGCGGTTCCGCCGTACGTCGTGCACAGGTCAGTAGAGCCAGGCGATCGTCCAGCAGGCGGTGAACCTGCGCCGGCGGAAAGGTCCCTACGATCTCGGCCGCCAGTTGCAACGCCAGCGGCAGCCCATCGAGTCCCGCGCAGAGCGCGCCGACATGCGCGGCGTTGTCATCGGTGAGCTGGAATTCGGAAACGGCCTGTGCCCGGTCAACGAAGAGCCGGACCGCGTCTGAGCGGAGCATGCTGGTGAGCGATTGGTTCTCAGCCGGATCCGGCACGCCGAGACCACTCAGTGAGTACACCACCTCGCCGGGCAGCCGCAGCGACTCACGGCTGGTGGCCAGGATACGCAAGCGAGGATAGCGATGGAGTAGCGCGCTGACGGCCGTACCGCAGTCGTCGATCACATGCTCGCAGTTGTCCAGCACCAGCAGCCAATCGCGGTCGGTGTTCGCCACACTCCTCGTCCCCGCGACCGCGGTACCCCTGTCGTCGCTCTGGACGAGTGCAGCGGTGATACGCCGACGCACCTGCTCGCCCTCGGACACTGAGCCCAGCTCCACCAGCCGGACCTCAGTGCGCCTGCCTCGCTGCTCCAGCCTGACCAGTTCCAGTGCCAGGCGGGTCTTGCCCACGCCAGCCGGCCCTGTCAGGGTCAGCAGCCGAGTGGTGCGCGCCAGCTGCCTCAGCTCCACCAGCTCGTCCGACCGTCCGATGAGACTGTCCAGCTGGGCCGGCACCCCAGGAAGGTGTCCATCGGCACCGAGCCGTCGGTGGTACGCAGGTTGACGGCAGTCTTCCGCGCGGTCCCTCGGAGACGGTTTTCTGATCCCCGTGCGTGTGCCCTCTTCGCAACTCGACTGGCCAAAAGTCGCATCTCGCAAGGTCAAGGATGATTCGGCCGTCATCACTCACAAATCCTTTCCACATGAATACATCCCCACCTCATGCCTCGTGCGCCCGGCGGACGACTCTGTGGGAGGCCCCTCCTTCGCCGGGCATAAGCTGTGCCGTGCGTTACGGGGGTGGCATGAATCAAGCCGACGTCTTCCCGTCGGTGCAGGATTGCCTGGTGCAGCCGGTCCACACCCCGGCATTGGGCCAGATCAAGAAACGAAGGTGCACCGGTAGCTCCGAGGCGCCTCATCAGGGCGCCCATACTGGTCAGCCACAGCTGCTGACCAACACCTGGATCATGGCTGCGAACGGTGCCTCATCAGATGCGACGCTCGGTGTACCGCCGCCCCAGGGTCGTGCTCGGCTCTGAGATCGACGGCCTTGTGATCTCACGAGCCGTCCGGCACGATCCGACTCCACGTCTCCCCTCATACGGGGTCGACATCGGACTCACCACGTTGGACACGTTCTAGGTCCAGGGGTTGGTGTCGTCCTCCGTGCCGCCACTTGCACCGTCGGCCTGCACGGTCGCAGCGTGCAGTGGGTTGGACGCGACATCGCCGGCCCCTGCGACCATGAGAGGGATGACGGTGATGATGCCAACGACAACAACCTTGGCGATCTTGGTCCTGAATGCGACGACGCTGTTCATCTCTTGCTTCCTTCCTGAGTGAAGATCCCTGCCGGGGCTTCTGGTAAAGAAGCTAGGAGTCGTCGCAATCCCGGTGCTTTGGCTCCACTATCTTCTACGGATAGTGGCGCTCTGCTCGTCGCCGGGGAACGCCGACACCGGCCGAAGTGAGAGCCGATGCGCTGGTCATACGTCACAGCGGACCTCCGCTCATGGCCCTGCTGAGCGCCTCGACTCGGCTGCGCAATAGCCGGCTTGGCGGTGCGCCGCGGCCGGTGGCGGATGGCGCATCACCTCCCGGTACCGAGCGTGCGAGCCCAGTGCTGCCCCGGCACGACGTACACCGCCAGCGGGGCTGCGAGCAGGAGCTTGCGCTGATCCGCCCAACCGCAGGCATCCATCACACGATCTATCAGACCTAGGTCCGTCTTCAGAGATCATCGGGCGGCGGATCATGGTGGGTTGATACGCCGCCATGAACTCACCGATCCGGAGTGGGAGTTACTCGCTCCGCTGATACCGCGGGCTGCGACCGGCCGGCTGCGGGTGTCGGACCGGCAGGTCAGCAACGGGATGGTTGACAAGATCCGGACCGGGAGCTCGTGGCCTGCCGGAGCGCTACGGCCCCTGGCAGACCGTCACACCCGCTTCCGCCGTTACGCCCTGGACGGCGTGTTCACGAGAACTCTTCAGCAGGTCCAGGCTCATGCGGACGCGGCCGGCGACATCGACTGGCTCGTCCAGATCGACTCCACCATCGTCCGCGCGCACCAGCATGCCGCCGCCACAGGTCGATAGGGCAACCAACAGGCCGGACGAACCGGACCATCATGGAGTGACGACCCAAATCCATCTCGCCTGCGACGGCAAGGTGCGCCCGCTCGCAGTCCTGGTGACACCCGGCCAACGCCACGACAACATCTGCGCGCGACCGCTTCTGGAGCGCATCCGTGCCCCTCGCCCCGACCCGGGCCCCCCGCTGCAGGCCTGACCAGGCCATCGCAGACAAGGCCTATGGCTTTCGCTCCTACCTGCGCAAACGCGGCATCGGGCAAACCATTTCAGAGAAGACCGACCAGCAGCGACACCTGCACAACCGCGGCAGCCGCGGCGGGCGGCCGTCGATGGCCGACCGGCAGGTCTACCGTCAACGCAACATCGTCGAACGCTGCTTTGACCAGCTCAAAGGCTTCCGCGGCATCTCCACCCGATACGAGAAGACCGCCACCCCCTACGAAGCGGCGGTCACCCTCGCGTCGTTCCTGATCTGGGCAAGATCCGTTTGAAGACGGACCTCAGGGCGCTTCTGATGGCTCTTGGACTGTGTCGCGGAGCCAGATGACGGTCGCGGTGATGGTCAGGGTGCCATTGAAGATGTAGTCGCGTTTGTCGTAGCGCGTGGCGACAGCGCGGAACTGCTTCCACTTGGTCGCGCACCGCTCGACGGCACTGCGGCGGCCGTGCTGGGCCTTGTCGAAGACCGTTGGGTGCCCGCCGGCTGGGCCTCTGCGCCTGCGCTTGGACCGCCGGTCATCGGGCGGCTGGGCGATGGTCGCCTTGACTCCTCGCGGCCGCAGATGGGCGCGGTTGTCGCGGCTGGAGTAGGCCTTGTCGCCGCGGACACGATCGGGACGGCGACGCGGCCGGCCGGGTCCGCGGCGCGGGATCCATAAACCGTCCAGCACGGGGATGAACATGGGGCTGTCACCCCTCTGACTGGCTCGGCCGCCGATCAGGAAGCGCGAACAGGTCGCTGTGCAGAGCAATGCTGGCGAGGTCGTCCGTGGCACGTCTGGTCCGCATAAGATAGAACGTTCTATCTTGACGGTGCTCTTTGGCGAAGCTAGATTCAACATATGGCGAGCGTTCCCATCAAGTCCGATCACCCATCGTCGAGCGTGGTCACGTTGCTCACACCGGATCCGGAAGAGAGCCGTGAACCCTCCCGAAGGTGTCATCGCGCCTCCCTTTCTTCGGTTGCACTTCAAGCGTGTCGCGTTCGCAGTCGTCGGGGGAGCACTGGCTCCGGGGACCGCACAGGGCCGGGCTTAGCCTGCCGGCCGCGTTGAACATCGGCATCGCCGCCTCGTTAGAAACCGGCAGCATTCTTCGCGCAGGGCGGATCTGGACCATCGATTAACTCGTCGCCGGAATGGGCGGTCAGTGGCCCAGAGCCGTGAGCAGCACGATCCCCAGCGGCATTGGGGCGTCGTTCATGCAGGCCGGACGGTTGGACGCCTCACTCGGCGTCATCGCCCATTGCGCGGTGCTCAGTTGGATTTCCCTCCTGATCTCCGGACGTCGACTCGGAGGCACCATGAGGCTGGCCAGACTGGGTGCCGCGGGCCTTGGACGTGTGTTCTCTTCCCGACCTGCCGACGACCCTACAGGTGTGGGCGCCTGACGCCGACAGGGGTCAGCAAGGCCGGCATCCTCGTCAACGGTGTTGACTGCTCCAGCCACCAGCTTGAAACCGTGCTTGCCGTGTCCGAAGTTGTCACCCGGTTTCTGTGACTGTCTTCCCCATCATGCCGCCAGCCAGCGACTTCAAGCAGTTGGCTGCCCTGTCCACCACGACGGTCGTGGACCAGAAGATGCACCGGGTGATCGTCGCTCTGGTCGGCGAGGCAGTCGGCAAGAACACCTATCCCGAAGGATCGACCGAAACCGCTTTGGCAAACATCCACGCCGAACTGTTCGACTCGCCACGTTCAACGCCACGAGCGGCGTCTACGACCTGGATGGGATATCACTCGACGCTGCGGCTTGCACGGACAGCGCGGACGAGGCTCGGACAGGAACCACCGGCGCTCGACGTATTGCGAGCCCCCAGCATGCATGAACCAGCACAGCTCATCGCTGCGCCGTACAACACCGCCAGGAGCGACGCCCCTGTGGCGCCACCGCAGGCCATGGCGAAGCGTTGCACGCACGAGCGCCCCTTTCACACCCTACGAGCGCATGGCCTCAGTCCTGCAGGGAAGTCCTTCGGCAACTTCACCGATACGACCCGGTCAGACGCTGCGGCCATCCCCCACGTAGAACCACACGGCCGGTACGTGCTTGCCGGATGCGCCTTCGCAGCGGCCGTCGTGTTCGAGATCGCCACAGGGCTGGAGGCCAATGGCGAACGGGCGGCATCCATCGGGGTCTTCAACAGCCCTTCACCCCTCAAAGACCGCATGGATGAACCTGGCTTCATCGACAAGGCAGTCAATCCTGCTTGGCCTCCCACCGACCGAAGAGCAGAAGCACTCGCCTGTCAAGGGATCCACCTGCACACCGAAGCGGCCAGTTGGACTGAGCGATGAGCGAGTCAAGCAGCCCTGCATACGGCAACTCATTCAACGAGTCATCAAGTGCAGCCGACGCACGCCTACGACAGAACAAGTTACTGCGGTCTTTCGTAGGCAGGCAGGAAGAACTGGAGCGGTTTGGCGCTGCGCTGGAGCGTGACACGGGCTCACTCGTGATCCTGGCGCTTCACGGCCCCGGGGGAATCGGCAAGACAGCGCTCCTGCAACGTTTCGCCGTCGAGGCCAGGCGGCGCGGCCTGCACGTTGTCGAGGTCGACGCGGGACGAATCAACCCGACTGAGGAGGCCTTCGAAGTCGCGTCGGACGTCGCCACAGCGGAGCGCATCGTCGTACTCGTCGACGCCGTGGACCGTCTCGACCGTCCGGAAGGCTGGCTGAGGGACCGGCTCCTTGCTGGACTCCCCCGAGACTCGCTGGTGGTACTCGCGAGCCGCCGTCCTCCCAGCCTGATGTGGCAGACCGATCCGACATGGGCCGACACACTTGAAATCCTTCCTCTGCACCCTCTGCATCCGGCTGAGTCAGCGCATCTCCTACACACCACGATCCGCGGCCGGATCACCGACCGTAGGGCCAGGCTCGCATTCGCCAGCGGTCACCCCCTGGTTCTACGCGTGATTGGTCGCGACCCAGGTTCTACCACCATGGGTGATTGGCAGCCTTCACCACACGTCGTCGAAGAGCTTCTCGATGGCGTGGTGGGCACTGTTCCGTCGCTGGCCCATCGTCGAGCCCTCGAAATCTGTGCACACCTGACCGAGGTCACGGAGGACGCACTCCGTTTGTTCCTACCCGACCACGCGCACGAGGTATTCGACTGGATGCGGCGGCAGCCCTACACCGTAAGCCGCCGCTCCGGTCTGCGTTTGTTGGCCGTGGTGGGCGAGGCGCTGGACAAGGATCTCAAATGGCGGGCGCCCAGCTCCTATCGGTCGATGCACCAAGAGGTGCGGGCTCATGTAACCCACTTGATTCGCAGCGGTCCTGAATCAGCCTCCCTACAGGCCGCTGCCATGTTCAACCACGTTCAAATCATGGGGAGATGGCTGCCTGGCTTCGACTGGACCGATCGCGACGAGCACACACACGAGAGCACGTTCGGCGCCGAAGGCATCTCCGCAGCCCTGGACATGGCAGATGAGGTACTCGACGCCGATAGTGTCAAGATCTTCAACTTCTGGCTCCACCGACGGCCGAACAGCTTCCGCCTATACCGATCAGCCCGATCGGGAGAAATCGTTGGCTGTATCGGCCTGTTGACCTTTGATCGCTGGGATGCGGTGGAGACCTCTATCGATCCCGTGGTCGCCCACATCCGCAACCACGTCGAAACCAACCGCGAACTACGGTCCGGTCAACAGGTGCAACTGATCCGCTTCGCCCTCGTCCGTCGACGCCCTGCGGAGCGGCCGGCCGTCCTGGCCAGGATGATGGCCCGGATCACCCGGGAAATCCTGAACCAAGACCAATTGCAGTGGACTTTCCATGTCGCGGGTTCGGACGACTCGACGGCACGCCTGCTGGAGTACGCAGATTTTCATCGCCTGCCCCGGACCCCCTTGCTGATGGGGCAAGGCATCACGCTATGGGAACACGACTGGGGCTTGAGGGGGATGGACGAATGGATCAGCATGCTGGACGACCAGGTGGTCTCCGGACCCCGACGCTACGACAGTGTGAGATACCCGCGCCGAACCCGCCTGTCCAGAGCTGCATTTGACCTCGCTGTGCACGACGCCCTGCGTAACTGGCACCGGTCGGAACGTATGGCTGCCAATCCGCTACTGCGCGCCACATTCGTCGCTTCCCTGCCTGGTGACCCGGAAAAGAATCTGCGACACCTGATCGTGCAGGCGATCGAAGCCATCGCAGAAGGCGCCAGGACGAAACAGCAGAAGGCGGTGGTCCGTGCCACCTACTTGGAGGGCGGCAGCACGCAACAGGCCATAGCCCGCAAACTGTCACTGTCCTTCAGCACATATCGCCGCTACCTCAAACAAGGCATCGAACAGGTCTGCTGGCAACTGTGGAAACGCGAAACGACCCTGACAGCTGACCGCCTCGCCGTTCCGCACGCTGGGGACCCCCGTTCGGGTCGCCCGGCCAACCCGGTCGAAGCAAGCTGATCACCGCAAATACCAGAAGGGGGACGACGGCCCGCGGCGACACTGCTCAGGCCCAACCGATCGGGCGAGAAGTCTTCAGCGATCAGACGGGCGGCGCCGCCCGAAGGCCTGTCCACATGTGCGATCGTGGCCCCGCCCGCAGCGAGCGGAGAGCACGCGGCCACAGACTGTGCTGAAACTCCGGGTCGGCCTCGTGCGGTGTCGTCGGGGCGGTTGCCCTCCCTGGGCGTTGAAGGGGATGCCGTCGAGGAGCAACAGCCCATGGAGTCAACGACCCTGCGGAGCTGGGGAGTCGGCCTTTTGAGTGCGCCATCCACGCCCATCCGTGCGAGGCGTCGGATAGCTGGTCTCCCCGCGCGGGCAAGTCCTCGCCACTCACACGTGTGCAGGCTCCAACCGGTGCACACCTGCACCGTGGGGCCCTGGCGTACTGTCACATGCCTGCTACGTGATTGTCCGAGGCCTCACCGCGGGCCGGATACGAGAAGAGGAACAGTTCGGTGATACCGGATTCCCATTGGCGTGAGCGCGGATTGTGCCGGACCGGCAATCCGGACGACCTTTTCGTCAAGGGGGCCGCGCAGCATCGAGCGAAGGCTCGATGCACCGGCTGTCCCGTGGACACCGAGTGCCTGGCCTACGCGTTGGACGGCCGCATCGAGTTCGGAGTCTGGGGCGGTATGACCGAGCGTGAGCGGCGGGCACTGCTGCGCCGTCGTCCGACCGTCGCGTCATGGCAGCGCCTGCTGGAGGACGCCCGCGCGCAGCAGCAGAGCACTCCCCCGGCCTGCGCCGGCGAGTCGCTCCACACGCCGCACCGAGCCTGCTGACCTTCCGTACACCAGACACACACGCCACGACTCGTCCGTCGTACCAGGCCGCGCTTGCACCGCCCGCCTACGTCAGCTAACCGTTCCCGCGCACGCCCTGCGGTCTGAGGTGCAGGGCCGTTCTGCGCCGCGCGGCGTCTCCGACGTTCGGCTGCGAGGAGAAGTACGGCACCGCGACCCCAGGCACTGCTCGCGCAGGCCGCGTGCCCCAGCGGAGCGTTGCGGCCTGACTCGCCGCCGACGGTGACCCAGTCCACGTCGTGCAGGCCGCACCCGGAGCAGTCGCCGGTTGCGAAGGTGGAAGGCGGTCAGCCTGTGCCCGGACTCGCAAGCCTGCGACGGAACATTCTAGCCAAGCCTCAACGAGGAGCCAGCGGAGATCAGTCGGTTGAGTCCCGAGAGCGCCGAGCTGCGGCAGGCGAATGAGATCTTGAAGGCGGCGTCGGCTTTCTTCGCGGCCGAGCTCGACCGGCCGTCGAAACGCTCGTAGCCATCATGGACGCTCACCGTGAGATGTTCGGAGTCGAGCCGGTCTGTCGAGACGCCCCAGCGCGCGATCGGCACGCCGATCCGCTTGCCTCGCACCATTCGCGCAGATCGGACCGGTCGTATGCCTCGTCGGCATGAAGGCGCTGGGGCTTGAAGTACCGGCCGCAGTGGGGGTCCTGTCTCGTGTGGTGACCCTCCACCACGGGCTTGAGGACTTGGAGAAGGGCATTCGGGCCTGGATCGCCGCATGGAACACCGGCCCCAAGCCCTACGTCCGGGCGAAGACCGCAGACGAGATCCTCGAACGCCTCGCCAGCTATCCGAACCGAATTCTTGACTCGGAAGACTAGCCACCGATCGCCGACATGGGGCGGTCCGGCTGCAGAAAAGAGGGGGTGTCCAGGCCCGAGCCAGCCTTCTTGCCCCACATGGCCACACGCCAGATGCGGGCGATCTCCTCGTCCGGGGCACCCGAGCGCAGGGCGGCACGCAGGTCCGTCTCTTCTGTCGCGAACAGGCAGGTGCGTATCTGGCCGTCTGCGGTGAGGCGGGTGCGGTCGCAGGCGGCGCAGAAGGGGCGGGTCACCGAGGCGATGACGCCGACGCGATGCGGGCCGCCGTCCACGATCCAGCGCTCGGCGGGGGCCGAGCCGCGCTCCTGGGTGCCCTCCGGGGTCAGATCGAAGCGGGTGCGCAGGGCGGCGAGGATGTCCCCCGCGGTGACCATGCCCTCGCGCTTCCAGCCGTGTTGCGCGTCCAGGGGCATCTGCTCGATGAAACGCAGTTCGTAGTCGTGCTCCACCGCCCAGGCCAGCAGGTCCGGGGCCTCGTCCTCGTTCAGACCGGGCATCAGGACGCTGTTGACCTTGACCGGGGTCAACTCCGCGGCGCGGGCGGCCTCAAGACCTTCGAGGACGTCCTTGTGGCGGTCCCGGCGGGTGAGCGTCTTGAAGACGTCCGGGCGCAGGGTGTCCAGGGAGACGTTCACCCGGTCAAGGCCCGCGGCCTTCAGGGCCGCGGCCGTGCGCTTGAGGCCGATGCCATTGGTCGTCAGGGACATCCGAGGGCGGAACTCCAGCGCGGCGGCCCGCTCGACAATACCGACCAGGCCCGGACGCAGGAGAGGCTCGCCGCCGGTGAAGCGGACCTCCTTGACGCCGAGGGAGGTGACGGCGATGTCGATCAGGCGGACGATCTCGTCGTCGGTGAGCAGGTCGGGCTTGGCCAGCCACTGCAGGCCCTCTTCCGGCATGCAGTACGTGCACCGCAGGTTGCAGCGGTCGGTGAGCGAGACCCTCAGGTCGGTGGCCACTCGGCCGTAGGTGTCGGTAAGCACGTGGCCCCTCCCTCGTCGCGGATCGGTCACAGCATTCTTTTCCTGTCACGTGCGAGCCTACGTGACCGCACTGACAAGCACGTCGGCCCGACCGGGTGAGGTGCGGCACGGCCGCGTCGTGTCACGGATGGGCTGGCTATTCCTCGCGAGCTGCGGCCAGGGCGTCGATGGGGTCGGACTCGCCGTAGGCGCGGGCGGCGGGGCGGCAGTGAGCCATGAGCTTGAGCGGGACGCGCAGGATCCACTCGCCGGCGGCGAGGATGTCTGCCTCAAGACTGCGTGAGAGCTGACGGCAGCCACCGCCCACGGGCCATGCGAGCAAGCGCAGGTGGTCGACGCTCGTTGTGCCTGTTGTGTGGTTGCCGAGGCGAGCCCTTCGAGAGGTCATCATCAGCGGAACGAACATTCAGGTGCTGGGCACGAAGGCCGTGAACGAGTACATGGCCTTGACGGCATTCCTACGCAAAGGGATGAGGGCCGACCTCAAGCCGGACGACCACAGTGGATGACCTCCACCGGGCCGGTCTCAAGTGTGGCTCCCGGCCCGCGGAGGGCACATGGACCAGCCGGCAGCCCGTGCGCAGACACTGCGGCAGCCGGCCTCGTACCCTGCAGAGAATTGCTCACGGGGCGCGGAAGTCCGCATGCCCCGAACTATGTTGGCCGCCACGACCGGTGGCTGCCGGCTGGCCTGGCAGCGGCGGGAGATTCCTGTTCCGCCGCGACGTGTGCGATCGGACATCCGGCATCGACCCGCAGACGTGAACGCGGACGTCCTTCGGAGGTCAGCGGCGCGTTCCGATGTCCCGTGCCGGTGGCGTTCCTGATTTCGACGGCCGCGTTCACCGGGAGCCCTGGGATCCCGGGGCTCCCGCGTGAGCGGCTGTGCATGGTGTCAGCTTGCGAACTTCTCGATGGCCTGCGGAGTCACCGGGGTGAAGAAGTTCACGAGGTTGCCGTCAGGGTCGCGGAACAACAGCGACCGGTTGCCCCAGGGCATCGTGGTGGGCTCATTGACGAAATCGGTGACGAAGCCCTTCAGGTTCTGGTGAACGCGGTCCACGTCGTCGACGAGGAACTCGGTGATCACGCTGTGGTTCTCCGCCGGGCGGGCAGAGCCCGGGGCGAACAGCGGGACGGTGCGGGTGCTGGCGATCGCAAGGGTTACGCCCGCGGTCTTGAGTTCGGCGAAGTCCTCCGTGACCCGTATCCCCTGGACCCCTGTAACTCGCTCGTAGAACTCGAGGAGGCGTGCGACGTCACTGGTGATGATGCGGATCGAGACGAAGTCCATAGGAATCTCCTTGGCTGTGCGGGAGGCGTACACCTCGCAGGCTAGGAGAAATAGCGGACAGAATCGGTCCTATATTTGCGTTAGGCTGCGAACATGCCACGACCCACCGGCCGCGTGCTGACACTCCTGGAGCTGCTGCAGTCGGGCGGCACCCGGACTGTGGCCGAGCTCGCCGACCGCCTCGGCGTCGAAGGGCGCACCGTGCGCCGGTATATAAACCAGCTGATCGACCTGGACGTGCCGGTGGAATCGGTGCGCGGCCGCTACGGCGGGTACCGGCTGGCTCCCGGGTACCGCTTGCCGCCGCTCATGCTCAGCGACGACGAGGCGTTGGCGGTGCTGCTCGGCCTGGTCGCCGGCCGCCGGGCAGGGCTGACGACGACGGAGCGCACCGCAAACGAGACGGCGTCAGCGAAGATCCGGCGGGTGCTGCCCAAGCACATCGCCCGTCGGCTCGACACACTCCTGGAAGCTCTCACCTTCACGGATCAGCCCGGCGAGTTGGACCACCTGGACGCCGGGCTCCTGCTCACCATCGCCGACGCGGTGCGCCACCGCCGACCGGTCTCGATCCGCTACACCGACCGCGACGGACGGCGCAGCGAACGCACACTGCACGCCTACGGGATCGTCGCCCATGGGGGCCGGTGGTACGCCACGGGCAAGGACGCCCAGATCGGCGAGGACCGAACCTTTCGGCTCGATCGCATCGCAGACGCGCGGACCCTGCCCGGCTCATTCGACGCCCCCGTGGGTCCCGATCCAGCACAGCGCGTGTTGTCAGGATTCACCACGGCCGAGTACCGGCACGAGGTGACCTTGCGGATCCACGGGACAGTTGAGCAGATCCGCGCGCATTTCCCCGCCAGCGTCGCGAGCCTGGAGGACCCCGAGCCTGCGGCCGGCCAGGACCCGGCGGCCGAGCACTGGCTGCGCGTCGATCTACGGGCGCAGCAGCTCGACTGGTTGCCTCGGTTGCTCGCCTCACTCGACCGGCCGTTCGTCATCGAGCGCCCCGATGAACTACGCGACCTCGTCATCGCGCTCGCCGATCGCCTCACGTCCTACGCCCGCCAAGCATGACAGCGATGAACCCATGTCAGAGCAGGCGTCGCCAGACCACCGGCGGCAGCCCTGCCCCGGCTCATCGGGGCCATCACAGCCCGGTTGGGCAGAGTCAGCCCGCCCAGGGGTAGGCGCTGAACAGGGACGGCATTCGCTTCTCCTTCGTGCTCGGTGCCCCAACGTTTCGAAGCACAGGACAGCGCTAAAATCTGACACAGACGTCAGATGCAAGTCGAAAGCGCCCCGGCACGGTGTGACAACGCTTACACGCTCCAGGTGCGGAGACCGTCAAAGGAGGTAGCCGTGCGCATCGGAGAGCTTGCCGCACGTACGGGAGTCAGCGTGCGATCACTGCGCTACTACGAAGAGCAAGGACTGCTCACCAGTACCCGCAGCACCGGCGGGCACCGGCACTACACGGAGAACGACGCCGACCGCGTCGCTTTCATCCAGGGCCTGTACGCGGCCAACCTGTCCAGCCGGACCATCGCCGACCTCATGCCGTGCGCCGACTCCCCCAGCACACACAACTCCGACGCGGCCCTGGAGCGGATGGCCCGCGAACACAGCAGAATCACGGCACAGATCGACGAGCTTCGTCTGGCTCGAGACACGCTTGAACGCATGATGGACGTGGCCCGCGCTCACCGTGAGTCGCTGCTCAACGCAACCACTCCGTCCGCGGCGGAATGCCCACGCCCCAAGTCACCCCGGGACGACGCTCGTGCACGAGCAGCCTGGCCGTCACGCAAGGTGGGCGCCCGGAGCTGAGCCCGGGAACAGGTATCCGGCAGTGTGCGCCGCGCCGAAGTCCTGCGCGTAACAACCGTCACATCTGCGAGGTCTCACCTTGCATCTGACATACGCGTGAGGTTTTAGCGTCCTCGGCATGAAGCGATTGCTCCTTCCCCTCTGTGCCGCGCTGCTCGCCACGACCGCAGCGCCGGCTGCCATCGCCGCCACCCCGACCACCTCGAACGCGGGCTCCGGCGCTTCCACCACGCGGTACGCCTCGATCAACCGTCCCGGACCCCGTCTGTCGGTACCCACCGACGACCTGGAGTCGGCTGTGAAGTGCACCCCGACCGTGAAGAACGCCCACCAGGAAGTCGCCCTGTTCGTTCCGCCGACCGGCATCGGCCCGGAGGCGTACGCCTGGAACTGGCTGCCCGCCATGGACAAGGCCGGCTACCCGTACTGCACCGTCACCCTGCCGAACAACTCAGTCGGCGACATCCAGGGGTCCGCCGAATACATCGTCAACGCCATACGCCACACACACGAGCTCAGCGGCCGGAAGATCGCCCTGATCGGGCACAGCCAGGGAGGCGTCAGCGCCCGCTTCGCCCTGCGCTTCTGGCCCGACACCCGAGCCATGGTCGCCGACTACGTGGGTCTTGCCGGCCTGAACCACGGCTCGAGCCAGAATGACGACCTGTACCCCCATGGCAACGGTCCGGCGTTCAACCTGCAGCTCAAGACGACTGCCAAGTTCATCGAGGCCACCAACTCCGGCCAGGAGACCTTCCCCGGCATCTCCTACACCTCGCTGTCCACCACGCACGACCAGTTCGTCACTCCTCAGGGCACGACCGACCTTCGCGGCCCCGCCCACCGCGTCTCCAACATCTCACTCCAGGACATCTGCCCGGCGGACACGAGCGACCACATCGCCATCGGAACCAGCGATCCCGTCGCCTACGCCCTCGCCATGGACGCCATCACCAAGCCTGGTCCCGCCAAGGCCGCCGACATCCCGTCTTCCATCTGCAAGCAGACCCTGATGCCGGGCGTCAACCCGTCCACCTACGAAACCGACCTGGCCGGCTTCAACGAGACGTCGACCACCAACATCGCGAACGCTCCGGTGTATGCGGACGAGCCCGCGCTGAAGCCCTACGTGTACGCCCACCACTGATCTTCCGCTTGGAGCCTCTGACGGAGTGGGGCGCCCGCGAGCGGCGCCCCACCTCACCCTCACGCGTGAAGAGCCCGTCAGGTACACCGGTACTGACGGTCGGTACACGCCCTCGAAGACAGCCCCGACGGGGACTCCTGAAAAGGGCCTGTGCTGGCTCTACGAGATCGCCGGGAGTTCTGAGCGACAAGAAAACGCGCACAGCCGTGCGGCGGCCGATCCGCCGGACGTCGGACGCCGGACGCGATGACCCTCATACGCGTCGCCCGCCGTCGACCGACATCGCGATCCCGGTCACGTAGGGTGCCTTTCCGATCGTGGCTGACGTGGTCCTGGAGAAACCCCATCACCACAGGTCACAAGGCACTCTTTCGTTGCCGGAAGAACCATCCACAGGCATCGATCCGGCGGATCCGGGCTCAGCGGTCCAGACCCCAGAGCGTGAAGAACCTGTCGATCTGCGCCTCCAGGCCAACCGACCATACGCGCTCGGGCTTGTGGACACGGAGCGAGACGAGGCCGTGAAGGCCACACCACATGTCCTCCGCGGTGACATCCGGACCCGCCCCGCAGGCGCGCAGCAGCGCGTCGATCCCCGCCAGCAACTCGTCGGCGGCCCCGGTCCGGACGTAATCTGCGCCCAACTGGTCGGCACTTTCGAAACGCAGCTGGTACAGGCCGGGGTGCCGCGTCCCCCAGTCGACGTAGGCATGGGCGTAACGACGTAGCCGCTCCAGCGGCGGTAGTCCCGGATCGTCGGACGCAGTCATCGCGTCGATGAAGACGGAGTCGATACGCATGAGCAGGGCCCGGTTCAGATCACTCTGCGAGGAGAAATACCGGTACACCGCGGTGGCCGACACTCCACACGCGCGGGCCACCGCACGCAGCGACGGAACAGCCGTGGCCAAGCGCGGCGACGCGAGTTCGACGGCGGCGGCCAGGAGTTCGGAGTACAGTCCTCCAGCTTGCACGCGCCATCCTCGTCCTCTGAGTTTCCTGCACGATACCCGCTCCGCCCGAACGGTGGGCCCCGCGCGACCAGGCCAGGGATGGGGCTCGGCCACCCGGCGAATGGTGGGTCGTGGATACGGCCGAAGGCAACGCCAACCACCTGCACCCCCTGCCGGAGTGGGCGGTGACCTAATCTGACCACGGCCGCGGCGAGCAAGGGCATACCGGGGATCGCGCTTACCTCGGCCACCAAGGCCGTGCTCGGATCACTCACTCGCCCAGGGCCAATCGAATAGGGCCCCAAGGCGTACGGCGTCGACACGGTTGCCCCGGGAGGCGTCCGTGCGTCTGCCAACGCTGGGATGCGCGACCAGACGCACGCTTTCGCGGCGACCACCCCGGCCGGGCGGCCTGCCGAGCCGGAAGAGTGCCGCGATTCGCCTTCCTGGCTTCCCCAGCGGCCGCTTTCGCGCACGACTCGCTACCGAAGGGGCGATGTCTGACCACCGTCGACCCTCCGTGTGAGCCGAACCGCAGACCGGGGCGTCCGCGCACGCTCATCTCGATCCGCCGCACGGTCGGATTCGGCACGCAGTTCGGTCCAAGCGGCCAGCAGTCGCTCGCATACGAAGGCCTTCTCCATGGCTGTGCGGGCGTCCAGAGCCGCGCCTCGGATCACGGCTGGACGACACCGTGCCCACCGACATCGACCAGCGCCACGGCACAACCAGTCCCGGACCTTAAGCAGCCAGAGCATCCCGTCCCCTTCAACGCCGCCGTGACATCCCCTCTCACTCTCAGAGCGGGAACGAGGTCGTACTGGTCCCCAACATCTCGGTCACCCTGCATCCAGGACCTTTGTGCCCCCTCGGGCGGAGGCCCCTCCGGCTCCGCCTCGTGCTGCTCTGTCGGCACCGTCGGGTGGAGCGCCACGGGTGGGGCGGTCGCAGGCCGCTGTACGAGGTCGGCAGAACTCGACAAAAGGCGGCTAAGAAGTGTTTACTCCAGGGAAGTTAACAGGTGTCAACCTTACTGGAGGCATCATGCACGTCCCCTCTGCCACCCCTCGTCAGCACGGTGAGGAAGGCGAGGATGGTCGGATCCGTTCACGGCTGACCGTGTCCGATCTCCCCGAGCCGCCGGGTTTGCCCCTGCTGGGCCACTTGCCGGCGCTGGCCCGTGGCGGAACCATGCACCGGACCCTGAACGAATGGCGGGACCGCTTCGGTCCGACCTTCCGGGTACGGCTGGGCCGTAAGGACGCCGTCGTCACCTCGGCACCGGCCATCCTCGATACGGTGCTGCGCGAGCGGCCGGACACCTTCCGCCGCGCCCGCTCGCTGTCCGATCTGATCGCGGAGCTCGGGGCGTCCGGACTCTTCGACTCCGAGGGCGCGGACTGGCAGCGGTTGCGCCGCATGGCGACGCGCGGGCTGAGCTCGGCTCAGCTGCGCGACTCCTACTCCGCGATCGCCCGGTCGACCGGGCGGCTGAGGGAGCGGTGGGAGGCCATGGCGGGTGAACGCGTGCCCGTGCTGGAGGATCTGATGCGCTACACCCTCGACGTGACGGTCGCCCTGACGATGGGACACGACCTGGACGCGGTAAGGCGGGCCGACGAGGACGGGCTGCACCAGCGACTGCCCCTGGTGTTCGACACTCTGACCAAGCGGATGAACAGTCCCGTTCCCTATTGGCGTTGGGTGAGGCTGCCGGCCGACCGCCGCGTGGACGCCGTCGTCGCCGAGGCCGGCGCGCTGATCCGGGAGCTTTACGCCGACTCCCGGCACCGGATGGGCGCCGGGGAGAAGCCGCGCACGTATCTGGACTCACTGGCCAGGGCGAGCCTCGACAACGACGAGCACATCACGGAAGGGGACGTGATCGGCACGATCCTCAACATGATGATCGCCGGTGAGGACACCGCCGCCGCGACCACCGCCTGGGCGATACACCACCTCGCCGGCCACCCGGAGGTGCAGCAGCGGGTGCGGGCCGAGGCCGAGGCAGTCCTGGGCGCCGATGGCTACCCCGCCGAACCGGCCGACCTGGCCCGGCTGCCCTACGCCGCGGCGGTGGTCAACGAGACCATCCGGCTGAACCCGGTCTCGCCGTTCGTGCTGCTGGAGGCCGTGACCGACACCACGGTCAGTGACGGCACGACCGATCTGCACATCGGGCGCGGCACGGTCATCGTGGTCCTGCTGACTCACGGCTCGGACCGTGACCCGCTCAGGTATCCGGACCCCGGACGCTTCGACCCCGAGCGCTGGCTGTCCTCGGCGGCTCGGACGTCTCCGCACGAACAACCGTTCATGCCGTTCGGCGGCGGTCCGCGCTTCTGCCCCGGCCGTAACCTGGCCCTCATGGAGAGCACGCTGGTCGTCGCGATGACATGTCACCGTTTCACTGTGGAGCCCGACACATCCGCCGGACCGGTCGGCGAACGAGTGACCCTGGCTGTGCTCCCCACCCATCTGAACGTGCGGCTGCACCCTGCATCCGCCTCGGACCAGTGATCGCGCACCATCACATTCCCTGACGCCTTCGAGGAGCACGGTCAGACCTGCCCTATGCCGTAGTCCGAGGTTGCCTCGATCACCACCAGCGTCAGCCGCGTGGCGAGCAGGTGATCCCGCGGGGCGAGGACCGAATTCGTTGTCAGCCCCCACGTTGTGGTCTCGGCCGTGGATGAACCCCGCCGCTTTGCACTCGGCGTGGCGGACGCATGCGTTGGCGTCCTTCTTGCTGATGCTGAGGCCCACGCGGTGTTCGTGCAGCACGTCCGCGGTCTTGCTCCCTCCCTGGCGGGCCTCCCGCCACCTCGGCCGGGTATCGCGAACTCCTGCTTTGGGCCCGGTCCTTCGGCGGGCTGCCCCGTGCCGGCGTCGAAGGCACGGGATCCTACGGTGCGGCTCTGACACGCCACTTGCTCTCCCACGGCATCCAGGTCTTCGACGTCAACCGGCCCGACAAGACCGCCCAGCGTCAGCAGGGCACGACCGACACCGTCGATGCTCAGGCGGCCGCGCGGGCTGTCCTCTCCGGGAGAGCCACCACCCACGGCCAAGGCAGGCGACGAGCCGGTGCGGATCGCGCGCATGTACAAGCTGGCAAAGGACCTTGCCAGCAAGTCCGCACCCAGGCCATCAACCTGGCCTCCGGCGGCGATCACCGCGGCCATGACAACGTCCTGGACGCCACACTGATCACGCTCCAATTGCCGGCCGAGCGTCTCCAGCAGTTGACGGCCCAGGGCAACGAGCCGAAGCAACGCCTGGCCACCCTCGTCCAGTCCCACGCTCCGCAGCTGCTGGAGCGGAACGGTGTCGGTCCGGACAGTGCCGTCACCCAACTGCCGCTGAACCTCCGCAAGTGGACGTATGCCTACGGCGCGGTGCATGACCGCGACGTGAACGCGGCACACGACATCCTGGCCGCCGGGCTGGCGGTGGTGTCTGCCTGTGGAGATGACGTAAGACCTAAACGGGAGGCCTCCCGGATGGGGCGGTCGTCGGTGAAGCAGGAACCCCAGCGGACGACCGCTGGAACCCCCCGCCTATAGACGGGGGGAGGAAGTCAAGGATTGAGATAGGGATCTTTTGCCATGCGTTGGTACGACGTGAGAGACAGGGGTGATGAGTTGATCTGCCAGTGGCGTTCCTTGTCTACGTCGAACCACACGAGGGCCTTGATCAGGGGAAACTTGGTCATCAGTGTCGGGATGACGTCGTTGATCCATGCCGCCTTGCTGCCCCCCGTCTCGTCGGAGGCCGTCTCTGCGATGATGATGGGTTTGCCCTTGGCGGCCAGCTTGGCGTAGACGTCGGCGAAAAGATCGTAGAAGGTCTGCCACTGGAAGTCCGGATCGGACGTGCCCCAGTTGTATCCGTCGACGCCGGTCCAGTCGACGTACTGATCGCCGGGGTAATAGGCCAGCGCCGACGGAGCCTCCGGACTGTCGGTGACATTCGGGCACCATGCCCAGACCACGTTCGTCGCGCCTCGCTGCACGAAGATGTCATGAATGTGGCGGTAGGCGGCGATGTACTTCTTCGGGTCGTGTCCGCCCCAGCCTTCCTCCTCGTTCATCTCGGCCGCGAAGTCGAGGAAGAACGGCTTGGCCAGTGCCTTGGCACCGTCCGCGCGCTGCCGGATCGTCGCGTCCAGGTCGCCGTTGACGATGTCGTCGAAGTCGGCGCCGAACGGCTCCCAGTTGACCAGCGGAATGCGCCCGTCGGCGAAGTCCGCGCGGGTGGTCGGGGAACCTGCCCAGTCGTCCAGCCAGCTGTAATAGGTGAGATGCACCGCCGGTTTGCGTCCGATACGGGCGTCCGTCTGGGCGATCGAACCCGCACCGTAGTAGTGACCGAGAAGCGCTCCGTGCGCAGGCACGAGAGGAGTTACTTGAGCCGTCGATGGACTTGGCGTCGAGGCAGGGGCCTGCAGCGGGGTGCGCGTGTCAGGTTCTGGGCCGGCACACGCGCCGGCGAGCGCAGTGACTGTCACGAGCAGTACCAGCGCGGCGGCAGCCCTGGCGAGGCGTCTGATCGGTGCGCTTTGACGCGGTGGCTGGGGGGCGTCGGCACACATACGCCTGGAGTGTCTGTTCACGACTCTACGATGCCGCGGTCTCGATGAGGAGACGATCAAGACGCTGAGACAGTCAGGAAGGAACGCACTCAAAGAGTGTGAGTTCCACGAGTGCTCCCCCTGGGCTGATATGGCGGCGTCGGTGCTTCCGCCGTGCAGTTCGGCAACCCATCGCACGAGGCGAGCCCGATGCCGGTGCCGCCCCGAGCCGCTGGATCCCTCAAGATCGAAAAGACAACAGCTTTTAAAGAAATTCACACATAAAAGTCTCCTAAAAATACAAAAGGAAAAACTGAGCAATATGAGGCATCGGCGCGACCGTACAGGAGACTCGTTCGACGCCAACCGGTCACGGCCGGGACCGGCCGGTCCCGGCGACCGAGCACCTCAAGGGAGTCCCCTCATGGCTGACATCAACGTCGCGCTGCACGTACAGGTCGAGGCCCAGCCCGGCAAGGAGGAAGAGGTCGCCGCCTTACTCCGCGACGGCCTTGCCATCGTGCAGGAGGAGCCCGGCACCGTCGCCTGGTTCGCTGTACGCCTGAGCCCGTCCACCTTCGCCATTTTCGACGCCTTCCCCCACGACGACGCACGCCAGGCACACCTCGCCGGCCGCCTGGGCAGCGCCCTGATGGAACGAGCCGGTGAACTGTTCGCCCAACCTCCTTCCGTTGAGCAACTCGACGTCCTGGCCCACAAACTGCCCTGAAGACCAAACCGCCTTGTCCACGCCCGGCGCGTCGGACTGGTCCCGGCCGGAGCCCGATTCACCGGACCGGCGATCGATTGGGTCGTCATGATCCTCTGTCTCCTTCGCCCCCGCCGCTCCTCGGCCAAGAGCTCGAGTACCTCCTGCTCGTCGGTGCGGTCGAACAGCACCATCGACAGCGCGAACAGGCTGGTCATGCTCGGCGACTGCTCGCGCAGGGTGCGCATCGGTAGTTCGCCTCCCGGGGCCCTGCCAGGCCGCCCGGGGCTGGGAACCCGTTGCGCAGCCACGAATGCTTGGGGCAGTGCCTCGGGGTGAGCCTGCCGTGCGCATCGGAGCACGCGAGGTTCGGCCTGGCAGGCGAAGACGCGCGGGGTCGGAATACACCAGGCTGTAGATACAGCCGCGTACACACAGCAGAAAGAACAAAGGACCTTGCCATGACCATCAAGACGGAGTCCGTGTCCCTGGAGGACGCCCAGCGAGTCGTCGATGCGGGAAAGGCCAAGGCCGACGAGATCGGCTCGCCGAGCAACATCGCCGTCGTCGACGTCGGCGGCAACCTCGTCGCGCACATCCGGATGGACGAGGCTTGGATCGGGAGCGTCGACATCTCCATCAGCAAGGCGTTCACGTCCCGGGCCTTCGACATCAGTACCGCCGACCTGGCCGCCAACGCGGGTCCCGGCGAACAGTTCTTCGGGATCAACGCATCCAACAACGGACGCGTCATGATCTTCGCGGGCGGTGTCCCGCTGCGGCACGGCGGCCGGATCGTCGGCGCCGTGGGCGTCAGCGGCGGCAGCGGTGAGCAGGACCAGACCGTGGCCGAAGCTGCGGCAACGGCCTTCTGACGACTGGCCCGGTCCGCATACACGACGCCTCGTACCGGCACATCACCCTGTCTATATGCTCGCCGCCGCCTTCCTCGCCATCACCGCGCGGGGCCGAACTCGGCAACTTTCAGCGCGGCCTGCTGGCATCCGCCAGCACACCTCCTTCAACCGGCAGCTGTGCGGGCTGATCGACCAGGACAAGACCAAGTGTCCTGAATTGTCTCCCAGGAGCTGTCGCTGGACCCGGCCCCCGCCCTACCAGTACTTCTGCGCCGCGAAAACGGTTTGACCAAGGTCCTCCTCCACCTCGACGGAAGCCGAGCGGCGGCAGCACGGACCCGAACCGGTCCCCCACCCACAACCGGAAGGAACCACGCGCCATGACCAACGAACTGCACGCCAGGAAGGTCGCGATCCTGGCCACGGACGGCGTTGAGCGCGTCGAACTCGAAGAGCCTCTCGGCGCACTGCTGGGCGCTGGAGCGCGGGCCGAGCTCCTCTCCCTCCACACCGGCGAGATCAACGCGCGCCAGATGGACATCGACCCGGCTGGAACCTTCACCGTGGACAAGAAGGTCGCTGACGCCCGCGTGGGTGACTACGATGCGCTCCTGCTGCCCGGCGGCACCATGAACCCCGACCAGCTGCGCACCGACCCCGACGCCGTCGCCTTCGTGAGGGAGTTCGTGGAGACCGGGAAGCCCATTGCCACCATCTGCCACGGACCTTGGATACTGGCGGAGGCTGGCGTGCTGCGCGGTCGCCGCCTCACCTCTTGGCCCAGCATTCGTACGGACCTGCGCAACGCCGGCGCCGAGGTCGTCGACGAGGAGGTTGTGATCGACCGCCAGCTGATCTCCAGCCGCAGCCCGCAGGACCTCCCCGCCTTCTGTAAGGCGATCGTCGAACGCTTCGCCGCCGCAGTGCAACCCGCCTGATCGGGAGAAGTCCCAAGCCACCGAAACGACATCCGGCATTCTCACGGCCGAGTCCGTGGATCAGCAGATCGTCATGGCAAGCAGCAACCGCGCCGTCACCTTTCAGAACCCGAAAGACATGCGCGTTGAGTCTCTGGACTTCCCGAAGCTTCAGATGCCGAACGGGAAGAAGGCCCCGCACGGAGTCATCCTCAGGATCGTCGCCACCAACATCTGCGGGAGCGACCTGCACATCTACCGCGGGTCCTTCCCGGTGCCCCAGGGCATGGTGATGGGGCACGAGATGACCGGGGAGGTCATCGAGCTCGGCTCCGATGTCGAGTTCCTCAGTGAGGGCGACCTCGTCTCCGTCCCGTTCAACGTCGACTGCGGCCGGTGCCGCAATTGCAGGGCGCGGCGGACCGACGTCCGCGAGACCACCAACCCCAAGGCGGCCTGCGGAGCGTACGGCTTCAACCTGGGCGACTGGACCGGCGGCCAGGCCGAGTACCTGTTCGTCCCGTACGCCGACTTCCAGCTCCTGAAGTTCCCGGACAGGGACCAGGCCATGGCGAAGATCCGTGACCTGGCGCTACTCTCGGACATCCTGCCCACCGCGTTCCACGGTCTCATGGAGGTCGGCGCCAAGCCGGGCTCGACGGTGTATCTCGCCGGTGCAGGCCCGGTCGGCCGCTGCGGCGCTGCAGCGGCGCGCCTTCTCGGGGCGTCCTGCATCATCGTGGGCGACCACAACAAGGACCGCCTGGAGCTGATGAAGAGGAACGGCTGCGAGACGATCGACCTGAGCCAGGACGCAGCGCTCACCGACCAGATCGAGGCCATTCTGGGCGAACCCATGGTCGACTGCGCAGTCGACTATGTCGGCACCGAGGCACACGGCATCGGCCGCGAGGCCGAGGACATGGACCCGGCCTACGCCCTCAACCAGGTGATCGACGCCACCCGCGCGGGCGGAGCTACCGGAGTGATCGGCGTCTACGGCCCCGACCCGCTTGCGAAGTCGATGGCAGAGCAAGAGGGAACGTACCCGATCGACTTCGGCAAGGCCTGGATCAAATCGCTGCGGATCGCCGCCGGGCAGGCACCGATCATGCACTACAACCGCGAGCTGATGATGGCGATCCTGTGGGACCGCATGCCCTACTCGAGTGCCATGCTCAACACGAAGGTGATCAGCCTCGACGACGCTCCCGACGCCTACGCGACCTTCACCACGGGAGTGTCCGATAAGTGCATCATCGACCCCCACGGCCTCATTCCCGCCTGAGGCGACGGCGAGCACCCAGTTCACGCTGTTCCAACAGCCCGACCACCGACGGCATCCACGAGCTCCCGGAGAGCGACAGCACGACAGGCCACAACGCCCACGGGATCGTCGACCCTATGCTCGACCAGCGGAAACGCAGTCCTCAAGTCCGGCAAGACAACAGCTACTCAGGCCAGTCCGCCTACCGCCTCGATACCGCGCACCACCGTCAGCAGCAGTGCCGCGAACCGCTCCGGATCCGCAGCGCTGTCATGTCGCCCTGGCACTGGGCGGCGCTGATCTCCGTCCGCTGCTGGGTCAGTAGTGTGGTCATGGTCCCGGCCGACCGTCCGGCGACGAGATCGCTCACAGATGGATGCCGCCTCATCTGTCGCGTATATGACCTTGAGTCTCTACGGTGTGAGGTCACGGGGCCATGCTCCCTGTTAAGTGTTCCGGGGAAGGCGCAATGCGATCGCGAGGCCGATTGCTTCGGCCACGACTCGTTCACGGTGGCCCCTCCGGCCCCACCATCTCGAAGAGAGAACAGGCCTCCGGTGTGACCGGCGCCCAAGTCGCCCTCACCGACATGGGGTTCGCGTGGCCGTGACCGACAACGTGGTGCGCTGCAACGGCATCGTCGCCGAGATCAGGGACCGCACGTTCGCTCCGCGTCGCCGGCCGCTGGCGGATGTGGTCAGGACACCGCCGTGTGCTCACTGAGGAAGGCGAGAACGGTGGAGTCGAAGCGCTCCGGTTCCTCCAGAGACGGCAGGTGACCCGAGTGCTCGAACACCTCCAGACGGGCCGAGGGCAGCAGCCGGGCCATCTGCTCGGCCTCCGCCGGCGGGTTGAGGATGTCGTGGCGTCCGCTGATCAGCAGGGTCGGGATCTCAAGGGTGGCCAGGTCGGCTCGGAAGTCGAACCCGAGGACGGCCTTGTTGGCGGCCTCGATCTGCTCCGGGCTCAGCGCGAGCCCTAGGCCGTACCGGGAGACGTACCAGTCACGCACCTGGTCGCGGACGGACGTCGGTGTCTCCGGCGCGAACAGGCGGGCGCTGAGCCACTGCTGCTGTTGTTCACGGGAGAGTCCCCGTAGCTCGTCGGCGTGTTCGGCGAGCACGCGATCCGTGGAGGACGTGCGGCCGTGGGACGTGGCGACCACCAGGATCAACTCGCTTACGCGCTGCGGTACGGCGAGCGCCAGAGCCTGTGCCACGTAGCTGCCCATCGAGCCGCCCAGCACGGCGGTCCGGGCAAGGCCCAGATCGTCCAGCAGCCCGATCATGTCGTCGACGTGGTCGCGCAGCGAAAAGGCGGCAGGACGTGTGCTGCGCCCGTGGCCGCGCAGGTCGGGCGCAATGACCCGGTGGGAGCGGGCCAGTGCCTCGATCTCACGGCGCTGTGCGGAAGCGTCCACGCCGACGCCGTGGAGCATCAGCAGCGGCGCACCCGAGCCGGCTTCCGTGACATGCAGTTCGATCCCGTTGACGGACCGGACGTATTCAGACAGCTCGGGTGGGGCGGACGGGTCGGCGGCCATGATCGGACCACCTCGCTTTCTGTCGGGCGGATCAGGAGGGGTGTGCGAGGCCGCCGCTCGCCTGCGGGTGTGCCGCTGCAGATGAGGACGGATCGGGAACCGGGCGCCGGGCGGCCGTCGCTCACATGGTGACGACGAGCTTGCCCAGGGTGTGGGTGCGGACCAGGTCGACACATGCCTGCGGGCCCTGGTCGAGGGTGTAGCGGCCGCTGATGGTCACGGGCAGTCGGCCGTCCGCCACGAGTGCGCCGACCTCGCGCATGCCGCCGAACTCGCCGCCCAGGTCGAGCAGGAAGCGAAGCTCCACGTCGTCGCGGCCGAGGATCTCCGGCGCGGGCGGCGGGAAGATGATCGTGATCAGGCGACCGCCGGGCCGAAGCGTCCGGGCGAGTGCAGGCAGCCGGTCCTCGGTCAGCGTCAGGTTCAACGCGACGTCGATGTCCGCGGGGTACTCGCTCGCCGCGTAGCCGATGACCTCGCTTGCACCCAGCTCGCGCAAGACGTCGGCGTCCGCTGGGGTGCCCGTGGCGATCACGCGGGCCCCGGCGGCGGCGAGCAGCGGGAGCACGGCGGTGCCGACGCCGCCGGTCGCGCCGACGACGAGGACGCTCTCGCCCTCCTTCACCTCGGCCGATCCGATCACTGACAGCGCGGTCAGGCCCGCGGTCGCCACGGCGGCGGCGTCCGGCGCGGACAGGCCCGCCGGGCGGTGCGCGATCAGCGGAGTGTCCGCCTCGAAAACCGCGTACTCGGCGAGCGAGCCCGTGCTCAGGGAGGGACGGGACGGGTCGGCCACCGCGCGCATGGCGCGGGGAACGGCCTCGCCGAAGATCTCGTCACCCACCTGGAAGGCGGTGACGCCGGGACCGACCTCGCTCACCGTCCCGGCGAAGTCGTTGCCCGGTATGTGCGGGAACGGCAGGTCCACGGCCGCGCGGTACTCACCGCCGGGAAGCCGAATGTCGGTCGGGTTGAGCGAGGCGGCGGCGATCCGGACCTGGATCTGACCGGGTCCCGGTCGGGGTACCGGCACCTCCTGCACCGTGAACTCCTCGGGCGGTCCGTATGCGTGCGCGACGACGGCCTTCATGGAGAGCGCTCCCTACGTGCTTCTCATATTCGGTAACCGGACCAAGCGGTCCGGTTATGAAAAGACCGTAACCCTAAACGGACCGAGCGGTCAACTTGCTAGTCTCTCCGTGTGACCTCGCCCCGACCGCTGCGCGCGGATGCCGCCAGAAACCGCAAGCTGCTGCTCGCCGCCGCGGCGGACGAGTTCGACGTGCGCGGGCTGGAGGTGTCGGTGGCCGACATCGCCCGCCGGGCCGGCGTCGGCAAAGGCACGGTCTTCCGGCATTTCGCGACCAAGGACGACCTCATCGCCGCGATCGTCCTCGACCGGATCGCCGCACTCACCGAGACGGGTGAAAAACTGCTCAACGCCCCCGATGCGGGAGCCGCGCTGCTGGACTTCCTGTCCGCCGTGGCCCGCGAGATGCAGCACTTCGACCTGGTGTACCTCCAGCGCGCCGCCGAGCTCGACCCTGAGCTGTCCCGGGCCCAGGAGCGGCTGTTCCGGCACGTCCACGTGCTGGTCGAGCGCGCGCGTTCGTACGGCGCGGTACGCGCGGACGTCACCGGAGCGGATGTCGTGGCGCTGATGTGCGCGCCGAAGCACGCGGCGAGTTCCCTGCCGGACGCCCCGCCCGACATCTGGCGGCGCTACCTCGCGATCATCTTCGACGGCCTGCGCCCCGCGGGAGCCCACCCGCTGCCCCAGCCGCCGCCCTCCTCCCCGTGAGGGGGGCGCGGGCGCTCACCCGCGCGCGGACGGTAGCTGTCCGCGGGATTCAGGTGCAGAGACGGGCAACCCTTCGTTCACCGAGCCTTGTCAGAAGCGGGGCTGTTGACGTCGCTGACGACATCGAGGCCGGATTTGCGGTCGAAGTTGCGCTGATGCGTACCGCCCGCTTTTACGGGGCAGGAACCGTGAGACGAGCGCAGTCGCGCGATGGTTGAGGCCCCCGGGGAAGGAGGTCGTCCGTCCGCGCGCGAAGTCGACGAGAGACTTGGCCCGCAATGCGCTCGGGAGTGACGGCCTTCGGGTTCAGCATGGCTGGTGCCGTCGAAAAAGGGCCCGTGTCAACCAGGCCGGGGTGAACGGCCATCACGCTCAGGCCAGCCGGCCTGGAACGGCATCGGCTGGAAGCCCTCGGCCGCCTGCGGGTGGTCAGCCGACGCGGGACGATGCCTTCTGCGCTTGCTCGAGGACCGCTCGCCATGAGGTGACGTCCGGGCGACGGAGTAGCAGTGCTCTGCGTTCGCGCTCGGTCATGCCGCCCCACACCCCGAACTCGATACGGTCGTCGAGGGCTTCGGCCAGGCACTCGGTACGCACTGCACATCCGCCACATACCGCTTTGGCCCGATTCTGTCGGGCACTCTCGGCAAACAGCTCGTCCGGGTTACTGTCCCGGCACGCGGCTTTTTCGATCCAATGAGTGCTGGCCACAGCAGCCTTCTCCTCCACTCTGGTCAAGAACTGTGCAGCATGCCGTGGTTCCCTGGCGTTTCGCCGGGACCAGGCGTTGGTCGGTTGCAGGTACGACTGACCCGCTCGATGAGTTCCTTCCGGCGATCACCGGCACAGTGATGGCGACCTCTCCGACCGGCTGACGAGGCCCTGTCTGATAATTGATCTTGTGGTGGGTCATGGTGAGTTGACGGATGCGGCGTGGGAGCGGACAGCGCCGCTGTTGCCGGGCGTTGACGGGCGGGGTCGTCCGTGGCCTGGCGTGACCTGCCGGAACGATTCAGGCTGTGACAGACGACCTACGAGCGGCTCGCCCGGAGGGAGGCGGACGGCACCTGGACCCGTCTGCTCAAGGAGGTCCAGGTCCGCGACGACTCGGTCGGGGCGGTGGAGTGGACCGTGTCGGTCGACTCTCCACGATCAACCGTGCGCACCAGCACGCCGCCGGTGCCCGCAAAAAGGGGCGGCGTCGGGAACGAACTGGAAGATCCGGAACCCGCGGCGGATCATCAGGCGCTCGGCCGATGCCGCGGCGGGCTGACCACCAAGGTTCACCTCGCCTGCGACGGCCGGGGCCTGCCCCTGGCCGGCCCGGTCACGCCGGGCAACGTGAACGACTCCACCGCAGGTTCTCGTACGCATGAAATCCTCCAGTCTCTGCAGTACCAAAAAGATAGAACGTTCTCTCGTGCAGTGAGCTTGCCCCGGTCTTCCTCCGAAGTCAACATCGAACCCCCTGGCGTCACTTGGCCTGCACCGGGTCAGCCCGGAGTGCGGCCGCGGCGTGACCAGGTGCGGGTGGTCGTGCGCGTGCGGGGCCGCTCCCGCCGCCGCTTATCCGTCGCCGCCCTGGCCTGCTACAAACCCGGCGAGCGCTCCCGGCTGATCTACCGGCCCTGCCCGGACGCCCGACCCGACGGACGCAAGAGCTTCTCCTGGAAGGACTACCGCGACCTGATCCAAACCGCGCACCAGCAGCTCGGCGGCCCGATCGTGCTGATCCGGGACAACTTGAACACCCGCCTGACGGCCGGCATGCGCCGCTACATCGCCGAACGGGACTGGCTCACCGTCTACCAACTCCCGCCCTACGCACCCGACCGCAACCCGGCCGAAGGCATCTGGTCGGCACTGCGGCGCACCACCACGGCCAACCGCGCGTTCACCGACCCGCACGACCTGATCACCGCCGTCCGGTAGGTCTTACGCCAGCTCCAGTACCACCACGACGTTCTCGACGGCTGCCTCACCGGCACCGGACTCGCGCCCGCCCCACCATGACGACATCACCCCTTGAAGGTCAGTAACTCTGGGAAGCTCGTGGAGCAGGCCGTGAGCTGCTGTGACTCCACCCGCACCCGGGCTCCGGCATGAGCTTGAGCCGCCAGCCAGTCGTGGTTGGCGGGCGGCACAGGTCATCGGGGCGGGTGGGTGTGCTCGTTCCGGTTCGGCGCATGGTCCTCGTGTCAGCGGGGGGTTCGCTGGTCGTAGTCGCGCTGGCGTGCCTGGATCTCGGAGGCGTTCGCGACGGTCCAGTCGTAAAGGTGGGCGAAGGGCTCGCGCAGGGATTCACCGAGGGGAGTCAGCGAGTATTCGACGCCGACCGGCGAGGTCGGCAGCACGCGGCGCTCGACCATGCCGTTGCGTTCGAGCCGGCGCAGGGTCTGTGTGAGGACGCGTTGTGTGACGCCGTCGAGGCGGCGCTTGATCTCGTTGAACCGGCGTGGTTCGACCAGGACCGCCATCACCATCATCGACCACTTGTCGGCGATCTGATCGAGGATAGGTCGGCTCGGACAGTCGGCTCGAAATACCACGTCGTGCTCGGCGATGGCCTGGTAGACGGCCTCAGAAGTGGCCATGGCGGTATCCTCCACGATCCCTGGGATGCCTGAAGTGCGTTATTGACGCAGGTCAAAGACGGTTTCACGGTAGGTATGCAACAGGAACCAGAATCCTGTCAGATACCTAGGAGGAACGCCATGGGCCACGACACCTACCAGACCTTGCGGGTCAGCCAGAAGGACGGAGTCGCACACGTCACGATCGACAACCCGCCGATCAATGTCCTTGGCGTCGCGGTCATGACCGACCTGCGGCGCCTGCTCACCGCGCTGGCCGGCGACGACACCGTACGCGTGATCGTGTTCGACAGCGCGGACCCAGACTTCTTCCTCGCTCACGTCGACATGACCGCCACCCCGGACACCCTCGCCGGACTCATGGCCGACCTGCCGGACGGCGTCAACGTCTTCCAGGCCGTCGGAGAGCAGCTACGCCGCCAGCCTCAGGTGACCATCGTCAAGCTCGCCGGCAAGGCGCGTGGCGGCGGAGCCGAGTTCGTCGTGGCCGCGGACATGGCGTTCGCAGCGATCGGCAAGGCCGGGCTCGGCCAGATCGAAGCACTTATGGGCATCGTTCCCGGCGGCGGCGCCACGCAGTACCTCACCGAGCGCGTCGGCCGTAACCGTGCCTTGGAGATCGTGCTCGGCGCCGACCTGATGGACGCTGAGACCGCCGAGCGGTACGGCTGGGTCAACCGAGCCGTCCCCGCCGACCAGCTCGACGAGTTCGTCGACCGCCTCGCCGGTAACATCGCCGCGTTGCCCGACGGCGTCGTCGCGGCAGCCAAGCACGCCATCGTCTCCCGCGATCATTCTGATGGCCTGGCGCGGGAGAATGACGCCTGGGCCGAGCTCGTATTCCGCCCCGCCACAGCACAGCTCATGGGCGCCGGGCTGGCCAACGGCGCCCAGACCCGGGACGGCGAACAGGACCTCGAAGGTCTGTTCCGCAATCTGGCCGGGTAACGGAACCTGCCGCGTCCTCTGCCCCAGCCTGACCAGCACTCTCTCACGCCTTGACCGCGGGCTCTCAGAGCTCGAGCCACACCCGTTGTCCATTGCCTTGGCTTCCGATCTTCGTTTCAGGTGACAGAAAGAGGGCTGAATGAGCACGTGTGACAAGTCGAATGCCTTGTTGGTGACACCCAGATAGCTTCGGCTGTTCCACTTCGCCAGTTCGCTCAGCTCCGCAGGTGACAACTCCTGAGCCTCAGCATAATTCGGCGGGCCGTCGTGCAGCGCTCTGACGGCGGCCCGCTCCGAACCCGCACGAAGGCGAGCCGATGATGACCAGTCCCTGGCCGCCCCAGCGCACTGTGCGCAGTCCGCTCGCCCCACGCGTCGCCGTGCCCCAGGAGCCGGTCGACCCCGCCCGCATCGGCCGCCGCGCTGTCCGGCGCCGGGCGATGGGGATGGACGCCGACGGCGGCGCGGCGGCCCTCGAGGCAGAGCAGTTTCAAGTTCCGCGTTCGCGCGGTTGGCGACCGGCTGGGGTGCACAGCAGGGCAGGCATGGGCTTCGTGATCATTGTGGTGCCCAAGCCTGATAATCATGAGGTAGGCCGTGCCTGCTGCTGGGTCCTCTCCCATCCCGCCGCGCTGATGAAACTGGAGTCGTTGGACAGCGACCGGGTCGCGGACCTGCGCCCGTGCCTCGACTCGGTGCCCATCCCCCGTGCACGGCGGGGCCGGTGGTACTCGCTGACAGCGATCCTGCTGGTGGGTGCCTGTGCGGTTGTCTCGGGAGCCCGAAGCGTCAACGAACTCGCCGAGCGGGGCCAGCGTGCCGCAGACACGCTGCTGAAGACCATCGGCATCCGCCGCCATCTGCTGGGGTGGCGGCGTACCCCGTCGGCGGCCACGATCGGGCGCGTGCTGGGGGCTGTTGACGGTGATGCCCTGGACCAGGCAGTCCTTGTTCTGGGAGTCCTGCGTCTCCCGGAGCCCAGCTTTCCGTCCCTTCTGTGCGAGACGGTCCAGATACTGCAGGCACCGGGCGAACCGTGGCGAGTACGAGAATCGCGTTAACTCCCTCGTAGTCGACGTTCGGCGCTGATATACCGCCGAGACCGCAGCCCGGAACGCTACACGGGGCTACTCGCACCTGGCCGTAGCTATAACGAGGACAGTGCCCTTCCCTTCAGCCCGTGCTCTTCTTTCCGTCTAGCGCTTCGCGGATGATGTCGGCGTGGCCGGCATGCTGGGCGGTGTCCAGCACAACGTGCAGCAGCACTCGGCGGACCGTCCAGCGCTCCTCGGTGAAGAAGGGGCTATCCGGCAGCGCGATGGTGGTGTCCAGGTCGGGCTGTGTGGCGATCAACGTGTCGAACCGGCGGTTCGACACGTCGTAGCCGGCGAGCAGAGCATCCAGCGTCTCGCCCGGCATCATGCGGAACTGCTCGGCATGGCGGGCCCAGTCCGCCTCAGTCAGGCTGGCAAAGTCCGGCAGCGCAGACGGGCCCTCCGCCAGGAAATTCGCCCACATCTGCTCTACAGCCGTGACGTGCTTGACCAAGCCGCCCAGACAGAGGTCGCTGACGGTGGTGCGTCGGCGGGCTTCCTCGTCGCTCAGGCCGCTGATGGTCCCCCGCAAGGACTGCCGGGCCCGGTCGATCTGGGCGACCAGGTCGGCATGCTCACCGTTTCTGTTCTGATTACCATCGGTCGTGCTCTCACTCATAATCCGTACCTCTTCCGCCTTGTCAGGCTGGCGGCCTGGTATGTGCCCGCGATCCCGGAATACCTAGACCGCGTCATTCCGATGCGATGTGATCAGTGGTCGTAGGCGATTGGAGATCGCATGATCGGCTGTGCGGTCTTGTGGTTGTGCCAGATCACCGCGGCCAGCGCGAGACGCGCCGAGCGACGCGCTCCAAGGTGCGGCCGCCGTGCTGTTCCAGGTCGAGCTGGCCTTTGAGAGTGTCGTTCACCAACTCGATCAACTGCCGTACCGGCTTCAGCAGGGGGCATCGCCCCCCAAGGAGTTCGAGGCCGATCTGGCCTTGTGCGGGGCGGAGTTGCTGCGGCCGTCGTTCAAGCGAGAGAAACCCCGTAAGGGCGACGGGAACGGACGAACCGCAACCACCTCGCCTCCGACGCGAAGCCCAGCATCGCCTGGGCCACGGCGAGGCAGACAAGCTCGCAGTCCGTCAACCGCGGAGGGCGGCCCAGCCATCTGGTATGTCCGATCTCGTCGTCGATCTCCACGCGCAGTGCGATGAGCAGGGCGTCCAGGTCATTCGTCACAGATCGATCTTGGATGCCCTGTCTGTGCTCCCGGACGCACCGTCAGCTTCCGGAATGGCTCGTCCAGGAGTCCTCTACGAGTCCTCGGCGGGCAGCTTCTCAGGGGCCAGGGCGCTGCCGAGCTGGTCGGCCACCACGTATGGGTTGACCGCGCCGTGGCGGCTTCCGATGGCGACATCGCGCCAGAACCTGCTCAGCGCATTGCCCCCCGTGAGCGCGCTGGAGCCGTGCAGATCGAGCAACATGTCCAGTGCCGTACGGCAGTCCCGTAGGGCGGACACCAGCTGCATTCGCGCGCCCGCCGCTTCGGTGGCCAAGAAGGTGTTACCAAGGTCGGCAGCATCGAGCATGTCCGCCACCCCCAGCGTGCGCTGCTCGGCGGTGTCCACGAGTTGGCTGGACTCGGCGAACAGGTGTCGCGCCGACGGTGACTGGCTGCGCCGTGTGTAGGGGGTGCCGAACACCGGTCGCTCGGTTGTCATCAATGGCCTGACCAGGTCCAACGCTCCCCGCGCCGCCCCGAGCAGCGGTGCTACCGTGTGCAGGACGACCGACAGCTGGCGCGTGCCGATGCCCGGACCCTCCAGGTGCTCGGGCTGAGTCATCAGGAACGAGTCCGGCACGAACACTTCCTCGGCCACCAAGGTGTGGCTGCCCGTGCCCCGCAGACCCACCGCTTGGTCCCAGGTCCGGTCGATCAGCAACTGTTCCGTGGGCAGTATGACCAGACACGCGCGGTCCATCCTCTCCTCGTCGATCACGCCCAGGCCCACCTCCGCCCACTGGGCTTCCAGGCACCCCGACGCGTAGGACCAGCGCCCGTCGACCAGGTAGCCGCCGTCCACCCTGCGGGCATGGCCTGAGGGCATGGCGGTGCCGCACACCCGCACGTTCGGGTCGGCGTACACGGCCTCCTGCGCCTCGGTCGTCATCCAGTCGAAGAAGAACGACTTGGCGGTGGCGCTCACCGCCGCGAGCCAGGTGGTCGAGGGGCACCCCGCGCCCAGTTCGGCAAAGACCCCAACCATCGTGCGGTGGTCGGCGTCGAGCCCCCCGAACTTCTCGGGGGTGGTCAGGGCGAACGCACCCGCTTGTTCGGCAGCCGCCCGACTTTCCACTGTGGGTCTTCCCTGCTCTTCCGTCGCCGCCGCGTTCGCTGCGAGCACCGCCCGAGCCGCTCGGGCGCGGCTGCACGGGTCGGCGGTGGCAGCCGAGGGAACGGTGGGATGATCAACCGGCATAGTAATTCTCCAAGCGATTCATGAGTCCAACGAGGCGAGCGGTCCGCGCACCCTCGTCGGGACCACCCGATATGCAGCAGTTCCGGCAGGCGGGGCAGGAAGTCCGCGTCCTCCAATCGCGTAGGCGATGGTTCCGTCGGATCGATGCTGGAGTGCACCAGCCAGTGCTCTATGAGCTGCCCGTCAGTCAAGGTGCGAACGTCGTCCCTGCCGTGGTGGAACGCGTTTCCTGTGAGGTCGCGATCGCGACCTCGTGACCCGCGGACTGCAACAACTGGGCCGTCGGCGCAATCATGGCCCACAGTTGCGACGGCACGGCAAGACTTGTCAGCACAACTTTCATGATCGACAGTCAAGATCGTGGAACGTCACGGTGCCATGTCCGGACGGTCACCGTGCATGTCCCGTTGTGCGCGCCCCGCACTACCCTGTAGCGGGTGGACTTGCTCAGCGACATCGCCAGCCGGATCCGGGGCGGTCACGCCTTCGCATGCCAAATCGGCGAACCGGGGCCGTGGCGGCAGAGGTTCCCGTCCAAAACCGGCATCGGCTTCCACGTCATCCAGCGCGGAACCGTCTGGCTGACATCCGCGGAGAAACCACCGGAGCGGGTGGCCGCAGGAGACGTGATCTTCCTTCCTTACGGTGCGGAACACGCGCTCCACGGCGAAGACGTCACCTTGCTGTCCGGCTGCTACCACCTTGCCGACCCACAAATACATGCCGCTCTGCGACGCCTGCCACCGGTCTCGGTCGTCACCGGTGGCCTCCCCCGGCTGGCCGAGCTGTCCACCCTGCTGAGCGACGACCTTGCCGCTGACCGGCCCGGGGCGGACGCGAACCGCGCGGCGCTGGTCGGCCTCGTTGTCGTGCAGGTGCTGCGCCACCCGGATATGGCCGACGCATGGGCGGTCCCCGACCCGTATATCGCGGCCGCCGTACGTTCCCTTCATGACGATCCTCGCGCGCCGTGGACCGTCCAACTCCTCAGCAGCCAGGCAGGAATGTCCCGCACGGCCTTCACCCGGCGATTCACCATCCTCGTCGGCAAACCCCCGATGGCCTACGTCAGAGATGTTCGACTGAGCACCGCCGCCCGCATGTTGCGCGATACCGACGCACCCCTCACTGCGATCGCCCGTCAGTCCGGTTACGCCAACGAGTTCTCCTTCGCCACCGCCTTCCGCCGCGAGTACGGCATCTCTCCAGGCCGCTTCCGCACCGGCCCCCACCATGGGCCAGGCGTTCCCGACCCCCAGCATGCGGCAACGCGGCAACGCGGTCCTCGGCATGCCGAGGACCATAAAACCCGCTGACCAGGGAAAACGGGCACATCCGAATCGGAACCAAGATCGATCCACCACCGCTAATCTTCGTTCGGACACTCCCCGAGAGCCCTTACCGTCCCGCCGCGCCCTCGTCACCCCGTCGTCGGCGCCGAGGAGGAGCCACTCACCCGGCCCGGCTGGTCCACGTCGACCAGCACGGCATGCGCGCGGAGACTATCGCCGCGGCGAACGCGAAGTGATCGAGGCCCACGGGCGGGTGCCGATTGTGGAGCACGGGGGCGAGGGCCGGCTCGCACCCCTCGACGAGCTACCGGCGGCAGATGAATGGCAGTTCACCGTGGAGGAGGGACCGCCACAAGCTCGCCTGACGGTTCGTCCTCAGCAGCGCGTACGGGCGGCGCTTGGCTCTGCGCCGATGTCGTGTGTCACTGAACTTTGATCGTGTGCCATCGTAGTTTGATCGGTAAAGGCCCTGGTCACGAGCGTGCCGGTGCCGCGCAGCCTCTTGGCTCGGCACCCTGTGAGGGCCCACGCTTCGGTGTCGAGTCCGGCCTCACGGGCCCCTGACAAGGCGTGATCAGACTTCGATGACACCAACTCACCGTGCCCTCCGGCACAGGCCGACGCCTCGCCGGACCGCTGGCGTATCGCTCAGCGGGGCCTGAGCCCGTCGACGACGACGTCCAGCATGCGGCTCAGCTGGGGGCGCTGCTCGGGTGCGCCGGCCACGGAGAGCAAACCGGCGAGGATGCCGCCTACCTCGACCGAGTCGATGTCGCTGCGCAGTTCTCCTGCTGTGGCGCCGGCCTCGAGCACCATCGCCAAGATCTGCTGGACCTCGTCGCAGACCGGCCCGGTGCCGAAGCGGCCGGAAGCGCTCATGGCGACCAGGGCCTCGCAGATGCCTCGTCGTTCACCGGCCCAGTCGGCGAATCGCAGCATCCAAGCGTGAAGGGCATGAGCGGGCGGCTCGGTGGCCAGCAGGGTACGCGCATCCTCGCGCAGGGGGCGGATCTGGTCTCGGTAGACCTCTTCGACCAGATCCTCACGCGTGGGGAAGTGCCGGTACAGGGTGGCGTTCCCCACCCCCGCGCGTTTGGCGATCGCGTCCAGCGAGATCCCGCGCCCAGACGCGAAGGCTTCAGCGGCCGTGGCGATCAGCTGCTCGCGGTTGCGCTGCGCGTCGGCGCGCAGGGTGCTGCGTGGAGGTGTCATGACCTTCGCGATCGTGAGTGTCGGATGAGTTCGGGAACGATTCGGGGATGTCCCCGGTTCAGTGTACGGTGAGACAAACGGGGACCTCCCCGATTGTGAATCGGTCTCACGCATCGCCTCAGCGACGAAAGGTTTGCCATGCCTACAGCTCTCATCACCGGGGGCACGACCGGGATCGGCAGAGCGACGGCCGAGCTGCTGCACGCCCGTGGCTACCAGGTCGCGGTCACCGGACAGAACCCCGAGTCCCTCGCACGGGCACAGTCCAAGCTCCCCGGTGACGTGCTCGTCGTCCGATCCGACGGGCGCGTGCTATCCGACACCGACGCCCTGATGTCGGCGGTGTCGGCGCGGTTCGGATCGCTGGACCTGCTCTTCCTCAACGCCGGGATCTTCCGTCTGGCACCGGTCGCCGAAGTGACGGAGGAATCGTTCGACGAGCACGCCGACCTCAACTTCAAGGGCCAGTACTTCACCCTCCAAAAGGCCCTTCCCCTCATGAACGACGGTGGCTCGATCGTGCTGACCGTCGGCATCGGATCCCGTCGCGGCACCCCTGGCGCCACGGTGGGAGCGGCGACACGCGGCGCGCTGCTGGCCATGCTGCCCTCGCTCGCGCTCGAACTGGCCCCACGCAGGATTCGGGTCAACGCCGTGAGCCCCGGGGCCACCGACACGCCCCTGCTCGACAAGCTGGGGGTGCCCGAGAGCGGCCGGGATGCCATGCGCTCGAAGATCCCCTTCGAGCGCTTCGGATCCAGCCAGGAGGTCGCGGAAGCAGTCGCCTTCCTCGCCTCGGACGCCGCCGCCGGCTACATCACGGGCCAGGACATCACCGTGGCCGGCGGCTACGGGCTCGGCGCCTGAATCCCAGGCGAGCCGACCACCCACCCACACCTCTCGAACACCACGAACCACACCTCACAGGAGAACACGATGGCACTGACTCTCGACACTTATCGGCTGCTGGGCCGTTCCGGACTCCGGGTCTCACCGCTGGCGCTGGGGACGGCGACCTTCGGCACCGAGTGGGGCTGGGGCGCCGAACGCGACGAGGCGCGCAAGCTCTTCGACCGCTACACCGAGCTCGGCGGCAACTTCTTCGACACCGCCAGCACCTACACCAACGGCAGCTCCGAGCGACTGCTCGGCGAATTCGCCCGCACCAACCGCGACAAGATGGTGCTGGCGACGAAGTACTCGACGCTGCGCCAGCCCGGAGACCCGAATTCCGGGGGCACCCACCGCAAGAGCATGCTGGCGTCGGTGGAAGCCAGTCTGCGGCAGCTGAACACCGACTACATCGATCTGCTCTACGTGAACGTATGGGACTTCAGGACGCCGGTGGAGGAGATCCTGCGGGGCCTGGACGACCTGGTGAGGCAGGGCAAGGTGCTGTACGCGGCGATCTCCAGCGCCCCGGCCTGGCAGGTGTCGCGCATGCAGGCGATCGCCGACCTGCGCGGCTGGTCGCCGCTGGTCGCACTGCAGACCGAGTACAGCCTGATCGAGCGCACCGCGGAGCGTGACCTGATCCCGATGGCACGCGAGATGGGACTCGGCGTCGTCCCCTTCTCCCCGTTGGGCGGCGGGGTGCTCACCGGCAAGTACAGCCGGGAGGACCAGAACCCGACGGGCTCCGTTGCCGGCGAAACCGCCAGCAGCCGCAAGAGCCTCAACGTCGCCCTGGGATGGGTCACCGACCGCAACCTTGCCATTGCCGATGCAGTGAAGGAGGTGGCCTCGGAGCTGGGCCACACACCCGCCCAGGTCGCACTGGCCTGGACCCTGAACGCCCCGGGCGTGACGGCACCCATCATCGGCGCCCGCACCATCGCGCAGCTGGAGGACAACCTGGGTGCCCTGCAGGTCGACCTCACTCCTTCCCAGCGAACCCGCCTCGACGAGGCCAGCGCCATCGACCTCGGCAATCCGCACGGGCTGCTCGCCAGCGACCACATCCGCACGGTCACCACGGGCGACATGAAGATCGAAACCCTCAGCTGATTCGCTGCGCAAACGGCGATCCGCATATATCGACATGGCCTGATGATGAAACGGAGCAACCTGGCATGGGTCAGCATAGCGACAGAAATGTGGTCATCACGGGCGGCAGCAGCGGCATGGGGCTCGCACTGGCGGAGCTGCTGGTGCAAGGCGGAGCCCGCGTGGTGATCACCGGCCGTTCTCAGGCCAAGCTCGACGCGGCAAGCGAACGGCTCGGCGAGAATGCCGTGGCCATCCGGGCGGATGTGGCCTCACTGCCCGATCTGGATAGGCTCGCCAGCCGTGCAAAGAGCGAACTCGGCTCGATCGAGGCCTTGTTCGTCAACGCCGGCATCTCACCCCTCACACCCCTCGAGTCGACGACCGAGGACATATACGACGAGCTTTTCGCAATCAACGTCAAGGGCGCCTTCTTCACTGTGCAAAAGCTCGCCCCGCTGCTGAGCGCGAACGCCGGCATCGTCCTCACCACCTCGATCGCGAACGTCATCGGCATGGTGGACACCAGCGTCTACGCGGCCGGCAAGGCAGCGCTGCGCTCGATGGCCCGCTCCTTCTCCCGCGAGCTGCTTCCGCGCGGAATCCGCGTCAACGCGATCAGCCCGGGCCCCATCGACTCGGGGATTCTGGAAACGATGAACTTGTCCAAAGAGGCCGCCGACCAGTTCAGGGCAGAGCGGACCGCGAGCAACCCCATGAAGCGCTACGGCACCGTCGAAGAGTTCGCCAAGGCGGCCGCGTTCCTCGCCTTCGATGCCACGTACACCACCGGCATCGAGCTGGCCGTGGACGGCGGCGCAACCCAGCTCTGAGCTCGTCTGCCATACCGCTGCGAGCGCAAAGCCCGCCAACAGAATTCATTCGCAGAGTCAGGCGGTGATCGATGAGCGCCGTGGTGGCACGTGCCGCGGAGAGCGGGGTAACACATGAGGGGCAGACCGTTGATGAACGATGCACTGGCCGGGCCGGGAGCACCTGATCCTCTCGGGACCGGCAGCTGCTGTCGTGCGAGGCTGGGCCGAGCAGTTCGTTAGCCAGGGCGTTCGCGTGTGCGCGGGTGGTTTACAACGATGGGCTACGTGCCCGTGAGACCGCCCGCGCCGCAGGCGAGGCGTTCCCGACGACCGGGGAGTCCCCGTGACTGCCTCCTGTCGTAGGGGGCGGCCACCGCCAGTGCTCACGTCCGGTCGTAACGGGTGAGCCAGGAACTGGTCACCTGAACCCGGCCACGGTGTCGGGGAAGGAAGCACACTCCGGTGACACCCATCGAGATATCCGACCGCGGCCAACGGCACGGTGGCACGTCACTGGTGCAACGGAGAGCGTCGTGGCGGGCGGAGAAATCCCGGCTGTCGACCGGCCCTCGACGGCCCTGGCGGCAGCTTGGACTGGCCCGCGGAAAACCCGGCGGCCATAATGGTGCGGATGCCTACAGATATTCACTCGCTCGGCACACTGTTGCGCACATGGCGCGAACGTCTCCATCCAGCCGATATCGGATTGGAGTCGTTCGGCCGTCGACGCGCAAAGGGGCTGCGCCGCGACGAAGTCGCGGAGCTGGCGGGGATCAGTGTGGACTATGTGACACGCCTCGAACAGGGACGCTCACTGACGCCGTCCGCACATGTCGTCGTCTCACTGGCACGCGCCCTCCAGCTCGATCGCGCCGAAACCGAAATCCTGCACCAGGCAGCCGGCTTGGCGCCGTCGAGTTCCGGTACGGTCTCGCGTGACATCCCACCAGAGGTTCAGCGCATGATCACGCGAATGGCAGACCTGCCGCTGGCGGTCTTCGCCGCCGACTGGACACTCCTGACGGCGACCCCTTTGTCGTCCGCGCTGTTCGGGACCCCTTCCCTCGCCAACGTCCCGGAGCAGAACCTTATTGTCCAGACATTCTTGGCAGAAACCCAGGCGGAGGCGGCAACCCCGCACGGTGGCGCGGAGGCATTCGAACGGGCACTGGTCGCAGACCTCCGACGTTCAGCGACGTGGTTCGCAGATGATCCCCGGTTCCGAGACCTCATCAAGACCGTTCAAGGCCAGAGCCCGCAGTTCGCCAAACTCTGGGAGGAGGGGCGGGCCGCGGCGCACAAGAGCCTCGTCAAGACCGTCCACCACTCATTGGTCGGAGATGTGACCCTCAACTGCGACGTCATGACCGTTCCTGACTCCGACATCAAGCTTGTTGTCTTCACCGCACTTGCGGGCAGCGCCGACGCCAAAAAACTCGACTCCCTCCGCGTCGGCGCGTCGGAGCGTGTCTAAGACCGTGTCCTACGTGGTGAGCTGACAAGGCGTTTGTAGCAGCACAGCGCGGCGGCAAGGCCGAGAAACAGCCGGGAAGTTGCGGGGGTAGCGTTCGTAGCGATAGTTGAACCGGCGGTAGCCGGTCAGCCACGACATGATCCGTTCGATGACCCAGCGACGGCGCCCCAACCGTTCACTGGACTCGACACCCTTGCGGGCAATGCGCGCGCCGATCCGCTTGCCCCACAGCCATTTCCGCAGCTGAAACCCGTCGTGCGCCTTGTCGGCATGCAGGCGCTGAGGCTTGAAGTACCGGCCGCAATGCGGGTCGTGCCTCGTTTGGTGACCCGTGATCATGGCTTCAGCGCGAGGCCGTGGTGGGTGTTCGCCGCGGAGAGGCCGACGAGGAGAGGCAGTCCGTTCGCGTCCGACAGGACGTGCGCCTTGGGACCCAGCTTGCCTCGGACCACGGGGCTCGGACCGGTGTGTTTGCCTTTTGGCTCTGACGTGGGAAGGAGTCGAGCACGGCGCGGGACAGGTCGAGCAGGCCGGCGTCGTCCAGGCGGCGCAGGATGGCTTCGTGCAGCCAGCCCCACACGCCGGCCCTGGACCAGATCACGAACCGGCTGTGGGTGGTCGACTTCGCGATCCCGCAATACCCGCCAGGCACAGCCGGACACCAGGAGGTGGATGACGGCGTCGAACAGCGCCTCATCAGGTGTGTCCGGTGTCCCGCCGCCATGCGGCCGCACCATCGACGGTGGGGTCAGCGGCTCGGCGATCTCCCACAGCCCGTCCGGAACCATCCAACTGCACTCATCCCGCCCCATGATGAGCGCAATGACCGCCTCACCACGTAGGACACGGTCTTACGAGTGGGTGCGTGATAGCGGGTGAGGTTTCTGCGCTGGTGGATGGCGTGATCAGCTGGTGGCGATCATGGTCAAGCGGGCGGTGTTGACGCATCGGCTGTTCACGGGGCTCTCTCGGCGTCATCTCGCGTGCCTGGTACAGGAGTTGACTGTGCCGTGGCAGGCCGGGGTCGAGGGTTCCCCGGCACGCCGCACGCAGCGGGGCCAGGAGGCGGGCGGCAGGTGCCGGTGCCAGGCATCAACTGGTCTATGTCGACCGTGTGGTGGCCACGCTCATCCACCTGCCCCATGACCTTCCGCATGCTTGCCTCCGGCTGCTGTTCGGCGCCGACCGTTCCACCATCACCAGAACCGTCCACGAGCTACGCACGCTCCTGGCCGAACGTGGATGCGCGGTCCCCGACCATCCCGGCCTGCGTCTTCGGACACTGGCGGATGTGTTCGCCTACGCCCAGGCCGAAGGCGCCGAACTGCGCCTGGACGCCACCGAGATCCAGGTCCGTGGCCACCAGCCGGCCGCAGCGGAGGGCGGCGTTCGTCTCCGCCAAGTAGGAAGATAGAGAACACCATGAAGGCCACCGTCATCGCGGACTGGCGCGGCTGCACATTATGGACCGATGCCCTACGGCCGGAGCGCATGCATAACGCCACAGCCGCCCGCAACGAAGGCATCGCCATCTGCTTCCATCACGTGCCCGAGGAGCAGGTTCTCCTGGACGACGGCTACCTCGCACTGACTGCCTGTCGGGTGGCCGGCTGATCACGCCGAACATACGCTGCTGATGGCCCCGCAGTTGTCGCACTGGCACGCACTGCGTGATCATTCCGTGGCCGGCGTCGCCGAGGCAGATCGCTGCCGTCACGCTCGCCGTGATCAACCGTCCGTCACGTTCTCAGAGGAAAACGCGCGCCACCTCCAGCCACTTCTGTGCGTCCTTGCCGGTTGCCGTCATATCGGTCTCGGACCAGGGGCGACGCTGGGTGACACAGAGGCAGAAGTCCATGGCGCTGCCCCGTATCGTCTGGGCGGCAGCCTCGGGACCCCACACCCAGGTCTGTCCGTCAGGTGCTGTCAACTCGACGCGGAAGGGGTCCGCTGGCTCAGGCAGTCCGACGGCGGCGAAGGACAGCGTTCGTCCCAGCACCCCCAGCAGAACCACGTGTTGCAGTCGATCGGTCGCAGGATGCGCCACGCCCACAGCATCGAAGACGTCTTGCCCGTGTGCCCAGGTTTCCATCAGACGAAGGGGAATCATCAGGGCCGGGGTGATCTCCGACATGTACCAGGGGGATGCGTGGTTCCATGGCGTGTCGCGCAGCGCCGCCGCGAGGTCCGCTCGACCGGCCCGCCACTCGTCGAGGAGTACCGACCGAGGTTTGGCCGCTCCCTCGGCGGCGGCCTTGTCGGCGTGTTCGCTGCCTTCGGCTTCCGCCTGCTCGAGCTCGGCGCTGAACGCGTCCGGAGTGCGTAAGGCGCTGAGTGCGTTTGCGTCCGACCATGCGAGATGTGCTATCTGATGGGCGACCGTCCAGCCCGGTGCTGGTGTCGGTATGGACCAGTCGTCAACTGCGCTGACCAGGACGTCGAGATCATCGCCCTCAGCAACCAGCGCGGACAGGACACCGGAGTCATCCACCTCGGGGACGGCAAGGTTGTAGTTCAGCATGGATGCCATGATGCCCTCTCCCCTGATGCCCACCGTAGGCGAGGCTCGACGCACGACGGATCACCGCGCTTCCTCTACGGCGGCGCAAAGGGTGTCGGGACTGGTCACCTGAATCGCATGACGGTTACGATCTGCCCTCCAGGCACGACGACGGCCCCGGAATGATCACGTGGTGTATGCCAGTGCGACAAGTCCGAGGCCCTCAGCCGCGCATGCTATCCGTCCAGCCTGAGCGATGAGGCCTGGGACATCATCCAGCCGCTCCTTTCCGTGCGTGACCAGCCCAAAGGCGGAGGACTACGCAAGTACGGAAACCGGCTGGTACCCGACTGGTCGAAGGGGATCGGCCCAGCCGCTTGGCCAGCTGCCGGGCCGATCCCCGGCTGCGATACCGCGGGATATCTCCTCGCGCTCGCTGCCACTCAGATGGCGCTCTGACCGCGTTTGCGGGGTGAGGCGGACCCCGCCGCTCTGGTACAGGAAGCGACGGGCATGCTGCATCGGTGCCCCAAGTGCCCGCCCGAGCAAGCTGAACGACTGCCCCTCGCGCCAGCGTCTCCGGATCTCATCCTGCTGAGCCGGCGAAAACCCGTGGTCACGCACCTGTGCCTCCACGATCACATGATCATCTGAAGGTGATGCGTTGATCACTTGAGGGCGCCATCGTTTGATGACAGGCGGCGGTTTCGCCTAGCCACTGTCAGGCTTGCACAGTGGGACGAACGGCTGTCTCGCTGACATCGACGCCGTCGGGTTGTTCGAGTAGCCGATGGCGGAGGCAATCGCCGAGGGCGGCATGGCGATCTCGTCCCGCTGCTGGGTCATCGCGGCCGGCCTCAGGCATCACGATGGGCCTCTACCTCACCGGCTTCGACGATCGCGCGTCGACGCCCTCCTGGCCAAACTCACCGTGGCGGACCGGCGGTTGCCGATGGTCTGGGTCCGCCCCTGCACGGACACCTGGAGCGACGCGGCCCGCTTCGGCGGAGCCACCGATCCCGAGGCGGCAGGCGAACGAGTCCGCCGCAAGCTAAAGCGACTCGGTAACGAGGACACCCGGTGGCGGCCTGGGGCAGTGCTCCGGGAGACGGGAGCGGTGAGCACCACGATCCAGACCGCCAGCCGCTCGCCGAAGGCGGTGCCCCGGCCGCTCGCCCCGTATTGGCCGGACCGGCAGATCTGCAGCGTCGCCATCACCGGCTCAGTGTGCGGCGTCGGTGGGACTCGCATCGTCGGAATTCACACCATAGAGCAGGAGCAGGATCGCGTCGGTGAGTGTGTCGAGCAGCTCGTCCTCGTTATAGGCGCCGGGGTTCGCGTAGACGTCGGCGAACATCGCGCTGCGCAAGTGAACAGCCATTTTGGCGCGCAGGTCCGGCGGGCCGCCGGCCACCGCTGCGGTGCGCGCGTCACGCTCCAAGCGCTTGGCGAAAAGTGAACAGCCCTGGTCGACGAACCGGTCGCGGATCTGCCGCACGTCGGGGCCGGGGTCGGGCGTGATGAACGCCTCGCGCAGCCAGAGCCCGTCGACCTTCCAGCGAGCCAACCCGGCAGCCAGGCCTCGGCGCAGTGCGCTCCGGTCGAGACCGTCGGAGGAAAGCCACTCGGCCATCTCCAGGTCGGCCTCGGCGATGCCCTGGTCGATGACGGCGGCCAGCAGCGCTTGCTTGGAATCGAAGTAGAAGTAAAAACCGGAGCGCGTGATGCCGACGGCTTTGGCGAGTTCGTCGATTGTTACCTGGCTGGTCGGCCTCTCCCGGAAGGCGGCTCGCGCGGCCTCGATCAAGGCCTGCTCCCGCTGGTCGCCCTTGGTGGGAGTGCGACGGCTCGTGATAGCTGACACAGGTTAAGCGTACCAGACGTCAGAGAAAATTGACGCATGCCTTTTATTTTTGACACCGCGTTGACGATCACAGATGGTGCGTCTACTTTGACGTACATGTCTTTAGGAACACGCTCTGTTCTGCCCGTCGCCTGCTACGTGGTACTGCTTGTCTCCGCCTTGCAGACGCTGTTCGTCCCGGTCATCGCCGCCATCCAGGCCGACCTGGGCGTCTCCACCAGCTTGGCCAACTGGGCGGTAACCGCCAACTTGCTCGCTGCCGCAGTCCTTACGCCGGTAGTCGGCCGGCTAGGAGACCTGTACGGCCGACGTCCAGTCATGGCCGGCGTGCTGAGCGTGGTACTGCTCGGCTCGGTGCTCGCCGCCACCACTTCCAGCCTCGCGCTCCTGCTCGTCGCCCGGGTCGCCCAGGCCGCCAGCTACGGTCTCTTCCCGCTGTCCATCGGTGTGCTGAGGGAGGAACTCCCACCGAAACGCCTGACTGGTGCCATGGTCGTGACCAGCGGCATGCTCTCCGTGGGCGCCGGGGCCGGGCTCGTGGTCACCGGGCTGCTCATGCGGGGCGGCGGCGACTACCACAACCTGTTCTGGCTTTCCACCGCACTGGCAGCAATCGGTCTGGCGGGAGTGCTGCTCCTGCCTCGCCGACCGGGTGCGGCTTCCGGCAGCCTTGACTGGGCGGGCGCGGCTCTGCTCGGTCTCGGGCTGGTGCTGCTGATCCTGCCGCTGGAAGAGGGCAATGGCTGGGGCTGGGGCTCGGCCCGGGTGCTCGGCTCGCTGGGCGCCGCGGTCGTCGCACTGTTCGCGTTCGTCCTGGTCGAGCAGCGTGTCACGTCTCCACTGGTCAGCGTCCAGATACTCAGCAGGCGCCCGATCGTGGTGGCCAACGCGGTCGGGTTGTTCCTGGGCTTCTCCCTGTTCGCTGTGTTCCTCTCCGTCACCATGCTGGTGCAGACGTCGCCCGCGGTCGCTGGCTACGGCTTTGACGCCTCGGTGTTCTCCGCCAGCCTGGTGTACCTGCTACCGGCCTCGGCCAGCGGTGTGGTCTCCGCGCCCATGGGCGGTCGGCTCGTCGCCCGCTTCGGTGCCAGGGCAACGCTGGTGATCGCGGCAGCGCTGGCCGGCATCGGATTCGTGATGCTCGCGGTTCTGCACTCGGCCACCTGGCAGGTCATCGTCGGAGCATTGCTCGTCGGCACGGCGGTCACCTTCGGGTACGCCACCCTGCCCGCCCTGATCAACGCCCATGTTGAGCCCGCCGACACCACCGTCGCCAACAGTGTGAACTCCATTGCCCGCTCGGTCGGTATGTCGCTGGGGACCGCGTTCGTGGTGACCCTGACGACTCGTAACCCGATCCCTGGACCGGTGCCGATACCGCGTGAGGAACAGTTCGTGGCCGTCTTCGTGTTCGGCGCCGTTCTGGCTGTGATCTGCGCCGCCACTGTTCGCTGGTTCCTGCCTCTGGGGCGACAGGCAACGCCAGCAGCGACCCTCAGGGCGGGCGCAGAAGGAAAGCCCGCAGCTTTCCCGGCACGGCCGAGCTGACTTACCGGGCCATCGCTGGGACGGCTCGTCGCGAGATACCTCCTCTTTGTTCCTGTTCAGGCGCGAACGCAGTCTGCACAGGGAGTTTCTGACCGTAGTCAAGATCAAGAGAAATCTGCAAAGGAATTTGTGATGTCATCAGCACTGGAGAACAAGGTGGCACTGGTCACCGGCGGCAGCCACGGCATCGGACGTGCGATCGCTGAACGATTCGCGCGTGACGGTGCGGCTGTCGGAATCGGCTTCGCCCACGACGAGACGGCGGCCCACGACGCTGTCGAACGTATCCGTGCGAACGGCGGGCGCGCCTTCGCCGTGCACACGGAACTGGGCACCGACGGTGACGCGGCCCGTCTGTGGGAAGCCTTTGACGAGGCGGGCCACGAGCACGCGGAGGACGGAAAGCTGGACATCCTCGTCAACAACGCGGCCAAAGGCAGCTTCGTCAGGCTCGCCGAGCTCGCCGAGGAGGACTTCGACAAGGTGTACGCGGTGAGCGTGAAGGCGCCCTTCTTCATCACGAAGCTCGCGCTGCCTCGGCTGCGCGACGGGGGCCGAATCATCAACATTTCCAGCCTCGCAGCCACTCTCGCGTCCCCGGAGATGATCGCCTACGGCGCGGCCAAGGCAGCTCTGGACGCATTCACCCTCGCCCTGGCCAAGGACCTCGGACCCCGCGGGATCACCGTCAACTCCGTGGCTCCCGGCGTCATCCTCACCAGGAACAACGTCAGTTTGAGCGACAATGAGCAGGCAGCGGCACAGGTGGTGGCGCGCGTGGCGCTCGGCCGGCTCGGACAGCCGGAAGACGTCGCCGGTATTGCCGCCTTCCTCGCCTCCGACGACGGGGGATGGGTCACCGGCCAGGTCATCGACGCCTCGGGGGGCACCGCCCTCTGAGCCACCAGCCCGGATCGCACGGCCCTCCGTGCGATCCGGCATACGCCGACAGTGGCGCGGCTTCGGCCACGTCGCCGACAAGATCTGCGCCATGTACGAACGCCACGGTGAGAACGCTCAGTTCGGCTCCGTCCGCCACCGAGACCTGGCCAATGTGCTGGTGATGGGCCAGCAGGACTCCGTCCGCGGACAGGCCGTCACCCAGGCCCTGCACCGAGAGGCCGAACGTCGGCGCCACAACGGCATCGCCATGCTCCCCACCACCTTCGAGACACCGGGATCCGACTGGCACGACAACTACCCCAAGTAGGCCGCCTGGTCGCCCGATTGCCAGGCTGCGGCACCTACGCCGAAGCAGCACAGGCCGCCGCCTTCATCAACTCCATAGTCGACCAGACAGCCCAAGGCACCTGGAATCCGTATCAAGCCGCCTTCTAGACGACGGTTCAGCGGGGCGGTGAGGGCGCTGGCTGAAGGCGTAGATGCGCCTCACCTGCGGTCGTCAGGTCCTCATCCATGCTGTGCAGGCCATGGTCGGGATACATCGGAGGCCGGATCGGGGGCGGCGTGGTCGAGGGAGCGCTGGACGGCCTTGCGGCCGTACACGGCGAGTTGAAGGGCGAGGCTGTAGACGGCCATGGTGTGGATGTGGTCGAGGATCTCCATGGAGTCCATGACCTCCTGTACCGCGTCGACCTCCCGTACGACGGACGGGGTTGCACGGGCGGCCGGTGTCGCGCAGGACCTCGTGGGTGTCGTTGTACATGGTGATGAGCACCCCGCCGGCGAACGTCAGCTGGTCATCGTCAAGGTGGGCGAGGTGATCGACGCTCGCGGCACGCTCGCGGCACGGTCGCGGCGGCGTAGGCGCGGACCAGGTCGAGCGCCCGCCACGCGGCCTCGTTCTTCCGCGGGTCGCTGAGGGGGTCGGTGATTTCCGTCATCGTGTCTCCGTGGTCGACCGGTCGGCGGTGTCCGCCCAAGTACGGGGGCGTGGCACTGCGAGCCCGAGGTCGAGGCGCTTGTCCATGTCGAGGCAGAAGGTGCCAGACGGGTTGACGTCGGACCAGAAAAGCGCGGTTACGCCTGTTCTCCGCGGCCGGCCAGCTCGTCACCACCGGACGGCACCGCATCTTCCGCCTCGCCCGCCACCACCCCGGAGCAGCGGAACCCGGCGCCCACCCGAGACGACGCTCGGGCCCTCGGAATGCCCACCATCAGCCACCGAAAGCGAAACGGCCCACCGACTCCGTCGGCGGACCGTCACGCAAGCTCAGGTTAGGTAGGAAAATCTGTCCCTGGTTACCGCATCAGTCGATGGTGCAGGCTGGAAGCACTTCGAAGAGAAGGGAATTCAGCATGGACGACGCACCCAATGGCTACATCACGGTGCTCTGGGAAGCCCGAGCGAAGGTCGGCAAGGAAGCCGCGATGAGGAAATTCGTGGCAGCTGCCGTCAGCCCGTCCCGCAACGACTTCGGCAATATCGACTACGAGGCCCACGAGGTAGAGGGCGACCCAGGCAGAATCATCATCTACGAACGATGGGTGAGCCGCCAAGCTCTTGACGATCATCTGAACGCCCCTCGGATGAAGGAACTGGGGCCGCAGCTCCTTGAGATCATGGAGGGAACAATGGAGGAAGCCGAGTTCCGCATCCTGAAGCCCATCCGTCCAGCTCAGTAGCCGATCGACCGGGCAACTCACCGCACCGAGCTCCGCGGTCTGTGGTAAGTCGAGCCCTTTTATGACTGAGCGGACCAGTGAGCTTCTTCGAGCTGGGCCGCAATCAGGTGACGAGCATCGATAACCATCGAGGCCCCCGAGCAGCGTGGTTGAGACATCAGACATCTCAATCAAATGCACGGGGGCCTCGCTTGTTGCGCTTGGTGGGCGAGCACACCACCCTGGCGAAGACCCCTGCCGGGTTCGGATCAGCGAATCCACCGCCCACGCCTGCACCAGCGCCGTCGTCCACCTGCTCGCCCAGCGCACGCCGGGACTGCTGAAGGCCCTGCGCGAGGCCGACCCCGACTCCGTCCCGCTAACCTCGCGCTTTCATGCGGCGGGCTGTCCGGCAGGCGGTCACACAAACAGAAAGGGCCTCTGATCAGCAAGAATGAGGATTGTCTAGGTCCTTGTTCCCGCTGAATCCAGAGGCACTTTCCAAGTGAAGAAGCCTACCGGTTCCTGTCCTCATGCCCGCGTCCAGGGGGACGTCGCGCTCGGCGGTGACTGCCTCGCGGACATCGCGACACTGCGGGCCGAGCCGGCCGTGTTCGGGCCGGTCGCCTCCGACCCCACAGTCTCCCGGCTGATCGACACCCTCGCCGCCTCCGGCGAGAAGGCCCTGCAGGCGATCCGGGCCGCACGTTCCGAAGTCCCTGGCCGGGTCTGGTCGCTGGCGGGCGAGCACGCCCCAAACGCTGATGGGCAGGTCACGATCGGCCTCGACGGCGTCCTCGTGATCGCGCACTCCGACAAGGAGGACGCGGCCGCGACCTGGAAGAAGACCTATGGGCATCATCCTCTGACGGCCTTCGTCGACCACGGCCCGGGCGGAACCGGAGAGCCGGTCGCCGCTCTTCTCAGGCCGGGGAACTCGGGCTCGAACACGGCCGCCGATCACATCACCACCGCCCAACTCGCCTTGGCCCAACTGCCGAAGAAGTACCGGCGAGGGCGCCAGACGCTGATCCGCACGGGACTCCGCCGGCGGCACCCACGACTTCGTGTCCTGGCTCGCGAAGCGAGGCCGATGGCTGTCCTACCCGGTCGGCATAACGGTCACCGAGACCATTCACCAGCATGTGCTGAAGATCCCGGCCCCGGCCTGGACCCCGGCCGTCGAGGCCGACGGCAAGGTCCGTGACGGGCCTGGGTCGCCGAGCTCACCGGCAGCCTGCTGGACGGCTGGCCGGAGGGGATGCGGCTGATCGTCCGCAGGGAACGACCGCATCCCGGGGCCCAGTTGAGGATCACCGATGCGGACGGCATGCGGATCACGTGCTCCGCGACGAACACCCCGGACCGTCCGAGCGCCGAGCTCGAGCTCCGTCACCGGCTGCGGGCCCGCGCGGAGGACCGGATCCGGGCCGCCCGGTCCACCGGCCTGCGCAACCTGCCCCTGCACGACACCGCGCAGAACAGGGTCTGGCTGGAGATCGTCCAACTCGCGCTTGACCTGCTGGCCTGGCTGCCCATGCTCGCCCTGACCGGCCAGGCCCGTCTCTGGGAGCCCCGCCGTCTGCGGTTCCGCCTGTTCTCCGCGGCCGCCCAGCTCGTCACCACCGGCCGGCGCCGCATCCTCCGCCTTGCCCGCCACTGGCCCTGGACCGGTGAGATCACAGGCGCCCTCGAACGGCTCATTCTCCTGCCGAACCCCGGCTGACCAACACCATTTCCGTCCCTTCGAGCAGCACCAGCCCAGTCCGGAGCAGTGGAACCCGGCGCCCACCCGACGCGACACTCGGGCCTCCGACATCTCCGCCATCAGCCACAGAAAGCGAAACGGTCCACCGACTCCGTCGGCGGACCGTCATGCAAGATCGAGGTTAGACCGGCAATTCATATTATGAAGGGGCGGAAATTACCGTGAGGTACTCCTGGGTACGGAAACCAACCGACTGGTACACGGGCTCGCCCATTTCGGACGCATAGAGGTACGCCGTGCCGGCGCCTGCGGCGAAGCCTGCACGCACCATCTCCAGCGTGATGACCCGTCCGTAACCACGCCGCCTGTAGCTTGGGAGCGTAGTGATGTTGAAAATGCCTGTCAGATCACCAGATATGGCGGTCATCCCCGTTCCCACGGGAACCCCATCCAACTCCGCCAGGTAGAACGCCAACCCGTCCGTCTCCCCCAGAGACGGTTCGGCAAGCACCTCGAACATCTCGTACGGCGCTTCGAAGCCTGCTGCCACAGTTCTGGCATACCGATCCAGCTCATTGACCGGCACAACCCGAACACGAAGGCCATCGACGGTCTGCTCCTCCGGCAGCCCTTCGTCGGGGCGCCGGACCATCAGTGGCTCCCGCTCGAAATGAGTCAGGCCGTGCCGCGCTGCCGCCTCAGCGATTTGCGGCCCGGGGACACCCCGGACCTGGATACTCCAAGGAACCTCCCATGGGCTTTCCGCGGCCGCCAACGCCGCGATCTCCTCGGCGCTCGGCTCCGGACTGGGACTGACGATCAGATTGAGCGCGGCGGTCGGCGCCCCGGAGATCGCGAGCACGGAGCCCTGCGTACCTCTTCGGGTGCGGCCCGTAGTGGCTGCGGCCAGGTCCGCGAATGCGTCGGCGTAGGCGGACACCATCGCCGTCAACCGGTCATCTTTCGAGTTCATCGAGCAATCCTAAGGGGACACCCCGTAGCCTCTCGGTTTCATAGGTGCGCCCTGCCCAGAGGTTGACCACAAACAGTTTGACCAGAAACACGAAAGTGCCCTTGACCTGCGACGACAGGGCTACTGAGGGCCCTGTTGACTGCAAGGAGAAGGGCATTTTCCAGGTGAAGCACCTTATCTGGCCGTCTCCGTGTCCGCGTCCAGGACGACGGCCGTCAGGTCGTCTCCCAGGTCGCGTCGGTCCTGCTGGTCGAAACGAACTGGTGTTGCCGGCCCAGTGCCTGAGCGGCTCGGTCGTCAGCGAGCCTCGCTGAGCCGGGGCGCACGCAGGAGGTCGAGCTGGTCGGCGCCGCTGGTTCCCGGGGCTGCCGTGTAGGTGACGATGCGCAGATCGACGCCTGGCACAGTCAAGTCCAGAGTGACGTCACCCAGCTCGGGATGGCTGATCGTCTTGAGATCGCCGGTGAGTTGTCCCATGCCCGCCACCGACCACAGCTCACCGAAGAAGGGTGAGGCCGCCCGCAAGCCGTCCACGAGCGCCACCAGTTCCGGGTCGGCCGGGTAGCGGGAGACCGCTTCACGCAGGTCTGCGACGATCGCGGTCTCGAAAGCGTACGTTCCGGCTGTCGAGGTGACCGAATACAGTTGCCAGCGGTCCTCGCCCGTGCCGAAGAGGGCGCGGGCGAGGTTGCGTTCGGCGGGCGGCAGGCTGGGTGGATCGCCGTGCAAAGCCATCCACATGTCGTTGCACCACAGCAGGCTCCAATTAGCGGCGAACACGCCGATCGGGAGTTCGCCGATGTGGTCGACGAGGCGGCGGATGCTCGGTGGCACGTGGGTGCCGACGGTCTGGTCGCGGGGCGCGAGCAGGCCCGCAGCGCGGAAGAGCTGGTCGCGCTTGGCAGTCGTCTCGTTCGGGTAGTCGTCGCACCTCGGCCACCATGCACGCCGCACCCGGCGCAGCTCAAGCGGGTAACGGCCGGCCGTGGAAAGACCACCTGGTTCGCACTGAAGTTCGCTCCGGCGTCGTCCGTCCGTCTGCCGCCCAACCGCCGCGCAACACGAGTGACGAGGGTCGGATGACGTCGCCGGCCTTCGTTGCGGCGGCTTCAACACGTGTCGGTCAGCGAGCCATGAGGTCACGTAGCGCGATCAGCGTCTCGCGAGGGCTTTCCTCGGTGACGAAGTGTCCATTTGGAACTTCGACCCCGAAGGCATCAGGCGCGAAGGTGCGACGCCAGCAATCCAGCGGTGTCTCTGGTCCCTTGCCGAGAAACTCCGCTCCCCAGATGATCACGGTGGGACAGGTGATGGTCCGGCCGGCCTTCAGGTCCTGGTCGTCGGCCTCCCGGTCGGTGGTGGCGCCGGCCCGGTAGTCCTCACAGAACGCGTGGATGTTCCGGGGCCGGCGCCAGGTCTGCCGGTACTGTTCGAAGGCCACGGGAGAGAAGCAGCCGAGCGTTCCGTCGCCGGTGTGTGCCCGGACGAGCGTTTCGATGGCGTCCACGGTGAGTGCGTTCTCGGCCTGGGGTGTCGGCAGCGCCATCTCGGTCCAGTGCGGCAGGGCACCGGGCGTTGCCTCGATCAGGTCCCACACCGCGTGCACGGGCAGGTTGTCGAGTATCGCGAGCCGTTCGACGTGCTCGGGCATGCTGAGGGCCATTTGGTACGCCACCTGGGCGCCGCGGTCGTGTCCGGCGACACTGAATCGTTCATGCCCCAGCTGGGCCATGAACTCGACCACCTCGGCGGCCATCGTCCGCTTGGCGTAGGTGTGGCGCCCACCGTCGCCGGCCGGGGCGGCTGATCTGCCATAGCCCTTCAGATCAAGGGCGATGACGCGGTGCTCCTTCGCCAGATCCTCCGCGAGGGGATGCCAGCAAAGATGCGATTGCGGAAACCCGTGCAGGAGGACCAGGGCGGGGGCTTCTACCGGTCCGCCCACACGGGCGTACAGGTCGCCACCGCTGGTCGGCAGGGAAACGCTGGAGAATCCCGGGAACAGCTCAATGGGCATGTCACTCTCCTTGGACAAGTCACTCTCCTCTTTCCGTGCACAGTCAGGAACCGGCTCAGTACTGGCCGCGTGTCACCTTCGAGCGGCTCCGCGGAGCATCCCCGCCGGCCCTTTGCTCGGGGCCGGCGGGGATGCGTCAGGCCGGTTCCACGGTGTCCAGTTCGACGTCGAGGTGCTGAGACCCCTGCCCGGGGTATCCGAGGGCGAAAGCGAGGGCACGGAAGGTCTCGGGAGACTCGACGCGGATCTGGTGGGGCGTACCGGGCTTGGTGTAGATCAGATCCCCGACCTTGATGGTGCGCGCCTCGTCCGCGACCTGCATGACGGCCTCGCCCTGGACGACGAACCAGAACTCGTGCGTGGGGTGATGATGGGCGGCCATCGTGGTCCCACCGGCGACCTCGAAGACGGAGACGAGAGCGAGATACGTACCGGAGGTGGCCTCCTGCATCGACTCCTTGGGGATGAGGTATTTACTGCTGGCGGTCCCGAGGTGTTCGGGCACGGCTTCCATGTCGACGGACCAGATGTTCACGTGTGTTCCTTCCCAGTCAGAGTCGAACGCCGTAGCGTTCCTGCAGTTCCTCGGTCCAGTCCGGTACGCCGCTCACGCCGTACCGCTGCTGGATCTCCGCACGAGCGGCGTCGTCGGGGCCGAGAGCGGACAGGGCGAGGAAGTAGTCCTCGAAGGTCGCTGGAGCGCTGATCTCCAGGATCCGGGCCGGTGTCGTGCCGGCGTTCCACACGGTGTGCGGCACGTGTCGCGGCTTGGTGATCGTCTCCCCCGCCACCGCGGTCCATTCCCGGTCACCGATGCGAACGCCCAGCTCGCCGTCGAGAACGATGTTGACCTGGTCGTGGTCGGAATGGACGTGCGGCCAGAACAAGATGCCGGGGGCGATGGTCTGCTCGACGATGCTGAGCCGGCCGCCCGTGTCGGCGCCGAGTACACGGAAGGTCGTAGGGATGCCGCCGAGGGAGACCTGTTGATCCTTGTGCGGGGTGTTCATGAGCGGTCCTTGTACATAGGGATGTCGACCAAGGGCTCAGGGATGACGCCGCCGTTGGCGTCAGCCTGTTCATAGAGGTAGTCGTGAGTGTGTTGCATGGTCTGCAGTGCGGCGTCGACGTCGATGTGTACGAGCTTCCCGCCGCGCTTGACGACCTTTCCGGCGACGAGAACGGTGTCGACGTTCCCGGAGTTGGTGTGTCCGATCACCGCGCCGATCGGGTCCTTGCGGTACCAGCCCGCCTGGCTGATTCCGCGCATGTCGACGAGGACGATGTCGGCCTGCTTGCCGGGGGTGAGAGAGCCCACGCGATCGTCGAGGCCGGCGGCCCGGGCCCCGTTCACGGTCAGCCAGGTCATGGCGTCCCGGGCCGTCCAGGTCATGGTCTGCGGAGCGATCCACTGCTGGTAGTTGGGCTCGTCGGTCTTCCAACGGGTGACCTGCAGGGTGAGCCGGGCCATGCCGATCAGGTCGCCGCCGGTGCCGATGACGCAGTCGTTGCCGATGCTGGGCCCGTGGGTGAACCGGGTGGCCTCGGCGATCGACGGGAATCCCATACCCATCTGCATCTCGGTCTCGGGGCAGACCGACACCGAGGCCCCGGCGTCGCGCAGCAGCTGCCACTCGTACTGGCTCATGAAGCTGCAGTGCACGAAAAGCATGTCCGGGCCGAGGATTCCGGCCTGCCCGTAGTGGGCGACGTCTGCGTACATCTGACGGACGCAGTGCTGGTTGGCGTGGACGACGATCCGTGCGCCGAGCCCACGGGAGTCGACGACCTCTCGTGCGATCTCGTCCATGGGCGCGATCGGCAGCTCCTGAGGACAGATGCCGAAGGTGAGGAGCTGGTCGGCACTGCTGAAGTACTGGTCACGGATCTGCCCGGCGAGGGCGAGGCGTTCCTTGTAGTCGCACAGTTCTCCGGCGGGCATCCCGTCGGGCGGCGACTGGTCCCAGCTGTTGGAGGTGACCGGTGTGAGCGCGTGGCCGTAGAGAGCGCGGATCCCGGAGTCGCGCAGACCGGTGACGGCGGCGTGGGCGTGGTCGGAGGTGACGATGTTGTGGCAGTAGTCGACGACCGTGGTGACGCCGCTGTTGAGCGCGTCGAGAGCGCCGAGGTAGTTGCCGGCGTACATGTCCTGCGGGCGGTAGAGCTCGGCGAACTGCAGTCGGACACCGCGAATGTAGTCGGGTACGACCCAGTCGACGCCGACTCCGCGCAGCGGGGTCTGCCAGAGGTGGCGGTGGGTGTCGACCATGCCGGGCATGGCGATCATGCCGCGGGCGTCGATGACCTCGGCGTCGATGCCCGTGTCCGCGAGGCCGGGACCGACAGCCACGATCTTTCCGTCCTGTACGAGGATGTCGCTGTCGCGCAGCTCCCCGGCAGTGGGATCCATCGTGATCACGTCAGCACCCTGGATCAGCGTTTTCATCCGAGGACTCCTTTGTCTCTCCGAGCGGTGTGGCGGTTGAGGCGTCAGTTGCCGATGTCCAGGAAACCGGTGCGGCGACGCTTGAGTTGAGCGGAGAAGACGATCGCGAGAACGACCGCTCCGCCGTTGAACACGTCGGTGACCCAGGGATCGACCCCGAGCAGTGACAGCCCGCTGATGGCGGTACCGAGGAAGAACAGTCCGAGGATGGTGCCCGGTACGTTGTAGGTGCCCGGGTGCCAATTCGTGGCGCCCAGGAAGACCGCGGCGAGCGCCGGCAAGATGAACGGCAGGCCGCCGATGGTGGGATCGCCGTTGCCCTGCGCTCCGACCTGCAGCACGCCGGCGACTGCGGCAAGGAGCCCGGATCCGACGAAGCTGAGGAGTACGAGCCTGTTGACCCGGAGTCCGGTGAGCCGTGCGGCCGCGGCGTTCGACCCGACCGCGGTGAGGTGCCGGCCGAAGGGTGTCTGGGTGAGCACGAACCAGGTGACCACTGCCAGCGCCAGCATGATGACGAGCAGCACGGGCAGGCCGGCGATCAGCCGCGTACTGATGGTGGCGAGGGCCGGGGAGAGCCCGGTGCTGATCGGGACACCCTGGGTGTAGGCGGTGACGGCGCCCCCGATGACGGTACCGACCCCCAGTGTGGCGATGATCGAGTTGACGCCGAGGTAGGCGACGATCGCCCCGTTGAGGGCGCCGATCACTCCCCCGACCAGGAGTGTGCCGAGGACCGCGAGGGGCAGGGACAGCTCGGCCCGGCTCATCAGCGTGGCGCAGACGATCGAGCACAGTCCGAGGTTCGCGCCGACCGAGACGTCGAACCGTCCGCCGACCAGCGGCAGCATCAGCGCCAACGCAGCCACGGCGAGCACGGACTGGGAGATCGCGATGCTGCGGAAGTTCGCCGCGGTCATGAAGGTCTCCGGCCGAACCGCGGCGAAGACGAAGATCAGCGCGACGAAGAGGATCAGCAGGCCGAACCGTTCCAGCAGCACCCCCGGTGCAGGGGTTGTACGGCGGCCGGTTGCGGGGATAGCAGGTGTTTCGGTCTGTGGTGTGGTCGACGAGGTGGTCACGGGGTCATCTCCTTGGTGAAGACCAGCTCGGTGAGACGGTGGCGCTGCAAGTCGCTGCCGCGCACCTCGGCGGTGATCCGGCCGTCACGCAGGACGAGCACCCGGTCGCAGGCGTGGGCGAGCTCGTCGAAGTCGGAGCTGACGACCAGGGCGGCCATGCCGTCGCCGACCGAGGCACGGATGGCGGCGTAGACGTCGGCGCGGGCCCCGACATCGACGCCCTGGGTGGGTTCGTCGAGCAGCAGCAGGCGCGGGTTGCGTCGAAGCCACCGGGCGAGCACCACCTTCTGCTGGTTGCCGCCGGACAGCGACGCCATCGGGGCATCCTGACCGGAGGTGCGGATCGCGAAGTCGGTGATCGCGCGGTCGGCGTCGCGGCGCTCGTGGCGGCGGTCGAGCCGGCCCCGGACCCAGTACTTGGTGATCTCGGCTGCCGAGAGGTTCTCCCGTACGGACAGGTCGAGAAAGGCGGCTTCGTGTTCGCGTTCCTCGGGCACATGGGCGATGCCCAGCTTCATCGCCTCACCGGGGTTGCGGGGGCGGACCGTGTCCCCGCCGAGCCGGATGGTTCCGGACTCCACGGGGTGGTCACCGAAGATCATGCGCAGCAGTTCGGTCCGGCCGGTGCCCAGCAGGCCGGCGATGCCGACGATCTCCCCGGCCCGGACGGTCAGGTCGATCCCGCGGAGCGGCCCGCCTGTGAGGTCCTCGACTTCCAGGACGACGTCGCCCACCACGGCGGCGTCGGTGGCGTCTTCAGCGAAGACGCGTTCGACCGGGCGTCCGACGATGTGCTCGATCATCTGTTTCTCGGTCATCCCGTCGGTCGTGCGTGTGAGCACGTGGCCGCCGTCGCGCAGGACGGTCATGGCGTCGGTGAGGTCCAGGACCTCGTCGATGCGGTGGCTGACGTAGAGGATGGTCTGGCCCGCGCGGGCGTAACGTCGCAGGGCGTCGAGCAGGACGCCGACCTCGTGCTCGGGCAGGGACGCGGTCGGTTCATCGAGTACCAGGACCGACGGTCCGTCGCCGTGCCCGTCGTCCTGGAGGGCGCGGGCGATCGCGACCATGGTCTGATCCGCGGGACGCAGGTCGCCGAGCCGGTCGTCGGGACGGGCGTCGATCTCGAAGCGGTCGAGTAGCGCTTGAGTGCGTCGGCGCAGGCGCGACCAGCGGATCCTTCCCGCGCTCACCGGGAAGCGGTCACCGATGGCGATGTTCTCCGCCAGGGTCAGACCGGGGAAGGTGCTGGTGCTCTGATGGACGAAGCGCAATCCGCAGCGCCGGGCGAGCTCGGGTGTCGTGGTGTGGGCGGGCATGGTCCGCGCGCCGATGTGTACCTCGCCGCCGGGGTCTGCTGTGTGGACTCCTGCGAGGATTTTGATCAAGGTGGATTTGCCGGAGCCGTTGCCGCCGAGGAGGCCGTGGATGTGACCGGCACGGACCTCGAAGCTCACGTCGTCGAGGGCCAGGGTGGCTCCGAAGCTCTTGGTCAGGTGGCGGATGGCGAGCGCTGTGTCGTTCACGTCGTGCCCCCGCTCCAGACGCGCTCACGCGTGGTCTTGAAGTCGACCGGCGCGTCTATGGCGGCGCCCTTGGCGGGCAGGCCGTGCCCGGCGTCGACGTAGATGAACCCGCCGCCCTGGTTGGGGAGTCCGGCCGGGTCTGCTCCGGAGAGGATCCGGTTGAGGGTGTCCGCGGTGGCCCAGATGTCGTACTCGTAGGGGATCAGGCTGGTGGCGGTGACGACGCCCTCGCGGATGAGTTCCGTGCCGGAGACCTGGCCGTCGCCGCAGCACACGACGAGGTTGCTGCGGCCGGACTGCCGGATCGCCGAGGCGAAACCGCCGGTCATGAACGAGTCGGAGTCGTAGGCGACCGCGGCGGCATCAGGGTGTGCGGTCAGTGCCGACTTGACGATCTGGGTGGCCGGGTTGGGGAATCCTGTGATGTTCCAGGTGACCGGGACGAGACGGCAGTCGGGGCAGGCGCCGGCCATCTCCTTTTCGAAGGCCTTCCAGCCGACCGCGTGGATGACCTGGTCGACGTTCTTGACCACGAGCACCTTTGGGTTCTGGATGCCGCGTTCGGCGAGTTTGGCGGCGAGGAAGCGGGCGTTGTAGCGGCCCCGTTCGGTGTAGTAGTCCCGGGTCTCGGTGGAGCCCATCGTGTTCAGCGTGGCGGTGAACAGCGGTTCGCCGCTGCCGAAACTCGGGTCGTCACAGTCGAGCGCGGCGTAGTTGACCACCGGGACTTTTGCCGACCTCGCGGCGAGCAGGCCGCTCTTGATCTGCGGACAGTCGAACGCGGCCGTGACGATGCCGTCCGCGCGGGCGGCGATGGCCTGCCCGATGGCGGTGTTGGCAGCCGCCGCCTGGTACTTGCTGTCCACGACCTTCACGCGCCAGCCGAGTTTCCTGGCCGCCTCGGTGAAGGAGGCCGACATGGTGTGGCAGGCTTCGAAGTTCTCTCCGCAGGAGATGAACCAGACGGTCTTGCCGCGTACCGCGGCAGGGCCGTCGGTGGGCGGCTTCTGGAAGACACCGGCGAAGCCGCCGTCGAGGACCTTTTTCTGCTCCGGGGTCAGGGCGGCCTCGCCGGCCGCTTCGGTTGGCCCGGTCGTGGTGCTGCATGCGGCGAGCAGGACGGCGCAGGCAAGGGCGAGCGGGCCGGCGAGCCACGGTGGCATCCGCCGTGGTCGCGTACGCGAGGGGATCGAGGTCATGCGGGTCTCCTACGGATCGTCGTTGAGTCCGCGGGCTGTCCAAGCCGCAGGTGTGGAGCGCGGTGTGCGCACCGAGGTGGCAGGTGAGAGGGGCACGTGCTCAAGGGAAAGGTCCCGTCGTGGTGCCGGGAGCAGCGGGGTGCGTAACGGGATGACGGGAGAACTGACGGACGCGGTCATCAGGACTGATGCGTTCCTGCCATGATCGCGGCGAGGTCATCGGGAGCGAGGAAGGACGGCGGTGGGGGTGGTCCCCAGTTGAACAGTCCTCGCGCGCCCTCAAGCGTCTCCGGCGACCAGATCTGGTCGTCGAGGATGCAGTCCATGTCGGAGTAGTACTCGGAGAAGTTGCCGGCCGGGTCCTTCAGGTACCAGAAGAAGTTGGATCCGGCGTGGTGGCGGCCCAGACCCCAGACGTGCCGCTCGGGGTGGCCCTCCAGCATGGCCGCAGCGCCACGGCCCACCTCGTCGATGTCGTCGACCTGCCACGAGCTGTGATGCAGGAAGGTGACAGGTGCGTTCAGGACCAGGATGTTGTGGTGATCGGTCGAGCAGCGCAGGAACGCCCCGTGGCCCTTGATGCGGTCGCTGACCTTGAAGCCGATCCGGTCGGTGAAGAACCGGATGGTGGTCTCGTAGTCGGTCGACCCGAGCACCACATGGCCGAGCTTGCGCGGCCGCACGACGCTCTCCCGCAGCACCCCGGGAGCGCGGCGGGAACGTCGTTCGATCCGGCCGGGCCCGTTGTGGGGGCTCACCGGGGACGGTGCTTGCAGGATCGATTCTGCGATTTGGACCACGACGCGGGTACCGGTCACGGGCTCGACGGTGGTCACGCCCGTCGCGCTCTGTTCGACGGGCGCCCCGGCCGCGCGAAGGCGGTGGGTGGCCGCCGCGATGTCGTCAGGGTGCTCGGCGCCGATCCCGATCTCGACCAGCCGCCTGACCGGGGCGTGTATCACGCGCAGCTGCCGTCCGCCGTCCGTGGTGGAGAGCCAGCCGTCCGGGTGGGACCGGAGCCCGAAGGCCGTGTAGTAGGCGATCGTCTCGTCGACGTTCGGCACTCCTACGGTGATCGAGGTCAGTCGATGAAGGGGCATCGCTACCGTCCTTCCGTGGTACGGCTGCGGGTGGTTTCGTGCGGGTCAGGGCGTGGGGGCGACCATGCGATGGCGCATCTCGCCGACGCCGCGGACATAGCTCACGAGCTCGTCGCCGGCCTGCAGCCAGCGGGGAGGGGTGCGGCCGAGACCCACCCCGGAGGGTGTACCTGTGAAGATGACGTCGCCGGGCAATAGTGGCGTGACCGCGGACAGCCGTGCAATCAGTTCCGGGACCGGGAAAACCATGTCCCGGGTGTGCCCCTTCTGCAGTTGCTCGCCGTTGATCAGGCAGCCCAGCTCCAAGTCGTCCCGGTCGGGCAGCTCGTCGGGGGTCACCAGGACCGGACCGATCGGACCGAACCCGGGGTGCGACTTTCCGAGGCTGAACTGAGGGGCCGGCCCCGACTTCTGCAGGACGCGCTCGGAGATGTCCTGTCCGACCGACACACCGGCCACATGGGACCAGGCGTCCTCGGCAGCCACGCGATGGCCGCGCCGGCCGATCACGACGACCAGCTCGACCTCCCAGTCCACATCGCCCGGCGGTACGGCGATGTCTCCGAAAGGCCCGGTCAGTGAGGTGACGAACTTGGTGAACACCGGTGGGCTCTCCGGGACGGCGAAGTCCGACTCCGCGGCATGGTCCGCGTAATTGAGGCCGATGGCGAACACCTGCCGCGGCTGCGGCACAGGGTTGCCGTAGGTCTCCTCGGCCACCTCGTACGCGTCCTCGGGGCGAGTGCTCCCCGCGAAGGCCAGAACCTCGTCCCAGCAGGCGTAGGCCTGCTGGGGGTCGGCAGGCACGGTACCGCCGCTCGCGGTATGGAGATCGATGACCCTCCCAGGGGAAACCACCTGGTGGAGCCGGCCGGAGATGACTGCGAATCGCACGCGAGATCCTCCTCGTGAGGGCGACGCCGTGCGGGAGGCCCGCACTGACTTCGCTGTCGGTGCGACATGTCTACGCCGAGGCAAGTCGAAAGGTCAATACACTTTCGAAAGTTGCCGCGTGATTCGTATTCCCGTGTAAGGTGCGAACCGTGGCCAGACAAGAAGGGTCCAAAACACGGACCGACGAAGTGCACCGCAAGCTACGCAGCGACATCCTCGGCGGCCGTCTCGTGCCGGGTGCACGGCTGAAGTTCCCTGAGCTGTGCGAGAGGTACGGCGTGAGCGTAGGGGCGGCTCGCGAGGCGTTGACCCGCCTGGCGGCCGATGGCTTGGTCAAGACCCAGGCACATCAGGGCTACATGGTGACTCCGCTGTCCCACGAAGACCTCGCGGATCTCACCCAGGCCCGAGTCGAGATCGAGTCGCTGGTGCTGCGCATGTCGGTGACAGAGGGCGACATGCAGTGGGAATCACGCGCTGTAGCGACTCATCACGTACTCGAACGTACGCCCTTCGTCAGCGACGCCGACCCCGACCACCCCACCGACGACTGGGCCGCCGCGCACGCCGCGTTCCACCTGGCCCTGCTCGGCGGCTGTACCAACCGTCGCCTGCTCGACGTGGCACAGACACTGCGCGAGGAGGCCGAGCTGTACCGGCAGTGGTCGGTCTCCTTCGGCCAGGAACCGGACCGCGACCTGGCGGGCGAGCATCGCGCCTTGCTGGAGGCCGCCGTAGGACGGCAGCCCGACCTGGCCGCCCAGTTGCTTCGCGAGCACCTCGCCCACACCGCCCGACTGCTGATCAGCGTGGCCACCGACGAGCCCGTTGCGGCCGCCGGGGAACACGCGAACTGACCGAACCCCCGCAAAGCCCCCTGTCACCCGAGCCCCACGCGGCCCCCACTCACCCGGGAGTCGCGCAGGGGGCACGCCCTGATCCCCTCCCCTACCGGCGAAGGACGAACGCGCATGGACGTCGGCCTCCTGATCCTGCGACTGCTCATCGGCGCGCTGCTGGCCGGACACGCCTTCCAGAAACTCACCGGCTCCTTCGGTGGAGCGGGCCTGGCGCGCACCGGCGCCCTGTTCGAATCCTGGGGACATCGGCCAGGAGCGGTGATGGCCGCGGTGGCCGGTGTCTCCGAGGCCGGCGGCGCGGCCCTGCTCATCCTCGGCCTGGCGACGCCGCTCGCAGCGGCCGCCGTGGTGGGCACCATGACGGTGGCCGCCCTGGCTCTCTCCGACAAGGGCCTGTGGGCCACCCAGGGCGGAATGGAGGTCCCGCTGCTGTACGGCATCGCCGCAGCGGTCCTCGGCTTCACGGGCCCAGGTGCCCACTCCCTGGACGCCGCCCTCGGGTTCACCCGCTTCTCGGGCGGGAGCTGGGGCGCGCTGTCACTGGCGGTGGGCCTCGCCGCCGGCCTCGCCGTGTCGGGGCGAGCCCATCGGCTGCGCCACGCGCACTCCCCTTCCCAGAACTGAGGACTTGCGATCATGGATAAACGTTTCCCCAACGCTGCCGCGGCTGTGGCCGACATCGAGGCGGGCTCTCGTATGGCAGTCGGCGGCTTCGGGCTCGTCGGAATCCCGGCAACCTTGATCAAGGCCCTTGTGGACCGGCCCGAGGCTCGCGACCTGGAGATCGTCAGCAACAACTGCGGCGTCGACGACTGGGGGCTCGGACTTCTCCTCGCCGCCGGCCGCATCCGCCGGATCATCGCCTCGTACGTCGGAGAGAACAAGGAGTTCGCCCGCCAGTACCTCGCAGGCGAACTCGAGGTAGAACTGACCCCGCAGGGCACCCTCGCCGAACGGCTGCGCGCCGGCGGCGCCGGAATCGCCGCCTTCTACACCCGCACCGGCGTCGGCACCCAGGTCGCCGACGGCGGCCTGCCGTGGCGGTACGACGGCGCCGGGAACGTCTCGGTGGCCTCGCCCGCCAAACCCTGCGCCGTCTTCGACGAGCAAGAGTTCGTACTCGAGCGCGCCCTCACGGCCGATGTCGCGCTGATCAGGGCCTGGCGCGGCGACCGGCACGGCAACCTCGTCTTCCGCCGCAGCGCCCGCAACTTCAACCCGCTCTGCGCCCGGGCGGCCGCGCTGACCATCGCCGAGGTGGAGGAGTTCATCGATTCCGCCGAGCTCGACCCCGACGCCATTCACCTGCCCGGAATCTACGTCGACCGCATCGTCGTACTCGACCCCCAGGCCGCAGCAGACAAGCGCATCGAGAAGCGCACCGTGATCGAGGAGAACCCCTAGACATGGCTTGGAACAGAGACGAAATGGCGGCCCGAGCCGCCGCCGAGCTGCCGCACGGCAGCTATGTGAACCTCGGGATCGGGCTGCCCACACTGGTACCGAACCACATTCCGCCCTCGGTCGAGGTCGTGCTGCAGTCGGAGAACGGAATTCTCGGCCTCGGCCCGTATCCGGACCGTACGCGAGTGGACCCCGACCTGGTCAACGCCGGCAAGGAGACCGTCACCCTGCAAAGCGGGGCCAGCACCTTCGACAGCGCGGACAGCTTCGCCATGATCAGGGGCGGACGGCTCGACGTGGCCGTGCTCGGCGGCATGCAGGTCTCCGCCACCGGCGACCTCGCCAACTGGACCGTGCCCGGCGCGATGATCAAGGGTATGGGCGGGGCGATGGACCTCGTGCACGGCGCCCGCCGCATCATCGTCCTCATGGAGCACCTCACCAAGCACGGCACCCCCAAACTGCTCCAAGCGTGCACCCTGCCCCTCACCGGCCGCGGCGTCGTCCACCAGGTCATCACCGACCTGGGCGTCCTGGACATCACTCCTGACGGCTTCCTCCTCATCGAAACCGCACCCGGCGTCCAGGCCGACGACGTTCAGGCGGCCACCGGCGCACCACTTCGCGTACGCCACGAGATCCTGAAGGAGAACCCGTGACCAGGATCGCGGTGCTCGGCACCGGCGCCAACGGCGGTTCCATCGGCGCCGACCTGACGCGTGCCGGACTCGACGTCACCTTCATCGAGCAATGGCCCGAGCACGTCGCCGCGATGCGCGAGGACGGCATCCGGGTCGAGATGCCCGACGCCGACGAGGTAACCGCCGTCCGCGCGTTCAACCTGTGCGACGTAGCCACCTTGCGTGAGCGATTCGACGTGGTTCTCATACTCGTCAAGGCCTACGACACCCGGTGGGCGTGCGAGCTGATCAAGCCGCTCGTCGCCGACGACGGAATGGTCGTCGGCGTCCAGAACGGCATGACGCTGGAGACGATCGCCGACGTCATGGGCGCCGACCGCGCTCTCGGCGCGGTCATCGAGGTCGCGTCGAACATGTTCGCGCCGGGCCTGATCCACCGCGACACTCCGCGTTCGCAGTCGTGGTTCGCCGTCGGCGGACTGACCGCCGAGGCGCAGCGCAAGGCAGTGACCGCTGCCGGTCTGCTGCGGCACTCCGGTACCGTCGAGATCTCCGACGACATCCTGTCCTCGAAGTGGATGAAGCTCGTCGCCAACTGCACGGAGCTGGTCACCTCCGCCGTGCTCGACATGACGGTGCACGAGGCCGCGGAGGTCCCCGGCATGCTGGACGTCATGATCGAGGCGGGTAACGAGGCCGTCCGCACCGGACTCGCCCTCGGCCGCAGGATCCGACCGGTCCTCGGACTCACCGAGGCGGACGTCGCCGACCCGGAGAAGGTCGCACGCGCGCTCTTCGACGTCGTCCACGACCGGTACGTCATCCCAGGGCAGCAGACCACTGTCCTCCAGGACTGGATCAAAGGCCGGCGCAGCGAGGTGCACCAGATCAACGGACATGTCGTCGCGGAGCAGACCAGACTCGGCGGGCGTGCGCCGGTCAACGAACGCGTCGTGGAGGCCGCGCGCAGGATCGAGGAACACCAGATCGTTGCGGGTCCTGAGGTCGCCGAACTCCTGCTGCCCACCGCTCAATGACAGCTGGGAGCAGCTCACACACCGCAGCCTCCCAGCGGCAGTAGCTGCGATCGTCGTCGGCCTCACGCGCGCACACTCGGCCTTCGGTGATGTCATGGGTGTGACGCACTCGGTGCAACCTCATGGGGGGAAGCGGGCAGGCTGCGGGTCGGCGTCGCCGTCGACCTGCCCGGCGGTGGGCCGACTCGGGATCCTGGTCCATGCGCTCTGCGGACCTGCCGGCCCATCACTCGATGGATGGCTCGATGATCAGCCGTGTGTCCGCCGTTATCATCCCGTTCGGGTCGACCAACACCAGCGCCGCACCGCATCCATGGCGGGGGCCGGTCCGGGTTGCTCTTCCGTGGAGCACGATCGAGTGGGCAGTTCTCGAAGCGGGCCCAAGCACGCGAGTCCGGCCGCCGTGTCATCGAGCCAAGCCTGGACGTGGGCCGTGTCGACGGTGGGCGGTGGGCGGTGGGCGGTGGGCGGTGGGCAAGGCTTCGCCGCGTGCCGCGGATCGGCGTCGACACACGGTCGCATCGTGCGTTAAGAACGGCCTTCACGGTGGTTCCCCTCGGCTTGGCTCGTCCCAATCCACCGACCGGCGCGGTCGGCTCCTCGACCTGACTTCAGAGGGCGAGCGGACACCGTACTCCGCCGAGAGGGCTGCGCTGCACGAGACTGCTGGGAGCCAACGTGGACCCTGGAACTCGTTCCGGTCGTGACCGACGTCAACGAATTCAACCCGCGTCTTCTCGCCGGTCCAGCGCCGCACCCGTCGTGCCGAAGCCGATCGCGCTATGCACCGCGATGTCCGCGGCCTTCGCCCGGGGTGGTCACGCGGACACTTCAGCATCAGAGCCGACGGACGACGATGACTTGAGTGTGCAGGCCGTGCCCACCCGGGAGCAGGGTCGGCAATGGTCACGTCGAAGGACGCCGCGCACGAGGCGATTGGCCTCCAGAGGCAGAGGTGGGAAGCGCAGGACGCGTGGGGAAGCAGCAGTGGAGGATGGCCGCGCCGACGTCGGCGCGGCCGATGACAGCGCTCATAGAAGCCGTCCATGTCCCGTGCCGTCAACAGCCGTGAGCTCCGAAGATGCGTTCCCGGTTGCACCGGGTATCGGTGCGCGAAGGCCCGCAGGATATGCGTCACAGGGCACATCGGCATCTCGGTGATGGGCTCGGAGGACATGTGAGAAGGCCGAGAAGGCAATGTCTCTCACTTCACTCTGAAAGACATTGCCATCCCAATGCCTGCTTACAGTCAGGCGTAACAGCGGGCGCGCACACAGGGGCCACCGCAATTCCGATACCCGACCGTATAGGCAGGTCGGCCCTGCACAGAGGAGCAGTCATGGATCTCGATCTCGAGCGAAAGCGCGTCCTCGTCACCGGGGCGAGCAAAGGCATCGGCCTCGCGATCGTCAAGGCGTTCCTTGCCGAAGGCGCCGAAGTCGTGGCCGTGTCCCGGAAGACCACACCCGAACTCGAGGCTACCGCCGCCACGTTCGTATCCGCCGACCTCTACGAACCCAACGCCGCGCAACGGATGGTCGAGTACGTGCTCGATCTGGACCCGCGCCTCGACATCCTCGTCAACAACGTCGGCGGCGGGAGCCCGTCCCCGGACGTGCTTGCCGATCCCGTCGGTGGCGCGGCCGACGTCTGGGCGAGTGTTTTCGCCCTCAACCTAGGCGCCGCCGTGGAGACCACCCGCTCCGCGCTCCCTGCACTACTCCGATCCCGGGGCGCAGTAGTGAACATCAGCTCGCAAAACGCCCGCGACCCGCGAAGGGTACCGGTGTCCTATTCCGCGGCCAAGGCCGCGCTCAACGCCTTCTCCCGCGGCCTGGCCGAGATCGTGGCGGAATCGGGGGTTCGGGTCAACGTCGTCACCCCGGCCGGCACGCGAACCTCCGCGTGGACGAGCGAGGACGGCGTCGGTGCCGAACTGGCCGCGCACATGGGGCTGGAGCAGGACCAGCTGTTGGCGATGCTGCCTCAGCAAGCCGAGATGGTGACCGGTGCACTGATCGACCCGGCCGAGATCGCTCGCGCGGTGCTGCTGCTGGCGTCTCCGACAATGCCGAGTGCGGTCGGCTCCAACTGGGTGGTAGACGGTGGCGCGCTGAAGACTCCTTGATCCCCCGCCCAAAGGCGGGGGATTCCAGCGGTCGCCCGCTGTGGTTCCTGCTTCACCGACGACCGCCTCGTCCGGGAGGACTCCCCTACCGCGCCATCGTCGGTCTCGTTCTCCCAACCAACCGTGCTGGTCGCAGCCGTAGACGAGCGGCCGCGACCCGCACGGTCGACAACTTCCAGGTCCGCCCTCAGCGCTGACCAGCGCAGTCAGAGTCCGTCGTGCGCGCTTTCGGCGCACCGGTTCAGATGGCTACCGTGGGGGGAAGGTGGATCACCTGGTTCAGCCCGCCATCGACCATGATGGATGCGCCGTTGACGTAGCTGGCCTCAGAGCTCGCCAGAAAGGCCACAACGGCGGCGAACTCCTCAGGTGTTCCCATGCGGCGCATGGGAATGTGCGACGAGTAAGCATCCACGGCACCGGGTACGTCGCCCATGAATCCGGTCATGCCGGTCGGGTAGATCACGCCCGGGTGCACGGTGTTGGCACGGATGCCCTGCGCGCCGTATTCGATCGCGATGCTGGCGGTCAGGCTCTCAGCGGCACTTTTGGCGGCACTGTAAGCGGGCTGGCCGTAATTCTTGTGCAGTGCGTTCGATGAACCGATGTTCACGATGTTGCCCTGGGTCCGCTTGAGGTGCGGAATCGCAGCCCTGGCCGTGTAGAGGATCGAGCTCGCGTTGACGGCGAGGATGTCCTGCCAGGTCTGGGTGTCCAGTTCGGCGAGCAGGCCGATATCGCTGACGCCCGCGCAGTTCACGAGGACATCCAGACGCTGGAACTCTTCGGCCGTTCCGTCGACCAGTTCGACGACCGCGGCCTCGTCTCGTACATCCACCACCCGCGAGACGATGGTGCTGCCCTCGGGCGCCTGCGCAACCGTCCGGGCCAGCTTCTCCGCGTCCCGTCCGACGACTACTACCGCCGCACCTTCCTCGGCAAGTCGCAAGGCGATGGCGGCCCCCATACCGGAGCTGCCCCCGATCACCAGGGCGACGCGGTCCGTGAACCGATTGAATCCCATGTTTCATTTCCTTTTTCAAATGAATGCAATCAAGGCCCGGCCACTGACGGGGTGAAGGGCAGAGGGAGTCGGCCACGAGCACGAGGTTCCCGTTCGCCGTCCGACCGCCGCACAGTTCGATCCGGCGGACCCAAGTGGTTACAGTGAGCCGTATTGTCAATAGGCGTCCGTCGCTCGCTGTGATCGCGGCGCCGGCGCTGTGGCCCGTGGGGTTTCCGGGTTCGGGAGCGCAAGGCCCCTGTCAGGAACGATCTTGCGACTGAGAGATCCGACCGAGGGGCCTCGCCCCCCGACCAGTGTCACGTACTCCACAGCTGGGAAACGCGCAATTCCACCTGGACCTCGACTACTGAGCTCAGGATGCGAAATTCATGTGCTCGCGCGCCCACTCCTCGAAGCTGGTGAGCGGGATACCGAGGTCCCTCGCGAACTCGGGACGGGCCGGCTGTCCGACCACGTTGTACAGCTCGTGCGCGGCACCCATGGGCGGCATCCCGGCGGCGAAAGCCTCTTCCATGGTCATGTCGGGGGCGGGCAGTGGTACGTCCAGCACGCGGGTGAGGACCTCCGCGATCTGTGTCATCGACAGGTAGTCGCTCGCCAGTTCCAGCTCGACCGTGTGGAACTTCTCCGGCGCGACGATGGCCGCTGCGGCCGCACTGCCGATGTCCCGCACCGCGACGAGGGGCACCGACGTCTCGGGTTTCACGACGGTCACCAGACCGCCCTCGACGCCACGCGGAAAGTAGAACCCCAGGGACGGAAGGAAGTTGTCCATGAAGAAGCCGGGCTTGAGCAGCGTCCAGTAAGGGAAGCCGGCTTCACGAACAAGGTCCTGGATCCTGCTCTTGGTGGAGTAATAGGGCTCCATGTGAGCCCAGCGTCCCTCATCCCAACCGGGAAATTCCTCAGTGTGCTGGCCGGCCCCGCTGACTGTCGACTGCACGAAATGCGACACGCCGGCGGCCCGTGCGCCTTCGATGAGATTGACGGCCTGGGCCGCTTCCAGGTCGAAGTCGAAACCTTCCGCGGAGCCGGGCGCGATCTGCACCGAGAAGACGGCGCGCGCACCCTCGGTGGCCCGGGTCACGGAGTCGCGGTCGAGGAGGTCACCCTTGACGAGTTCGGCGCCGAGCGCCTCGACCGCTCGGGCCGACGCACCCGCCGGATCGCGCACCAGGGCACGGACGGGGAATCCCGCCGCGATCAGGGCCCGAGCCGTGGCCCCGCCCTGCTTGCCCGTGGCACCAGTGACCAGGACGGGCGCAGAGTTGGTGGACATGCTGCTCCTTGGGATGGGGCGACGTGCTGGCAAGCGGCATCAACGAAAGCTGAAGGTCGCCACTGGGCATCGCGCCCCCTGCTAGCCATAGAACGTTCGGTTCCGTTGGCAGCGTATGGGAAGGCCGATCAGGCTGCAAGACCAGTCGTTCTACTGAGTCCTTCTCGGTACGGTTTGTAATGTTCTGTGCACTCCGTTCAGGTGGTGCGGTCGTGTTCGAGCTGAAGCAGAACGAGGGCGGCTCGGGCGATCCGGGTGACAGGAGCGGAGTCGAGGCTGACCCTGCGCAGGCCCTTGAGGACCTTCAGCAGGGCGTTGGACCGCTCGGCAACAGCGTGAACGCCCCGGATCACAGCGTTGAACTCCTGGTCGGACTCGGCGAGTTCACTGCCTTGGGCTTCTTGAGCGGGTGGCGCAAGCCGTCTGCGGCGTTCTCGTAGCCGAGATCGGTCAGGGTGGGGATGCTCAGAGTGACACCAAGCCGGTTCAGGGCGTCGACCAGGCCGTGTGCGCGGGCGCAGGTGGTGCCGTTGTGGCGAGGCACGCGACGGCCCTAAGGTCCGCGAACGGGGCACGTGTTGGTGCACCGCCCGAGCGGTTAGGCGCCACCGCGGCTCGGTGCCCGCTTTGGGGCTACACAGTTCCAGAAACGCTGTGCCCTTCCCGGGGTCGGGAAATCGACCTCGAGGCGCTCGTGTACGGTCGATCAACATGAGGGGGTCTCCGCTTTAAGTACATGGGAGCAGGCATGCGGTATCAGACTTTCGGTCGGCGTACGGGACTTCGGGTGTCGGAACTGGCGCTCGGCACCGCGATGTTCGGGACGAGGGCCGGTGTCCGGGCCAACCCCGAACAGGCCCGCGCCGTTTTGGACGCCTATGCCGATGCCGGAGGGAACTTCATCGACACCTCCGATGCCTACGAATTTGGTGAGTCCGAGGCGGTCCTCGGTGATCTCCTGCGAGACCGCCGTGAGCAGTTCGTCCTCGCCACGAAGTACACGCGCATGCCGCTTACCGGGGTGAACCTCACGGGTAACAGCCGCCGAACCGCCATCCGCTCCGTCGAGGCCAGTCTGCGGCGCCTGAAGACCGACTACCTTGACGTACTGTGGGTGCATCTGCCTGACGGCGTCACGCCCATCGATGAGATCCTCGCCACCTTCGACGACCTCACCCGGTCCGGCAAGATCCTTCACGGCGGCCTGTCGAACTTTCCGGCCTGGCGCGTGGCAGCCGCGGCGGTGAAAAGTCCGACACTCCTGGGTGTGCAGGAGCCGCTCAACCTCCTGAACCGCGGTTTGGAACGCGAGATGCTCCCCGCCGCCGAGGCATTCGGCCTAGGGGTCTGCACATACTTCCCGCTCGCTTCGGGGCGGCTCACCGGGAAGTATCGTCAAGGCGAGGAAGGAAGGTTCACCGATATGAACCTTCCCTTGGAGGATGCAGGGCAGCGGAAGACTGTCCTGGACACGCTGCTGGAAATCTCCCAGGAGGCCGGCGAGGCACCTGGGCGCGTCGCGATGGCCTGGCTGCTCGCCCGGGCCGACCGGGCGAGCACCGCCATCGTTCCGATCGTCGGGCCGCGCACACCCGAGCAGCTTCAGGATTACGTCAAGGCACTCGCCCTCGATCTGGAGCCGGAACACTACCGGCGTCTCGACGAGGCCAGCGCCCCGTCCATCGAGGACAACACCAGCTACTCTTTCGGTGGCGAGTTCGACCGCTTCAAGCTCCCCGCCGTCCCGGTGGTCTGACCTCACCCGACGTACGATGCCACTGGCTCGCATTTCCCCGGTGGCTCGTATTTCCCCGGGCCCGAAAGCCCACCACAACCCCAACGCGTTGAGCCGCTGAGGCGTCACCCCACCGTCCGGGCCGTCGGCACTCATCCTGGGCTCTCGTAGCCCGACGCGGTGCCGCTCACGGCACAGGTCGATGACCAGGTTGATCACGTAGTACTGACTCATCCCGGTGATTGCACCCGTGAGATTGCGGCAAAATCGTCGGGTCTTCGAACCTGAGTGGCGTCGTGTCATGTCTCATGATGGGCTGTCACGTTGCGTCAGAGGGGCAGGGACAGTGGGGCTGCTACCGGCGGCAGGATGCCCCTGGCCATGAATGAGCCCTTTCAGCAGCGGCCACTGATCGGGGACCGGTTCGATCTCCGCAACGCACGAGGCTCCCGTGCCATGGAGGAAGGTGTCGAAGTCTCATCTCATCAGCGCAGGAGCCTCATTGGTTCCCTGTCCTGCCTCACTGGCCGTTCCTCACGCCCAGGTCAAGTGAGTAACCATGCTCATCGTCACCTGCGAGGGTGACCGCCGCTGCAAGCTTCCGCCACAGCAACGTGGCCTGGTCGGCCTGGTGTACCTGCGCCGGCACGACACCCTCGCCCAGATCGCGGCCGGCTTCCGCATCGCCCACGCCTACACCGCCGCGGTCATCGACCTGTTCGCGCACCGGGCCTGCTCAAGGTTCTGCGGGAGGGCGATCCGGACTTCGTCCTCGACGGCACCCTCGCCGAGTGCGACCAGGTCGGGGACGGCCACGCGGACTCGCGGCCAAGCGCCGCCGCTACGGGGTGAACGTCCATGTCGTCACCGACCCCAGCGGCAGGGTCATGTGGATCTCACCTGCCCTGCCGGGACGGACCCACGACCTGACCGTGACCCGCACCCACCAGGGCAACGCTGAGAACGCTCACTTGGCGGGCGCGGGGCCGTACAGCTGTGCCAGGTCGCCGGCCAGGGCCGCCTTGACGAAGCGGCTGGGGTCGTCGACCAGTACTTCGAGAGCGTCGCTCTGCACACCGTCGAGACTGGCGCGTGCGACGTCGAGGGGATCGATCTTGGGGGCATCGGTGCCCGCCATCATGTCGGTATCCGCCGCTCCCAGGTGTACGCCCTGGACAAGGGTCTTCTGTCCGGCGAGCTCGACGCGTACGCCGTTGGTCATGTTCCACTCGGCGGCTTTGGCGACGGAGTAGGAGCCCGAGCCCTGAGGGGTGGCGGCCCACGACAGTACCGAGAGAAGGTTCACGATCGCTCCGCCGCCGTGAGCGGCCAGGACCGGAGCGAAAGCGCGGATGACACGGAGGGTGCCGAAGAGGTGCGTCTCCAGGTCTCGCCGGACGTCGTCCAGGTCGTCGGTCAGCAGGTTGGCTCCCGTGGCGATGCCGGCGTTGTTGACCAGCAGTGTCACGTCCTGTGCGACGGCGGCCGCGTCCGTGATCGACTTCTCGTCGAGGAGATCCAGGTACAGCGGGCTGACGCGGGGGGCGGATGCGGTGATTGTCTCCGGGCTGCGGACAGCCGCGTAGACCCTCTCGGCCCCGCGGGCCAGCAATTCGTCGACGAAGCGCCGGCCGATGCCCCGGTTGGCTCCGGTCACGAGCGCGGTGGAACCAGCGATTTCCATGATCATCCTTTCGTCGGGCGGAGGATGGCGTTCACTCCCGCCCTTCGCGCCCTACGCTAGAACTTGACGTCAACGTCAAAGGCAAATCCGACACCGCAGAGCGAGGAGCGGGACACAGTGCGTATCGGAGAGCTGGCCGACCGGGCCTGTGTCAGTACACGCGCTCTGCGCTACTACGAGGAGCAGGGCCTGCTGCGTTCCTCGCGCACGGCAGGAGGACAGCGTGTATATCCGCAGTCAGCCGAGGACCGTGTACGGCTGATCCGTGAGCTCTACACAGCTGGGCTCACCAGCCGCGTGATCGCTGAACTGTTGCCGGCTATCGATGCACGCCACGTCAACCCTGAGTTGCTGGCGCGCTTGCGTGACGAGCGTGCCCGCACGACGGCGAAGGTCGCCGAGTTGCAGGCGGCAAGCCAACGACTCGACGCCTTGATCGCCCTCGCGACACACCCCGACTCCGGTTCGTGTCCGGCCACACTCGACCAGGCAGTTGCCGGAAATCCCGCCCCGTAGACGTCCTTCTCCTGCCTAGGCGCCATGTGGGATGGCACAAGTGCCTGGTGCGCGGCGAGACCCGGTCCCGTCACCCGATCAGTGGCCACGCTGAAAACGCTCAGTGAGCAAGAAGCATGCGGCGGGCGAGCCGAGTGATCTCCCGAGTGGCCGGTGACAGCACCGACCCCTGCCGCCTGATCAGGGCGATGGTGTCGTACAAGGGTTCCGCGAACCCGATGGTGTGCAGGTTGTCCGGGAAGGCGCGGCTACGGGCGACCGCCCGCGACACGATGGTGTCTCCAGCTCCGCGGGCGACGATGTGCAGCGCCGATTCGACGCGTTCGACTTCGATGGCGGCAGTCAGGGCGACTCCCTCCACCTGGGCGCGTTCGGCAAGTTGACGACGGGTGGGGTCACGCCAGCCGCAGTGGGCGTCATAGAGGATCAGGTTCGCGGCGGCGAGGTCGGTCATGGTGACCGGTCGTGTGGTGTGGTGGGGGTCGACGGAGGCTTAGACCACCTCGTGGCGCATGAGGGGGGTGACGTCGAGGCCCTCGGCGTCGATGGGCGGGACCACCAGCCCGGCTTCGAGGTCGCCGGCGCCGACGGCCTCCGCGACTTCGACGGAGTTGAGGCCGACGATGCGCAGCCGCACCTTGGGATGGCGCGTGTGGAAGGTCTCCAGCAGCTCGGACAGGAAGTAGTAGTTGGCGTTGCGCAGCAGATCGAAGGTGGCCACCCCCGTCGAGGGAAGTCAGTGAGCGCAGGGCGCGATCCGCGCCGTCGGCGGCCTCGGTCGCCTGTTGGGCGTAGGGCAGCAGTTCCTCACCGGGCTGCGGTCAGCACCAGCCGCCGCGGTCCCCGGGTGAATAGCGGCACCCGGTAGTGGTCCTCCTCAAGGACGGAGGACTGGGCGGCCCCGCGGTCGCGACGGGCGCGGCAACACGCGGCGCCTGGCTGGAGGACCGTTTCATGGCCGGGGCCTCCGAGAAGGGGTACCGGGTCGACTTCATCATCACGCTGCACTGGTACGGCGGTGACTTCCGCACCCCGCAGGCGGTTGATCCGGGCGGCGCACTGAGCGGAGGGGCCCGGTGCCCCTCCCCTGCAGGCACCGGGCCCCTCAGGCCCCATGCGTACGGAGCGCCCCCGGCTGCGTGGAGATCGCTGCCGACTTGAACGCCGCTCACGCCGCCGGGATACCGGTCGGGACCGACCAGACAGCACGCCGAGCGATCCCCGCCCGTCGCCAGAGGTCTGGGAGCCAGAGACCGAGGAGCGGACGGTCGGCACCTTCTGACCTGCCGTTCATGCCTCGTCCCAGGCAGGGGTGGATGCCGACCCCACCTTTGCGACTGGCCGTTCGCCGCGGCGAGCGGGCACAGACCGAATCAAGCCGGCATGAGCCTCGCACTCTCCGTCGACCGGCGCCAGACGCGGTACGCCCCGGCGGCAGGACTTGCCCTGGCAGGCCCTCGTAATCGACTCGCCGTGGACTTCGGTCCATCCTCCGCGACCGCGGCGAACCCACCCGGGCCTGACGCGGATTCGGGTCCCAGGTGAGGTCACGCGGCCTGGAGGACCAGCGTAGTAATGACGGTGTCGAATTCGACGAGTACCGATCGGCCGAGCAAGGTTTGTCGGCGACGTCAGTGGTAGGCCAGCTCGATCCAGGTCACGATCGCGATCCGCATTTCTTCACGGGTAGCCCCCACCCGGTGGTCGAGGACGTTCTTCGGCAGCGGGCGAAAGAAGCACTCCCGGCCTTCAGGCCGGGGTGAGGCCGTCAGACTGCGCGGTCAGGGAGGTCGGAGCAGCTGAGGACTGGCCGGAGACGCTTCTCCGTCTGCGGTTAGACACTAATGGAGTCGGTGAGGAGCACGTCCGTCAGCTATTAGACTCAGCCCGTCCGGCACAGAAAATGGAGATAATGTCATGGCTCAGAAGACAGTAACCATCTATACCGACGACCTTACCGGTACCGAAGGCACCGACATCGCCACCCACACGTTTAGCCTCGATGGTGTCAGCTACGAGGTCGACCTCAACCCTGACAGCTACCAGCAACTGCTCGACGCCCTCGCGCCTTTCGTCCAGGTTGGCCGTAAGCCAGGTGGGAGTTCCCGCCGTGGCAGTGGGAAGAAGACCGCTTCCGGGTCAAATGCCGTGAAGGTACGCGAGTGGGCCCAGAGTCAGGGCATTGAGGTCAACTCCAGGGGGCGAGTGCCCCGGGATGTTATCGAGAAGTACGAAGCCGCTCACTGAGCTCACCTCGGCGCCCAGCAGGGCGCACAGACACCTGAGGGTGGCGGTCTTGCCGCCACTCACGGAGCCCACGATGGCGTTCATGCCGGGCTCGAAGCGTACGGTGCGGGTGGTGTTGAACAGGGTCAGCTCTTCTGTTCTCTGTCCGCCGGGAATTGACCGAGCCGGTGCTGTCTGCCTGGCGCTTCGAGCGCCGTAGCCGGGCCCGGGACTTTGCCCGGCCGCCTCGGCACGGCACGCGCGAGATCATGAACGCGATTCCGTTCGTGGACCGCACCGGCTGCCAGTGGCCTACCCCCCACACCACTTCCCGCCCCGCCAGACGGTCTACGGCTACTTCGCCAAACGGCAGTCCGACGGCAGTCCGACGGCATCATCGCCCAGCTCAACGGTCTCTTACGGGAGTTGGTGCCCCGGCAGGAAGGCAGACACCGCCACCCCTCGGCCTTCGTGATCGGCGCGCAGAGCGCCAAGACCTCCACCTGCGTCCCCGCCCACGCAGGGCATCGACGCGCGCAAGAGGATCGTGGGCCGCAAGCGCAGCACCGACACTCTCGGCCTGCTGCTGGCGGTGCTGGTGACTGCGGCCGGCGTCCAGGACTCCACCGCCGGCCGCGCCCTCCTGGATCAGTCCGCCACCGAGCATCCGAGCCTGCGCGAGGTCTGGGCCGACGGCGGCTACCGCAGGCGCTTCGTCAAGCACGCCGCCACCCTCGACATCGACCTCGAAACCATCCAACGCGAGCCCTGGGCCAGGGGATTCAGCCCGATCCCGAAATCGCTGGGCCGCGGAAGGACCTACGGCTGGCTCATGTTGCACCGCCGCCTGGCACGAGACCACGAAGCACACCCGCACCGCTCCGACGCGACGATCCACCCGGCCATCCCGACCTCATGGCCCGCCGCCTCACCGGCGAGACCACCGTCTCCTGGCGCGACCCGACATCAGCGGATGAAATCCGCATCACGGGATGAAACAACGAGAGAAAACGACCTCTCAGGACTCCACAAACTTGTCCGCCAGACCCTTTTCCAGGTAGTCGTCCGGCAGGTCCTCGATGACCAGCTCGGCTTCGGTGCGCTCGATGTGCAGCCGCCAGTAAGCGTCAGCCATCGTCTCTGGCTGGGAATCCTGGCCGCCTTGGCCGATGAAGGCGGCAATCGCCACGTGCGCGGCGTAGACGCCGGTACCGGAAAGCGCGGTATGCAGGTTGAGAATCCAGTTCCGCATCCCACCGGTGGCGATCTGAACGTTCGCCACGTGTGGGGCGATCATCGGCCCAGAACCTGCGCCACTACTGACCAGGACCGTCCCCGTACCGCGCTCCAGCATGCCGGGCAGAACGTGCTGCACCGCCGCGACCCCGCCGAGCAGGTAGAGATCCAGCTGGGCCAGAACCGACTCCACGGTGACCTTCGTGGCCTCGACGAGCGGCGCTCGACGCAGATCGGCCGGGGCCGGGGCGGGCGAGTACTCGAGTACGTCTATCGGTCCCAGTTGCTCCTCGGCGGCAGCCAGCGCAGCGTGCAGAGCGGGCCGATCGGTCACGTCGGCGGGGAACACACCGACCCGAGCGCCCGTATCGGCCAGATCAGCGGCGACCTCTTGGAGCGTCGTACAGTTGCGGGCGATCAGTGCCACGTCGAACCCCTCGGCGGCGAACCGCCGACCGATCGCCCGACCCAGCTGTGGGCCTGCGCCCACGATGGCGATCGTGCTCAATTCGCCACCTCGTTAACATTGTTCTGATTCACATCGAAACAATACGAAGGGCCCGGCCACGGGGGCTTGGACCGGCACGACATCTTGAACGGAAGATTCGCGACACCCATGAAAGGCACTCTCTCGGCCAGCGTGAGCGGCGCGAACGCCTTCAGTGACTTCGCGCGCGAGTGGCAGACCCGGCTGGGCGACACCTTCGCGCTGGCCCCGCTGGACCGGACGACCGTCGCCGGCTTCTCGGCGCGGTCCCGAGCTTTCTGGGTACGTGACGTCATGTTCAACCGCTTCGAGAACGCTGCCGCCCTCCGAACGGCGGGCCGCCGGGTCGGGGCCGATGATCACGTACGCCTATGGATCGTCCACCGAGGCACTTGGCGGTTCGGAGAGCCGGGAGGAATCGAGCACACCGTGCCGGCCGGCCGCCT